>DASSFZ010000031.1:0-12165 GCA_035693785.1 Anaerolineae bacterium | reverse complement strand
CCGTCGCTGCTCCGGCCGCTCGATGCAGGGCTGGCCGCCTTTCCGGCGGTCACGATTGGCGAGAGCGATGCCGCACGAGCGCGCCACGGCATGTCGATTCCGGGGACCTGGGCAAGGGCGAGCCTTGCCCCTACGCATGCCAGCGCCGACCTGTTTCGCGTCTACGACCCGGCGGGCCGGGTCGTCGGGCTGATGCGGTGGGATGCACAGCGCAACGAGCTGCGGCCTGAGAAGATCCTGACGTCTGCGCCCTCGCCGCACGATCCGGCCGGCGAGAAGGGTGACGCTTGATGCGAGTCATTTACTCTCTTTCGGACGCCCGGCTCGACGTGGATAGCGTCGTCACGATCGGCGCCTTCGACGGAGTCCATCGCGGGCACCGCGTCGTGATCGACAGCGTGCGGCGCGCGGCTGCCGGGCGCGGTCGCGCTTCGGTCGTCGTGACGTTTTTTCCGCATCCCAGTGTCGTGCTGGGCCGCGCCGAGCCGTTCTATCTGACCTCCACCGAAGAAAAGATTGCCGTGCTGGATGCCGCCGGGATCGATCTGCTGGTCGTCATGCCGTTCACGCTCGAAACGGCGCGCACGCGGGCTGCCGACTACGTGTCGATGCTCGTCGAGCATCTGCGCATGCGCGAAGTGCACGTCGGCTACGACTTTGCATTCGGTTACCAGCGCGAAGGGACGGTCGACTTCCTCAGGCGCACAGGGCCGGAGCGCGGCTTCGACGTCGTGGCGATCGATGCGCTCACCAACGACGGCGAGACAATCAGCAGCACGGGCATCCGGCGGGCGCTGCGTGCGGGAGACGTGGCGCTGGCCGCCCAATGGCTGGGCCGGCCGTTTCGACTGAGCGGGATGGTGGTCGAGGGGGACAAGCGAGGCCGAGCGATCGGCGTGCCGACGGCCAACCTCGACGTCTGGAAGGATCACGCCGTTCCGGCCAATGGTGTGTATGCGTGCTGGGCGTGGATCGGCGATGCGAAATTCGGCGCAGCCGCCAACATCGGCGTGAGACCGACGGTGGCGGACGATTCACTTCCCACGGTCGAAGCACACCTGCTCGATTTCGACCGGGATATCTACGGTACGAGCGTCGCGCTCGACTTCGTCGCGCGCTTGCGCGACGAGCGCCGTTTCCCCGGCCTGGATGCCCTGGTGAAGCAAATCAAGACGGACGTCGAGCAGGCCAGGAAGATTTTGGGACGCGGATGAACACGGAGAATACCGACATGACCAAGGCCCGCGACATTTACCTGTTAAGCCCCAAAATGCTCAGTCCTGAAGTGATCGCCGTCGCGTTCGCCAAAACCAGCCGATCGCCGGAATCCTTCCGCGACATCGCGGCCGAGCTGACCGACGAGAAGTCAGCAGAATTCCACGAGAAATGGGTCGTCGGCTATGGTCACGCCTCCGTCGCAGAGCATGCCGTGCTGCACGTCGCCTTCGAGAACGTGTCGCGGCTGGCCGTCGAGTGCATCGAGAGCAACCGCCTGGCCTCGTACACCGAGAAGTCGACGCGTTACCAGGTGTTCGAACGGGACGGGTACTACACGCCGCCGAAGATCGCGGCGTCGAAGCACGCCGGCCTGTACCGGGATACGATTCACGCGCTGTTCGACGCCTATTTCGACAGCATCGAGCCGGTGAGGCAGGTGATACGCGAGCAGTATCCGCGCAAGGAAGGCGAGAGCGAGAAGAAGCACGAAGGCCGCATTCGCAGCAAGTGGATCGACAACTGCCGCTTCCTGCTGCCGTCGGCGACGCTCGCCAACGTGGGCATGACGGCCAACGCGCGCGTGATGGAGCACGCTATTACCAAGATGCTCTCACACCCGCTGGAGGAAGTGCGCGACATCGGCGCGGAAGTCAGGCGCGTCGCGTCAGCCGAGGCGCCTACCCTGCTCAAGTATGCCGATCACAGCGATTACGTGGCGAAGCTGGAAGCTGGAAGCTGGAAGTTGGAAGTTGGAGGTTGGAGGTTGGTGGTTGGAAGTTGGAGACCTGGCCCGTCCAATCTCCAATCTCCAATCTCCAACCTCTAATCTCCATCCTCTAATCCTCGTTGATTACGACCGCGACGCCGAGGCGAAATTCGTGGCGGCGTGCCTGTATCTCGCGAGCGGGATGAGCTTCGTAGACGCCCTGTCGCGCGCGCGGGCGATGAGCGTCGAGGAACGCGCACAGGTCGTCGACGTCGTGCTGAGGGAGCGCGGCGATTTCGACACCCCGCTGCGGGAGCTGGAGCACGCCACGTACACGTTTGACTGCGTGATGGACAACGGCGCATACTTCGACGTGAAGCGACACCGGATGATGACGCAAACGCCGCAGGCGCTGACGGTCGATCTGGGCTACGCCATCCCGCGCGTGATCGACGAAGCCGGCCTTCGGGATCTTTACTGCCGCACGCTCGATCAATCGATCGACGCGTACCGTGTCATCGCGCGCGATTTCCCGAACGAAGCCTCGTACCTGGTCGCCAACGCGTTCAACCGGCGCGTCCTGCTCACGCTGAACCTGCGCGAAGCCTTCCACTTCTGCCGCCTGCGCGGCGCGCCCAACGGCCACTTCTCCTACCGGCGCATCGCCGTGCGCATGGTCGAGATTCTGCGCGAGACGCATCCCATCTTTGCGCGGCACATGCGTTGTGAGAGCTACCCGTCGTCAAAAGAGATCGAAGAGGAGTTCTTCGCCCAAGTGTGAGCGCGTATCGCCTATCGCGTATCGCTTATCGTGCGATGCGCAAGAAAGCCCCCGGTTTCGGCGGGAAACCGGGGGCTTTGGTATCCGTTTATCCGCTGCTCATCCGCTGCTTATCGCAGCCCGCTGAACTCGAACCGCTGCGTGACAATGCGCAGGATGGCGGCGAAGCCGGGCGGACGATTGAACTCCAGCCGGAAGGCCATCGTCTGGCCCGGCCCGATGGTCCACGGGAGCGCCGGCTCGGCGGTGCGCACATCGCTGAAGACGTTATCGGGTGTGCTCAGGCTAATGTCGGCCGGGCCGATCGACACGGACTGGTCGGTGGGATTGCCAATGCCGCCGGTAACCACGAGCAGCGTCTGATCCGTGCTCAGCGAAGCGCCGTTGATCTGTACCGTGATCTGCGTCTTAGGCTCAGGCGTGGGTGTGGGGCGAACGATCGGCACCTCGAAGCGCGCCGGCTGGACCGTACCTGGCGTGGGCTTGAAGACCCATTCGAGCGTCGGGCCTGGTATGTCAGTTGACACCCGATAGCCTGCGGTGAACGGCGTTGGGTTGCGTGGGGCGACCAGCCCGCCGGGCGGGGAATAGGCGCTGAGCCGGCTGACCTGCGGATCGAAATCGTATGCCACGCCGACGCCGTCCATCAGCGTCATTTCGAATGTATCGGAGCTGACCGGCTGGTCGCCCAAATACTCGACGGTGAAGTTGACGTAGTAATTGGCTTGCGCCGGATTGGTCGGGTCGGGCGCGAGCTGGCCCGACAACACAGTGACGCGCCATTTGTCGACTTGCGCGGGCATGCCGACAGGCACCCGGCTGGTGCCGGGCGCGCTAAGCGACTCGAGATCGGCATCATACAGGCCGGTGACCACCAGGCGCTCGTCGCCGCCCTCGCGCAACAGCACCAGCGTAATTCCCGGACGCGTCTGCTGAAACAGGTCCGGCACCGCGTCTCCCGGGACGCGTTGGCGGCCCGACACGCGGAAGGACAGTTGGCCTCCTGTGCTCATGTCGAGTGTAATCCGATCGTCATCGGCCAGGCCTTCCATCAGTTCAGTCGTCTCGGGGGTCGGGAGCAGTCCGAAGATGTAATTGATCACCGTGCCGTATATCCATTCGGCGCTGCTGGCGTCTCCCTGGCTGACGCGCCAGGGGCCGTCGGTGACCGTGACCGGCGCAACCGTAAAAGACCTGTCCTTGATCGACAGGGTCACCGGCACGGCGGTTAGATCGCTGGGTGTGGGAGTGGCCTCCGGGGATGGCCGGCCGCCCTGCGAGGACAGCAGTACGATCAGGAGGATGACCAAGACGCCGGCAATGCCACCCAGGATCAAGCGCCGGCGATGCCGAGGATTTCCCCACATGGATTGGAAGCCCGACGGGCCGCCGGCGCCGGGCGTCAATTCGACCGGCGCTTCATCCGCATCGGGCTGAGGGTTATGCACAGAGGCTCCTCGTCAGGGGATCGAATCCGGCAGGCCAGATGGCGCGATGCGCAGTGTGATTTGACTGCCCGACGGCTGTATCACCACCGAGTAGCTCAGATAGGGCACAACCAGCCTCACCACGCCGGTCGCCTGCGTCGTGAGCGAGACGAATCCGTTCGCGTCGGTGAAACCATGCCGCAGCTCCTGGCCGGTGATCACGTCGATCACGCGGGCCGAGATGCCGACGACGCCTTCGCCGGGATCAGGACTGCGATTGTCGTTGAGATCGTAGTAGACCACCAGGCTGATCGGCACCACGACGGTCTGCTGCCCGACTGGTGTCGCCGTCGCCACTTCGTTCACGACGATGAACGGCGGCGTCGGCGTGGGTGTGGGTGTAAGAGTCGGAACGAGCGACGGCGTGGGCGTGTTGGTCGGGATAGGCGTCGGCGGCGTCACGGGGATTCGAGTCACAGTCGGGGTGGCCGTCGGACCGCCGCCAATGTAGCATTGAAAACTGTAAGAGTAACTTGCGGCGACCGTCGGGTCGATTTGATACACGTTTCCGACGAGCGCGTACAGCCAGCCTTCGTACGTGACGTAGTACGTCAGGCGGCTGGCGAAATTGCCACTGGCGCGGTCGATGTCCTCACTGCCGCCAATACCGTTGGTGTTGTTGTCGTACAGGATCAAGTTGGTATCCACACCCGGGCCCAGTTCGAGCGTCTCGCACGTGACGAGCAGCCCGGGCTTGACGTACACCTTGTAGAAGTCGTTGTCCGGCGCGTTTGGATCGGAGCCGGCCCACGGCGCGAAGTTGAGGTTGGTGTACTTGACGTCTAAGGCAAGAAGACTGGCCCTGTCGAAGTTGAAATTCGGCTCGAAGCGATCTGCGCCGGGAATTGGCGTCACTGGACTCGTCGGCGTGGCGCTTGGGCCGGGTGTGCGCGTTGGCGTGGCAGTATTCGCTAACGGGCCGTCGGCGGTCAATTTGTACGTTCCAGAGGGGCAGTTCGAAGCGATGTGAGATATGGCGAAATAATATGTGCCTGAGCTGGAAGGCACAAAATCGACACTGGCCGACAAGCTGCCGAGCGATTTGGTACTGGTGAGGATTGGCGTCTGACTCACGTTGTAAACGACGATGAGTAGATTGTAGCTACTCAGCGAGTTTGGAATCGCTGAGACGAGATAATGGAAGCCTTGCAGAGCATCGACTCTGAAGTATTGCGTTGCAACGGTGACTGTGAGAGGTGAGGAAGGTGAAGCCGGGGCGTTCGACGGCAATAGCGTAAGGTTGTTGTAGGTAAACAGGGCGGCCGCGTTGGTGAACGCGAAATTATTGGTCACGTCGCTCACAGGCGTCGTCACCGTATACGTGCAGGTGAGCGGCGTCTGGGCAGCAATAATGGATTCGATTGACAACGGATCATGTTTACCCGGCCTGGTAAGCTCAAAGCCGGTCACTCCCGGAGCACTCCCCGCTGTCACCCCTAAGGCCTGGCCGTGTGCCGCAACGTTGGACAGGCCCGGCGCGGCCTGGGCACTCGCAACCATGAGCAGCGAAAGGGCGAGCGCAGCCGAAACCGCGATGATGCCGGCGAGGGCGATGGCTTGCAGGCGAGACATCAGGCTATCCCTGGAACCCGAATTCGCTCACACGCGACCAAGTATCAGGCTTTTCCAAAGTCAAGTAATGATGCTCACCGCGCCGTCCCTTCGCCCGGTTCAGGGCAGGCCTCGGCACGGGTCTTATGACGCCCTCGCCACCGGGGACGGCGGCTTGAGCGACTCTGGAAAAGCTGTGAACCAAGTATAACGCAAGTTGAAAAGCGCGCAAATCCGTGCTACTATTGCCGCCAGCCGTAGACCGCAGCCCGGCGTGGGTTTGCGCCAGATTCTCATGGCGAGCAACACCCCACTCCTCACCAATTACCAATTACCGATTACTGATCACTGATTACTGCTCACTGTCCAGTTCGCGCCCGACATCCCATGCTCAGCGACAACCCACCCCCTGCGTCCACCGAACCTCGCGCGGAACCCGTCTCGCGACTCAAAAAGCGTTGGGAAATCGCCCCTCGGGCGCCTGCCGGCCATTTTGCCCTCTTGCCCGACCTGCCGCCGCTTCTCGTCCAGGTGCTGTATAACCGTGGCTTGAAGGAACCGGGCCCTATCGCCGAGTTCCTCGGCGACGATGCGCCGCCAGCCGATCCTTTCCTGCTCAAAGGCATGGGCGACGCCGTCGTACGCCTCCGCCGCGCCATTGTGCAGAATGAGCCGATCGCCGTTTACGGCGACTACGACGTGGATGGCGTCACGGCTACGGCGCTGCTGACGCAGGCGCTGCGCGGTTGGGGCGCGAACGTCACGCCCTACATCCCCGACCGCTTCGAGGAAGGCTACGGCCTCAACGCGGGCGCGCTCGGCAAGCTCTCTGCGCAGGGCGCGCAGGTCGTCGTCACGGTCGATTGCGGCGCGCGCGCGCTCGACGAGGTCGCGCACGCCAATCGGCTCGGCCTCGACGTGATCGTGACCGATCATCACGAGCCGGAGGGCGATCGGCTGCCGGCGGCCCGGGCGTTGATCAACCCCAAGCAGCCCGGCTGCCCGTATCCCGACAAGCACCTGGCCGGCGTCGGCCTGGCGTTTCGACTGGCGCAGGCGCTGGCGTGGGAGCTGGCCCGCGACGGCAGCAGCCTGCCGTTTCCGATCGACGACCTGCTCGACCTGGTGGCGCTGGGCACGGTCGCCGATCTGGCGCCGCTCGTCGGCGAGAACCGGGACATGGTGCGGCGCGGACTGCGATTGATGAATGCCGGGTCCCGGCCCGGGGTGGTGGCATTGTGCAACGTGGCCGGCCAGCAGCCCGGCGAGCTGGATGCTGGCAGCATCGGCTACTCGCTCGGGCCGCGCCTGAACGCCGCCGGCCGCGTCGAGCATGCGCGCGCTGCATACCAGTTGCTCGTCAGCCCGAGCGTCGAGCAGGCGGCACAGTTCGCCTACCAGCTCAACGAGCAGAACCGCGAGCGGCAGCGCCTCACAGCCGAGATGGTCGATGCGGCCGCCGCCCAGGCGCTCGCCGGCGATCCCGAGGCGCCGATTCTCTTCGCCGCGAGCGCGGGCTTCTCGCCGGGCGTGATCGGGCTGGCTGCCAGCCGCCTGGTCGAAGTGTATCACCGGCCGGCGATCGTCATGAGCGTCGGCGAGGGCGAGGCGCGCGGCTCGGCGCGCAGCATCCCGCAGTTTCACATCACGCACGCGCTGGACGAGTGCAAGGACCTGCTCGTCAAACACGGCGGTCACGCCGCCGCCGCCGGATTCAGCGTCGCGCTGGATTGCATAGACGAGCTGAAAGCGCGGCTCACCTCGATCGCCGCAGCCCGGCAAGCCGAGGGGGATTGGTCGCCCGTGCTCAAGGCGGATGCGCTCGTGCGCCTGTCCACGTTGACGTACGAGATGGTCAGGCATCTGGCGCGGTTGGAGCCGTACGGCATGCAGAATCCGCAGCCCGTCTTCGTCAGCCGGGACATTCGCGTGCGCGGCGTGCGGGCGCTCAAGGATGGCGCGCACCTCAAGCTCACGCTGCTCGACGAGAACGGTCGCAACTGGGATGCTATCGCCTTTCGCATGGGCGACCGCCTGAATTACGTGACCGATACGATCGACGTCGTCTATACCGTGGAGCTTAACACCTGGAACGGCGAGCAGCGTCTGCAGTTGAATATCAAGGATTTGCAGCCGGGGCAGGCGTGATGCGTGAAGCGTGTTGCGTGTTGCGTGAGATCATTGTCACGTGTCACGCATCACGTATCACGTGTCACACATCCTCTTCGCAGGTCACCTGACGCACGGAGTGGGACCTTGAGAGTTCTGATCACGGGCGGCGCGGGCTTCATCGGCAGCCACGTCGCCGAGCGATTGCTGCGGCGCGGCGATACGGTCGTCGCGCTCGACGATTTCAACGACTTCTACAGTCCGGCGCGCAAGCGCGCGAACGCGGCGATCCTGTCTGCGTACCCGAGCGCACGCGTCGTCGAGGCGGACATTCGAGACGCGGACGCGATGGATGCGCTGTTCGCCGCCGAAAAGTTCGATCGGATCGTTCACATTGCGGCCATGGCGAACGTGCGCATCTCGTTGAAGCAGCCCGCGCTCTACTTCGACGTGAACATGCGAGGCACGCAAAACCTGCTGGAGGCCGCGCGCAAGCACGACGCGCCCCACTTCGTATTCGCCTCTACGTCGAGCGTGTACGGCCGGGCAGACAAAATTCCGTTCGTCGAGACCGACTCGACCGACCGGTCGCTGGCGCCCTACCCGGCGACGAAGAAGGCCGGCGAGGTGCTGGCGCACGCGTATCACACCGCTTATGGGCTGAAGTGCCGGGTGCTGCGCTTCTTCAACGTGTACGGGCCGCGCGGCAGGCCGGATATGATGCCGTTTCACTTTATGCAGCGCATCCTGCGCGGCGAGCCGATCACGGTCTTCGACGAGGGCCGCCCGCAGCGCGACTGGACGTACATCGACGACACGGTCGACGGCGTGATCGCCGCGCTCGACGCCGACTACGACTACGAGATTTTCAATCTGGGCCGCGGCCAGCCTGTCGTCCTGAACGATTTCATCGACATCATCGAAGAGCTGGCCGGCCGCCGGGCCGTCGTCCAGTACGCGCCGTTGCCCGATACGGAGCCGTCGATTACGTACTCGGACACGTCCAAGGCGGGGCGGATGCTGGATTATCATCCCCGCGTGTCGATCGCGGACGGCATGGCCCGCTTTTACGAGTGGTACAAAGCGAATGTGGAATGATGAATGAAGAATGTGCGAAGGCGTAATTCCTTTATCTACATTTTCCGATCCTGTCTTCCCTTCCTCCTAGTAACGCTCGGTGTAACGGACCTGATCTCTGCGCAAGCTGACCCGCCTGACCCGCGTTTCGGTGCGGTGGAGGCGTTTCGCGCGCCGGCCGAAGCCGCCGGGCTGGGCCTGGGCTGGGAGCGCATCATTTTCTTCTGGAGCCAGCTTCAGCCTTACAGCGCTGACGACTGGAACGTGTTTCACGTCGAGGATGGCTGGCTGGCGGACGCGGCGGCGCACGGGAGGCAGGTCGTCGGCCTGATCGAGGGCACGCCCAAATGGGCGACCGACGGGGCGCTGGGCGCGGGCGTGCCGCGCGGGCTTTATCTGCCGATCGACGATCCGGGCAACCTGTGGGCGACGTTCGTGCGCACCGTCGTGCGGCGTTACGCCGGCCGCATCGACCACTGGATTATCTGGAACGAGCCGGACATCGCGCCGGGCGAATACGGCGTGCAGTGGGAAGGCACGGTCGCCGATTTCGTGCGGTTGACGAAGGTCGCGTACCTCGTCGCCAGGCAGGAGAACCCTGGCGCAGTGATTCACTTCGCCGGGCTGACCTACTGGCACGACGTCGTCAACAAGCGGCCGCTCTACTTGCAGCGCTACATCGACGAAGCGCGCAAGGACCCCGACGCTGCCGCGAACAACTTCTACTTCGACGCCGTCTCGCTGCACATCTACTTCACGACCGACAGCGTGTACGACATCACCGCACAATTCGCCGCGCTGCTGCGGCGCAACGGCCTGTCTCAGCCGATTTGGATCAACGAGACGAACGCCGCGCCGTACGACGACCCGCTCAACCCATGGACGATTCCCGACTGGACGGTCACGCTCGACCAGCAGGCCGGCTTCATCGTACAGGCCCTTGCGCAGGGGCTGGCGGCCGGCGCGCAGCGGATCGCCGTGTACAAGCTCAGCGACTACCCTGGCTATCCGCCCGGCTACGAGCCTTACGGCATGATCCGCGCCGACGGCTCGCGCCGGCCCGCCTTCGAGGCGCTGCGCGCGGCGATCACGCACTTCGCCGGCGCGCGATCGGCAAGGATGGATCGGGCAGAGTCGCACGCGATCGTCACGCTGGATCGCGGAGACAAGGTCGCGCGCGTGCTGTGGGCGCGCGGCGGGGAGGACGTTCCGGTGTCGTTGCCCGCGCTTGCGTCGCGGGCGCTGCTCGTCACGCACCTCGGCCAGGCGCACACGATCACGCCGGTCGACGGCGCGTACCAACTGACGCTGCCTGCTGCGCTGTGCAACGATCCAAAGCACGGCTGCGCACTCGGCGGCGCGCCGTTGATCCTCGTCGAGGAAGGCTCGGCCACGGAATTGCCGGCGGCGTTACCCGTCACGTTAGCGGCGGAAGCGGCGGGCGTCACGGCCACGCCTGAGCCGTCCTCGACGCCGACGCGCACTCCCACCGCGACAAGGACACCGACCTCGACGCCGACGAAGACGGCCACCGCGACAGCGACGGCGACAATGACGCCTGCGCCGACGCCGACCCCAACACTGGCTGTGCTGGACATGCTGGCCGAGGGTGCGTCGTCTGTGGCGGGACTTCTCGTGCTGGGCCTCGCCGCTGGGGTCGCCTTGAGTGCGTGGCTCGTCAACCGCCGCCGCAAGCACATCTGAGAGCCTGTCCAAACATTGTCGGGACTAAACCACTAAGACACGAAGACACCAAGAAATTGAGGGCTAACTTCGTGTCTTGGTGTCCCTTCGGCTCCGCTCAGGGCAGGCTTTGTGGTTAGAGCTTCAATGACACTTGGCCGTAAGGCTGTTTCCTCCGGCTCGCTGGCCTTCTTGCTCGCTCTCGTCTTTTACAGCTTCGCCGCCGGGCCGACGCTGTTCCGCCAATCGATCGCGCCGCACTACGTTTACCTCGCCGGCGCGATGCTGCACGGCCAGCTCTACCTGGAGCAGCCGCCCTCGTCCTACGACCTGCTCGTCGTCGACGAGCGCGCCTACGTCGCCGGATCGCCCATGCCGGCGATTTTGTTGATGCCCGTCGTCGCCGTCTTCGGCGTGGGCGTGAGCGACATCCTGTTCGGCGTCGTCGCCGGCGCGTTGAACGTGGCGCTCGTGCAGGCCATCTTCAGGCGCGGGTGGCTCACGCTCCTTTTCGCGTTTGGGACGCCGCATCTGTATCTGGCGTCGCTCGGATCGGTGTGGTTCAACGCGCACGTCGTCGCAGTGCTATTCGGGCTGCTGTCGGTGCGGGCGATACTCTCCGCGGAGGGTTTATCAGCCACAGAGACACAGAGACACGGAGCGAAGTTTTCGGTATTGCCGTGGATTCGATCCGCCGGACGATGGTTCTTCGCTGGGCTATTGCTCGCCTGCGCCGGGTTCGCGCGGCCGACGATGCTCTTTGCGTCATCGTTTTTCGTCGTGCTCATCTGGCGCGCCTACGCCGGCCGGGAACGATTTCGTCCCTTCGTCGCATTTGGAGTCGCAATTGCGCTCGGTCTCGCCGCGCACGGCCTATACAATGCGGCCCGCTTCGGATCGCCGGCCGACTTCGGCTATCAATATGCGGCCGGCGCGCCGAATATCACGTCGGCGTATCTTCAGTATGGCGGGTTCAACCCGCGCTTTGTGCCGTGCAACCTCTTCGTGTCCATCGCCAATCCGCCCGAAATCAACGGCTACGTCCCGCCGATCCTCTACGACCTGTGCAGCTACCTGCTCGACGGAGTGAATCTCTCAGATCCATCCGCGCTCATCGCACCGAATCCGCTAGGGATGAGCCTGTTTATCGTCACCCCGGCGTTCGCGCTGCTGTTTGCCGCGCGGCAGCGCGATTCCCTCGCACGCGCGGCGTGGCTCGGCCTGCTGGCGACGATGATCCCGTTGTGGATGTACCATAATACCGGATCGCTCCAATTCGGGTATCGGTACTGGATGGACGCTGCGCCGATGTGGCTGTTGTTGTTGGCGCGCATCTCCCCTGGTCTTGCTCGTCGAGGGTCTGCGGCTCTCGACCTTTCCGGCGATATGACGCCGTCAGGTTACAGAGGTACTGCCGACCTGAGCAGGGAGAACAGGCGGCGAGCCTCCCTCGCCTGGGCATTGCTCCTCATCTCTGTTGTGATCAACGTGTGGGGATTCCTGTGGATGTTCCTGAAGTTCAGCGGCGCAGGGCGGCTTTAAGAATTATCTCA
>DASSFZ010000030.1:0-28729 GCA_035693785.1 Anaerolineae bacterium | reverse complement strand
GTGCGCTCTTCGCGGGGGTTGCCGAAGAAGGTGTCCGGCGTGCCGCGTTCGACGATGAGACCCTGATCCATGAAGATGATCTCATCGGCGGCGTTGCGCGCGAAGCCCATCTCGTGGGTGACGACGACCATGGTCATGCCTTCCTTCGCCAATGCCAGCATCACGTCGAGCACTTCCTTGATCATCTCGGGGTCGAGCGCCGAGGTCGGCTCGTCGAACAGCATGATCTTGGGGTTCATCGCCAGCGCGCGGGCGATCGCCACGCGCTGCTGCTGGCCACCGGATAACTGGGCAGGGTACACGTCCGCCTTTTCAGGGATGCCGACGCGCGCCAACTGCTGCCGCGCGATGCGCGCAGCCTCCTCGCGCCTGCGCTTGCGCACGACGCGCTGCGCGAGCATGATGTTCCCCAGGGCAGTGAGGTGCGGGAAGAGGTTGAACTGCTGAAAGACGATGCCCACTTCGGCGCGGATAGCGTTGATGTTCTTGTGGTCGTGCGTCAACTTAATGCCGTCGACCCAGATCTCGCCGCCGGTCGGCGACTCTAGGTGGTTGATGCAGCGCAGCACGGTCGATTTGCCGGAGCCGCTGGGGCCGATGATCACCACCACTTTGCCCTGCGCCACCGTCAGGCTGACGCCGTTTACCGCCTGCACGTAACCGAAGTGCTTCACCAGGTTCTTGATGGCGATCATGTCACGCGGCGCGTCGGCCACTGCCCATCCTCCCTTCCAGCCAGCGCACTGCCATTGACAGCGGGATCGTCATGTTCAGGTACATGAACGCAAGCATGTAATAAGTCTCCGGGTAGCGAAACGAGGCAGCCACGTACAGCCGCGCTTCCTGCGTGATGTCGCGCACGCCCAGCACCGACACGAGCGACGAGTCCTTCAGCATCGAGACGAAATCGTTGCCCAACGGCGGCAGCACGTTGCGGACGGCCTGCGGCAGGATGACGTAGCGCATCGCCTGGAAGTAGCTCATGCCCAGCGAGCGCGCCGCCTCCATCTGTCCCGTGCCGATCGATTCGATGCCGGCGCGAAACGTCTCGGCCTCGTAGCCGCCATAGGCCACGGTCAGCGCGACGACGGCGCGGGCGAGCAGGCTGACGTCCTGCGTGCTGGTCTGGACGAGGAAATTGTCGGGACCGAGCACGCCCGACAGCGCCGTGCCGATCGCCTTCAGCAGCCCGAAGAACGCCGGCGTGGCGACGAACGATACGAAGAAGATCTGCACCAGGATCGGCACGCCCCGGATGATCTGCACGTACAACGTCGCCAGGTTGTAGATGATCCCATTCTTCGAGACGCGCCCGAGGCCGACGATCAGGCCGATGATGACCGCCGAGAAGTAGGCGATCAGCGTGACGAATATCGTCAGGACGATGCCTTGCTGCACCTTGCCGAAGATGAGCGAGTAAAGCTCGTCGCGAGCGATCGCGACGAACAGCAGCACGTCGGCGGCCGCGATCAGGATCAGCCACACCCACCAGCGCACTTGCGACAAGTTCCATTGCCGCCGGATCGCGATCGGGGGAGTCGAGGTTATGGGTGCCATGGCATCGTCCATTTACAAGACCTGCCAGGTCTCAAAGACCTGGCAGGTCTGCGCTTGCTTCTCTACGGCGTGGGCGTCGGATTGTCGTACGCGCCCGGCCCGATTTCCTCATACGTGACCGTGAACTCCGGTCCGAACCATTTCTGGGCGAGGGCGTCGAGGGCGCCGTCGGCACGCATGGCAGCCAGCGCGGCGTTGAACGGCTCGACCAGGTCGGAACCCTTCGGGAAGATGAAGCCTAGCTCCTGGCCGATGAGCGAGCCTTCCAGTAGCTTGATCTTGTCGGCGTTGACGCCGACGTAGCCCTGGCCCGCCGTGTCGTCGATGACCACGCCGTCCACGTCGCCGGCGATGAGCGCCTGCACCGCATCGCCGAACGTGTCGAACGCGATCGTGCGCGCTTCGCCCACCAGCTTGATGGCCTCCTCGTAGTTCGTCGTGCCCTTCTGCGTGCCCAGCTTCGTGTCCGTGCTGGCCTTGAGGTCGTCGAGGCTCGTGAAGCGCTCGTCCTCCAGCCGCACCATGATGCGCTGCTGCACCGAGATGTACCCGTCCGAGAAGTCCACTACCTTGCCGCGCTCCTCGGTGATGGTGATGCCGTCGGCGGCCATGTCGAATTGCCCCTCGGCCACCGCCGCGATCATGTTGTCCCAGGCGATCTCCTGGAACACCGGCACGCAGTTGAGGCGCTCGCAGATCTCGGCCAGCGCGTCATAGTCCCAGCCCTCGGCTTGGCCGTTGTCCAGCCGGATGTAGTTGAACGGCAGGTACGCGTTCTCGATCGCCACCGTCACCTCGCGACCGCCCAGATCGGGCAGGGCCGCAGGCTCCGGCGGCTCGGTCGTTTGTGGAGCCGGCGGCTGGGTCGGCGCCGGCGGCGGCGTGGTCGGTGCGGCTGCCTGCTGGCAGGCTGCGACCAGCAGCGCCACGACCATCAACAAGCTGAAAATGCGAATCGTCTTCATCTCTTCCTCCTCCTCAGTTGTAGCACATGGCGCGCCGGGGCGGCCGGCGCGTGTGGGGTAATCACTATTCTAAACCGATCCGGTCGATTCTCAAAATGGCAACGGATGTAAAACGGATAAACGGATGACCCAGGTAGGTTATTGGTTCAACAGCCCAGCCAGCTTGTAAGGGTCGACGTTGCCGCCCGACACGATGACGCCGATGCGCTTGCCCGATACATTCGCCACGCGACCGCTTATCAGCGCGGCAGCCGGCGCGGCTCCGCTCGGCTCGACGACGAGCTTCATGCGCAGCGCCAGGAAGCGCACGGCCTCGGCGATCTCGCCGTCGCTCACAAGCGCGATCGACTCGAGGTGCTGCTGCATGATGGGAAAGGTGATCTCGCCCGGCGCGGTCGGCAGCAGCCCATCGGCGATCGAGTGCGATTGCGGCGTGGAGACGCGCTCTCCCTTCTGAAGCGACAGATACGAGTCGTTTGCCGCCTCCGGCTCGACGCCGATCACGTGCATCCCCGGCCGCAGCGCGTGCGCGGCAATGCTGCACCCGGAGATCAACCCGCCACCACCTATCGGCACAATCAGTACATCCAGATCGGGCACGTCCGCCAACAACTCCAGCGCGGCGGTGCCCTGCCCGGCGATGATGTGTGGATGATCGAACGGCGGCACGAGCGCCAGGCCGCGCTCTTCGGCCAACCGGTGCGCGATGGCGTCGCGCTTCTGCTCGACGCGGTTGTAGAGCACGACTTCCGCGCCGTAGCCGCGCGTGGCGGCTAGCTTCACTTCGGGCGCGTCGCGCGGCATGACGATCACGGCCGGCACGGCAAGTAGTTTGGCGGCCAGCGCCACACCTTGCGCGTGATTTCCCGACGAAAACGATACCACGCCGCGCCTGCGCTGATCGTCGCTCAACTGGCTGATCATGTTGTAGGCGCCGCGAAACTTGAACGCGCCGCCGCGCTGGAAGTTCTCGCATTTAAAGAACACGCTCGCGCCGACACGTTCGTCGAACGTGCGCGAGGTGACGACCGGTGTATGGTTGGCGATGCCAGACAATCGCTGCGCGGCGGCCTGGATGTCATCGAGGGTGATCACGGCCCACACTCAACACGCGTACGATGACCCCGTTCTGATCGAAGCGCGCGATTTCGGAAAAGCGCGCGGGCAGTGCATCGTACTTGGCAACCTCGGCTGGATACCGCTCCGGCATATTGTAGTACCGGGCGAACGCGCCGCTGCTGAGCACTAGCAGATCGTAGCCTTGTTCGACATACCACTCGGGTGAATTCAGAATCAACGCGCTGAAGTAAGTCACCTCATAGCGCTCCGGATCGATGAACGGCGAGTAGGCTTCGGCAGCAATGCGTGTCCCGGTGGGAACGCTTGCTTCGATCCACCGGCGCGAATACTCTCTGGCATCCGGCGTCACCGATCTGATGTTCTGCTCAACGGCCTGCCAGGCAGGGTACACAAGCCAAATGGCCACGAACGCGATCCAGGCAGCTTGGGCCGGCCGGCGGAATCGAAACAACTCACTCCGCGCCATGCGCTGCCACACCATGTGCACGAAGTCGGCGGCCATGATCAGGAGGACAGGCAGTGCAATCAGGATCGTGCGGTCGTTACGGATGCGTAACGTCGAAACATAGAGCACGTAGGGTAGCGCGAACGACGCCAGGATCAGCCCGTTCCGATTGCGAGTCTTGATGTACGAGGTGACGGGCAGCAGACCCATGAACGCGAAAACGCCGTGTTGTCCAAGCAGGTAGCGCACGTAAAACTCGAGCGTGTTGCCTTCCATGCCGGGATGGCTTGTCACAGTATAATACGACAGATGAAACTCGGTGTCTTTGATAAACGTGGGCCAGTCCAGCACGGCATAAGGGGTTACAGCCAGGAAGGCCAGCGCCGCGACCAAGGGGCTTAGGTAGGTGTTGAACTTCCGTAAGGCCGCCCAGCCGTGAAGTGTCAGGCACGCGACTAGGTAGGAGATTCCCAGCATGGCTGCATTGTATTTGCTGGCTACAGCGCCGCCCAGCGCCATGCCTACCAACACATAAGACGGCCATCGGCTCTGCGGCGTCAGGTGCAGCAGTGTGGCAAGCGTGACCAGCACCATCAGCGTCGCAAGGATGTTGGGCGTGATGAACTGCGAATGAAGGACGAGCGCCGGCGAAAGGGCGACTAAAGCAGCCGCTAATAGTCCAACCTGCCGGTTCGACAGACGCGATCCCAGCCAGTAAACAACCGGAATACACAGTACCCCTAGCGCGACAGATACCAACCGCCCGAGGATGATCTGTGACGGCATCAGCGTGCGGCCAACGCCCACCACAAATTGCTGCAGAGAAGGAATGTCGGCCGGAGTGTGAAAGAATCCCGCAATTTCACCGATCAAGTAGTAGGGAATGTAGGCCAGCGCGTTCAGATAGAAGAAAAGCGAACCATATCCGAAGAAGTGCGGATTCAGATCGCCCATCTTAAGCATGTTCAGCGCAACCGCTGCACCGAGGGGCTCGTCGGGGTGATACAGATAGGGCAATCCATAGCGGATACCCCAGACCCTCATAGTAAATCCGGCGATTGCCAGTCCGGCCAATGCCAGTTTCGTCCGATTGGAACGGATTGAGGCCAAGCTCATTCTCTCCTTGCCCAGCGTGAACCATCCGGCACACGCCATCGTATATATTGACAACGGATTTCAGACACCGTTAGATCGAACACTCTCCGTCGAAACATGATGATTATAGCAAGACTCGACAAAACCGGTTTCGTACGTCCCTCTAATTGACATACATATGCAACGGTCTATAATTTAATAGAGATTGCCCACCTGGGCGGAGCACATTCCACAGCGAGAGGAGGATTGCCTTGACTCAATATGCGTTCTTCAAGGGGAGGATCGTTCCGATTGGAGAAGCCAAGATCAGCGTCATGACCCACGCGCTCAACTACGGCACCGGCTGCTTCGAAGGCATCCGCGCTTACTGGAATCCCGAGGAAGAACAACTGCTGGTCTTTCGCATGCACGAGCATTATGAGCGGCTGCTCGACTCGATGGGCATCCTGATGATGGAGCGCCGCTACACGGCCGACGAGCTGGGGCACGTCACCGTCGAGCTGCTGCAGATGGAAGGGTATCGCACCGATTGTTACATCCGGCCGATTGCGTACAAGACCGACGAGATCATCGGCGTGAAGCTGCACAGCTTGCACGACGACATCGCGATCTGGACGACGCCGTTCGGCCGCTACGTCGAGAACGAAGAAGGGGCGCACGTTGGCTTCTCTTCGTGGCAGCGCGTCAGCGACAACAACATCCCGCCGCGCGGCAAAATCACCGGCGCATATGCCAACACGGCGTTCATCAAGACCGAAGCCGTGCTCAACGGCTTCGACGAGGCGCTCGTGCTGAATCGCAACGGCTTCGTCTCGGAGGGCAGCGCCGAGAACGTCTTCATGGTGCGCGACGGCGTGTTGATCACGCCGCCCGTGAGCGAGGATATCCTCGAAGGCATTACGCGGGCGACGATGATCGAGCTGGCTCGCGAAGAGCTGGGGCTGCAGGTGATCGAACGCCCCATCAGCCGGACGGAACTTTATGTGGCTGATGAGGCGTTTTTTACGGGCACCGGCGTTCAGGTGGCAGCCATCGTCAAGGTCGATCACCGGCCGGTCGGCAGCGGCGCGATGGGCCCGATCGTGAAAGCGATTCGCAGTTTGTACTTCGACGTCGTGCGCGGCAGGGTGCGCAAGTATCGCCGCTGGTGCACGCCGGTCTACGCCGAAGTCCCGGACCCTTCGGCTTCGCTCAGGGCAGGCCTGGCCGCCGCGCGCTGAAGCATCCCCTTCAAGCCACCTTCACGAATGGAGAGATACGGGGTACAATCGCCCCGTATCTTTTTGCCTCACCCCCTCCCCTGGCGAAGCCGGGGTGGGGGTAAGGTCTGGCACTCCCATGGAATGGCAAACGGATAAGCGGCTCGGCACTTTGTTTGGCGCTGCCATCATATTCTCGCTGCTCATTTTCGACACCGGCGTGCTCCTGGCGCTGCGAAATCGCCCGGTGGATATCTGGACGTTCGTGGGCGGGCTGGCCGTCGTCGCCACGCTGCCCGCCGTGGCTGCCACGATCTACCGGCTGATCGGTCTGCGCCGCTCCGGCTATTCGATCGATCGCAACCATTTGACGATCGTCTGGGAGCCGATCCGCCACGTCGTGCCGACGCGCCTGATCGACCACGTCGTCCTCGGCGAAGAGGTGTCGCCGCGCATCCGGTTCAGAGGGGGACGCTGGCCCGGCATGTGGGTCGGCAGCGGCGATGTGCCGGCGATCGGGCTTACGCTGTTCAACGCGACCGCGCCGCTTCACCAGCAGGTATTTATCGTCACCGACCTTGCCGCCTACGCCATCTCCCCGATCGATCGCGAAGGCTTTATCGAGGCCGTCAAAGCGCGCAAGGCGATGGGGCCAACGCAGGATGTGCTTCAGGAGACGATTCGCCCGGCTTTCTTCGATTGGCCGCTCTGGGGCGATCGCCTGGCGCGCCGCCTGGCACTCGGCGCGGCACTGCTGTGCGCCGCGCTGTTTGCCTTCGTGTGCCTGCAGTACCCGGAACTGCCGGAGCGTGTGCCGCTGCACTTCGACACGGCCGGCGTGGCCGACCGCTTCGGCGGGCCGCCCAACGTATTCATCCTGCCGCTGATCGGACTGCTCGCGCTCGCGGTGAACTCCCTAATCGCCGTGCCGGTGTATCTGCGCGAGCGCGTGCCGGCCTACCTGCTGTGGGGCGGCGCGCTGCTGGCGCAGGTTTTGGTGTGGGTGGCAGCCGTGACGATGCTGGCCTAACGCCGCAAGACCGACCACGCCAATACCAGGATGGCAACCCCGATCACCCAGCCACCAACCTGCGGATAGCCGTTTACCTGGAGCAGGATGCCCGCCAGAAGGAGCGCGGTGAAGAGGAGCGTGCTGATCAGACGCCGCAGCGACGCGTTCAGCGCGCGCACCTCGCGCGCCAGCGCGTCGCTGCCGGCCACGTTGACGCGCACCTCTCCGCGCAGGGCAGCGCCGATCAGGCGATCCATCTGCGTCGGCAGACGAATAACTGCCGCGCCGATCTCGGCCACCTGCGACACGAATGCCTCCAGCGTAGACTCGCCATCCTTGACGAGCATCGTCCTGGCGAACGGCTCCGCTGTGTCGAACACGTTGAACTCCGGATCGATCGTCGTCGCCAGCCCGGATAGAATCCCCAGCGCCCTCGCCAGGAACAGCACGTTCGCCGGGATCTGAAACGGCATCCGGTACAAAAGCTGACGGAACTCGGCTACCAACTGGCCTGCTTCGTGCAGATCGAGGGTCTGCAGCTCGCCCATGCTGATGCCCCAGTATTTCGCGAACACCTTGTCGACGGCCCGTTCGATCTCCTCTACGTCGGCGGAGGGCAGCAGCCAGCCCGCGCCCTGCATCGACTGCACGAGACGATGGGGGTCGCGCAGCGCGAGGCCGATGAATCCATCACGCAGGTGCGCCTTGAGGTCAGGCGTGATGCGCCCGACCATTCCGAAATCCACGACATTCAGCGTGAAGTGCCCTTCGCCGCGCGGCTCGACGAACAGGTTGCCCGGGTGCGGATCGGCATGGAAGAAGCCGTCTCCGAAGATCTGCTCCAGGTAGAACTCGAACACTGTCCTGGCGACATCCCCTCGATCGACGCCTTGCGCTTGGTAGACATGCACGTCGAGGATCTTGATCGCGCCGACGTCCTCCATCGTCAACACCCGGCGCGTGGTGTGCGTCCAATTGATCGCAGGGATGCGGATGCGCGGCCAGTCGGCGAACATGGCGGCGAAGTGCTCGGCGTTGCGACCTTCGGCCAGGTAATCGATCTCCTCGTACAGCGTCGCCTGGAATTCGTCGAACAGCGCGTCGAGGTCGGCCCGTCGCCGGATGGCATCGAATCGCTTCAGCCAGCCGAACACCCAACGGAGCGCGTCGAGGTCGATGGCGATCAGTGTGTCAATGCCCGGCCGCTGCACCTTGACGACGACGCGCTGTCCGGATCGCAGTGTCGCGTGGTAGACCTGCCCCAACGACGCAGCAGCAATGGGCCCCCTATCGAACAAGCTAAACGCTTCGCCCAGGGGAATGCCCAATTCAGTTTCGATGACGGCGCGAACCGGCTCGAAGGGCGCGGGGGGCACTTCATCCTGCAAGCCGGCCAGCTCGCCGGTGATTTCGGCGGGCAGCAAGTCGGCGCGGCTGCTCACGAACTGGCCGAGCTTGATGAGGACGCCGCCCATGTCCACGGCCAGGACGCGGAAGCGGCGTGCCAGAGCGACGTAGCGCGCCATCGCGGAGCGCCGCGCCAGTCGCCGCCCGCCCAGGTTGCGGATCAGGACGTCCCAGACGAAAGCCGAGAGGATCGCTCGGGCGAAGAAGCGAACGATGCGGTTACGACGGCGTCTGGGCGAGAAGGGTTGAACGCTAGGCGTCACGTTCGGAGAACCTCCAGGATCGCCTCGCCGTAGGTCCTGCGCCGCCAGGGCCCCAGGCCGTCGATGCCTTCGAGCGCCGCGAGATCGTGCGGGTTCCGCCGCGCCAGCGTCATGAGCGCCGCGTTACCGATGACGACGTCCGTATCCACGCCGCGACTCGCCGCAACGCCTTTGCGCCACTCGCGCAGGCGCTCGTAGCGATCGGCGACTGCGGGATCAAGCCCGCCGCGTGGCGGCGGCTGTGGCGGCTGGGCGCGCTTCCCGCGCGCGACGGCGTGCAGCACGCTGCGGCCGTGCCGCTCGATCTGCGCCTCGGTCATGCCCGGCACCTGGCGCAGGTGTTCGAGCCGGGTCGGGCGCGACTCGGCGAGTGCGACGAGCGTCCGATCGCCGATGACCTTAAACGGCGGCCGGTCGAGGCGGCGAGCCTCGGCCTCGCGGTACAGGTGTAGCTCACGCAGCACGGCGCGGCCGGCCGGCTCGAGATCGTACGCGCCTTTCACCCGCCAGAAGCTATTGCCGGCGCCCGCCTCGTCGCGCGGCGCAGCCTCGGATCGCGCCAGATCGGCGAAGACCTCCTGCGCCTCCTCGAATCGATTCAGCTTCTCCAGCTCCTTCATCTGCATGTCGCGCAGGCGCAGCAGATAATGCGTGTCGAGCCGGGCGTACGAAAGCGCGTCGGCCGGGAGCGGGCGCTTGCCCCAGTTGTAGCGCTGCCAGCGTTTGTCGAGCGACGCGCCAAAGCGCTCTTTCAGAATGTCGGCCAGGCCCACGCGTGGCCAGCCCAGGATGCGCGCCGCCCACATCGTGTCAAACAGGTTAATCAACTGGAACCCAAAGTCGCGGCGCAGGCAGATCACGTCGTACTCGCAGGCGTGCAGCACCTTCTCGATCGACGCATCGGCGAATATCGAGCGCATCTCACTCAGTTCCAACGACGCCAGGGGATCGACGAGGAAATCGGCGCCGGGGATGGAGATCTGCAGCAGGCAGACCCTCTCTTGATAGGCATACAGGCTGTTCGATTCGGTATCGACGGCGACGCGCGGCTCGCTCGCCAGGCGGCGCAGCATGGCCTGGAAGGCCGGTTGATCGGAAACGAGAACGGGCGGGGTCAGTCGAGCCATTGGATGAATAGGGTCGCCAGGCCGAGGAAGAGCGCGAAGCCGGTCGCGTCGGTGATGGCCGTGACGATCACGCCCGAGGCCAGCGCCGGATCGATCTTGAGACGCTTGAGAATCACCGGCACCGCCGCGCCAGCCAGGCAGGCGACGAGCATGTTGCCTATCATCGCCGCACCGATAATCAGACCGAGCGCCGGATTGCTCTGCAGCGTCGCCGCAATCACGGCCACGACGGCCCCGACGGCGACGCCGACCGTCAGCCCTACGGCGAATTCCTTCAACAGCACGCGCCAGACGTCGCGCAGCTCGACATCGCCCAGCGCGATGCTGCGCACCATGACCGTGAGCGATTGCGTGCCGGCGTTGCCGCCTTGCCCGGCGACGATGGCCTGAAAAGCAGCCAAGATCGCTACGCGCTCGATCGTCGACTGAAACTGGCTGATGACCCACGCCGCGATGAATGCCGTGAAGGTGTTGACGTACAGCCAGGGCAGGCGGTGCTTCACCGAGAAGCGCACGGGGCCTGATGCGCGATCCTCGTCGATCACGCCGCCCAGGCGGTAGATGTCCTCGCTGGCTTCGTCTTCGATCACGTCCACCAGGTCGTCGTGCGTGATCATGCCCAGCAAATGCCCGGTCCTGTCGACGACGGGCAGCGCGAACAGGCTGTAGCGCGAGATCAGGCGGGCCGCCTCCTCTTGATCGGCGCCGGCCTGGATGCTGATCACGTCCGGGTCCATGATGGATTCGAGCGTCGCACTCGGATCGGCGGTGAGCAGCTTGCGCAGCGAGAGGACACCGCGCAGAATGTTGTCTCGATCGACGACGAACAGGTAGTACGTCACGTCCTCGCCGGGGGCCAGGCTGCGCAGCGCCTCGATCGCCTCTCGCACAGTCATGCGGCGCCGCAGCGCAAAAACCTCGCTGGTCATGCGGCCACCAGCCGTCTCGTCGGGGTGGATCAGCAAGGGACGGACTTCGTCGGGGTCTTCGAGCAGGGCTAACACCTGATCGACCCGCTCTTTCGACAGGTCGCCCAACAAGTCGGCCGCCTCGTCCGGCTCCATCTCGTCGACGATGCGGGAGAGCGTGTCGGGGTCAAGCTGCTCGGCGACCTCCGCTGCATCCTCATCTTCGAGTTGCTCGAGGATGTCGGCCGAGTCGTCCGGATCCATGCGCGGCAGCAAGACGGCCTGGTCTTCAGGCTCAAGTTCGGTGAACACCTCGGCCTGATCGGGCGCCCGCAGTCTTTCGAGCATGGCGATCGCTTCGTCGATCGACGCCCGATCGAGCGCATCGCGGATAGCTTCAATCGTTTCGTCTATAGAGCCGGGCGGCAAGGAGCTCATCGAACGAGTCTTCTGCCTGCAAAGTCTTCGATCCGCAGCCAAGCGCCGATCGAGCGTCCGTATTATGCCCGGAGTGAATGAACTGTCAAGGAAAGCATAGCGGCTCGTCGAGCGCCTCGATCTAGATTGACATGCCCAAGCCTTTGTGATATAAATTGCAACCAGGGCGACCGAGCGGGGGCGCAGCGTGAGCGTATCAAAAACACGGCTCATGCTGTTTTATGAACTTCCACTCCACTGATTCCTCAGCTCGCTCACGACATTACGGATAAGGAGCTTCAAGCTATGGCCGAAGCGACCGCCTCTCAAGGCCAGGGGATCACGCGCCGCGAATTCCTCAATTACGTGTGGGGCGCCGCGTTCACGCTGTTTCTGGTGCAGTTTGGCGTCGGCGCCTACGTGTTCGCGCTGCCGCGCTTTCAAGAGGGCCAGTTCGGAGCGGACTTCGATCTGGGCCTGTTGAGCGACATTCTACCGCAAGCCGACGACGCGCCGGGCGAATATCCAGATGCCAAGACGTGGCTATTGAACATCGGGCCGACCGAGGCGGAGAAGGGCAAGGGCGCGCAGGGTCTGCTGGCGATCTACAAGGTCTGCACGCACCTGGGCTGCCTGTACAAATATGCGCCTTCGAACACGCGCTTCGAGTGCCCGTGCCACGGATCGAAGTTCCACCTGGATGGCACCAAGATCCTGGAAGAAGGCCCGGCCCCGCGCAGTCTGGATCGCTTCGTGATCGAGATCAGGGATGCAGAGGGCAACGTGGTGACCAGCACGCCCGTGAACGATGGCCGCGTGTACAGCGACGACCCCAGCGCGTCATTGTCCGGCACGCCGATCGAGATCCCGGCAGATACGACCGGCCTGCGCGTGATTGTGAAGACTGGCGTGCGGATTACGGGTGGCCCACCCCAGTCCGACCTGGCTTAATTTAGAAACCGGGTTTCTCCGAGAAACCCGGTTTCTGGGACTCAGGAGACACTGCCCATGGAGCCTTTCAGCACTCTCAACGACATGCGGAAGCAGTACGGCGTGGCGCGCACCGTCGCGATCAAGCTGAACGAGACGGTCGAGCGCATCACGAGCGGGATGGACATCAACGCGGTGCGAGGCGTGCTGCGCGGCGACCCGGCGCCCAAGCCGAACCCGCGCGTCAAGCCGCACACTGAAGGCGCGTGGTTCCACGTCTGGCCGTCGTTCTACCACGTGGAAGTCACCAAGATCTTCCCGACGTTCCGCCTGGGCCTGATCTCGACGGTGTTGTTCCTCATCGAAATCATCACCGGCCTGTTCCTCATGATCTGGTACACGCCGTCGCCGCTGGTGGCCTACAGCGACATGTGGCGCATCCTGAGCAACGTGCCGCTGGGTCTGCTGATGCGCGACATCCACCGGTTGGCCGCTGAATTCATGGTGATCTCCGTAGCGCTGCACATGTGGCGCACGTATCTGACCGGCTCGTATAAGAAGCCGCGCCAGTTTACGTATTTCACCGGCGTGATCCTGCTGTTCTTCACGCTGTTCCTGTCGTACACCGGATACCTGCTGCCGTGGGATCAACTGGCCTACTGGGCAGTGACGATCGGCGCGTCGATGGTAGACGCGGCGCCACCCAAGGAAGTGGGCGAGGCGTCCGGCCTGCTGCTGCGCGGCGGCCTGGAGATCGGCGCGAACGGACTGCTGCGCTTTTACCTGCTGCATGTGTTCGCGCTGCCACTCGGCGTGATCCTGTTCTTGTTCGTGCACTACTACAAGGTCGTGCGTCACGGCCATTCGCTCCCGCCGGGATTCGACGCGCCGGGCGAGGACGCGGCGCGCAAGGTGCCGCCGGAAAAGCGCGTGCCGTTCCTGCCTGATGTGGCGACGAGCGAGGTGTTGTGGTTCGGCATCATCACGGCGGTGTTGGTCGTGATGTCGGCGTTCTTCTACCACGCGCCGCTGGAGAACCAGGCTGACCCGCTCAACACGCCGCTGCACACAGTCGCGCCGTGGTACTTCCTGTGGATTCAAGGCATGCTCAAGCTAGGCGACAAGACGCTGTGGGGCGTCATCGTGCCGACGGCCCTGCTGCTGGCGCATATCGTGCTGCCGTACGTCGACTATAACCCGAGTCGCCTGGCCCGGAACCGCCGCTTCGCCTGGTCGCTGTCGTTCTTCAGCGTTGGCGTGATCGTCATCCTGTCGTTCATGGGGACTTCGGCTTACCTGGTTCGGGCTGCGCCTGAGACGGAAGTGAACTTCGAGTTCATGCGGCCGGAGCGGCTGGGCGAGCACGACATCCGCACGGTTCCGTTCGAGGAGATGATCCCTGGCACCTACGACACGGCGGCGCTGCCCGACTCTCTCAGGAACGAAGCGCCGGAACTGTACGACAAGCTGAAGGGCCTCCAGGATTTGATCGTGTATTACCAGAACCCGGCGCTCGAGCATCGGTTGGACCAGGGGCACGCCATCGTCACGATCGCGGACTGGCAGATCGATGAGGAGGGTCTGTCCTTGAAGAAGATCTCGATGACGCTCGAATGGATCGAAGAAGACGGCGTGACGCCCGTGACGTTGAACGACTACGTCTTCGCGCACCGCAACGCAATCTACACGGTCGAATAGGCCGAGTTTGAGGCGAGGCCATGACAACGCGAATTTTCATCGGCGGTCTGCTGTTTGTGGCGATCTTCATCACCGTCGGCTACGTCCTGGTGAACGAGGGCCTGCTGCTGGTGCAGGAGCAGGATAAGTCGGGCCGGATGCAAGTGTTCGCGGCCGGGTCGGACGGGCGGTCGATCGAGAACGGGGCCGATATGTTCACGCAGTACTGCGCGTCGTGCCACGGCGACGACGGCGAAGGCGTGCCCGGTAAGGGTCCGCAGTTGAATCCGTACCTGTTCACCACGCGCTACCCCGAGCTGAAACTGGCCAACTACCCGAACTCGCTCAGGAACTTCGTCAAGATCGCCATCGCAGGCGGCCGCCCGGATTATTCCACGTATTGGGCGACGAAGGGCGAGACGTATGCGGCCCCGATGCAGACGTGGGGAGATCAGTTCGGCGGGCCGCTGCGCGGCGACCAGATCGAGAGCCTGACAGACTACATCATGGGTTGGGAAGCGGAAGCGGGCCAACCGGCCGAGATCGTGGAGTTCACGGCCATCGGGAACGATGTGGATCAGGAGCTGCCGGCGGGTGACGCAGCGCGCGGCAAGCAGCTCTGGGACAAGACGACGTTGTACGCCAGCGCCAAGACGGCTCCCTGCTCGGCGTGCCACTCGCTGGAGCCGGGCCAGACGATCGTTGGCCCGTCGCTGGCGGGCATTGGCACGCGCGGCGCAGAAACCGTCTCCGGCCAGGATGCCTACACGTACATTCGTCACTCGATCCAACTGCCCGGCGATTACATCGTGCCGGGCTTCGAGACGGCGGACGGCAGATCGCTTATGCCGGAAGGGCTAGGCAACGACATGAGCGCGCAGGACCTGGCCGACCTGATCGAGTTCCTGCTGACGCAGCAATAGAATCAACCGACGAGTTGAAGGCCCATGGGCGACCCATGGGCCTTTTCATTACGCCTTTGTGGGCAACTGCTTCGACGACACGCGAGAGGCGCTGATCTTCTGGTGGGATTGAGCGAGATCATTCAGCGCCGCTGCTGCCTAAGATGATGGCCTCTTGTTCGAGCTTCAGACCGCGCTCAAGCATGTGAACGAGGAGAGGTCGCATATCCGCGAGAGAAGCGCGGCCGGCCAGGCGATTGAGATTTCGCCCATCCCCCGTAGACAGCGGACGCGCCCAGCGCGCGTGCGCCTCCAGCGTCTCGATGTCCATGCGATACGGCTCGAACCGCGGGCTGACTTGCTCGCGGAGCTGCGCCAGGATGTTCAGCCCGCCGTAGTCGATGTCGGCCCAGACGTACAGCGGCGCGGCTTCGGGCAGCTCGGCGACGAGGCGACGCAGCAGGTGGCGGCACGCGGGCGACGGGTTGCCCCACAGGCACATCGCGGCAAGCGGACCGGGCGAGAAAGCCGGAGCCTGTGTGGGTTTCCCCTTCGTGTGTCGCACAAGCTCGTAGAAGGCGGTTGGATTCTCCACACACACGACGCATCCTGAATCGACGCTGACCCGCCGCACATGGTGCGCTTGCGCCGCCGGTAGTCCGACCGACGGATCAAACTCGCCCAGCGAAATACTTTGCCCGGCGTCGTCGACCAGACGCCATGGGCCGTGCAGGTAGATGTGCGTGGGATTCGCGGTCAGGCTTAGCTCGCGCAGAATCTCGTCGTTCGACCATTCTCTCCAGTCGAGGTGGCCGCGCCGGGCGAGCGTACACAGCGCGCCGAGCAAATCCTCCAGGCGTTTGCTGTCGTTGAACACGCGCACGCTGAAGACGCGATACGGCGTCTCCTCTTTCACCTGATCGAGCGCGGCCAGCGCCGTCAGCAGATCGCGGTTGAAGGCCTCGTCGGCCAGGCTGAAAGGCGATGGCGACTTGCCGGCCTTGATCTGATCGATGCTGCCCTGAACGGCGGTGAGCCGCCAGCCGTCGAAGCGGAAGCGCTCGCCCAGCAGCGAGTCCATCAAGCGTGCGCGGCGGACCGCCTCCGGCGTGCGGCCCAACCACGCGAAAAGGGCATCGGCGCCTTCGGGGACGAGCGTCACCGAAGCGAGCAGATGGCCGGTTTCGCCGGGCAGCCAGTCGAGCTTCACCAGGCCGAGCCGTTCGAGTCGTTGAAGCTGCTCGTTCGCGATCTGGCGCGGCGCAGGATCGATCTGGCTGTAGTAGCCAGGAAGAGACGTTCCTGCGAGGACGTAACGGATAGAGCGTGTGGGGCGTTCCGGGTGTGCGCTTGGCCGCAGATAGCGACGCTCGTAAGCGTTGAGCAGGTCGTGCAGGATAGTGGCGACGTCGGCGGAAGGAGTGAAGTTCAGTGTGGGCGCGGTCATGCCTGTTTACGACGCTTGCACACGCTGGCGATGTCCAAAATGGCTGCGGAGTGTTACCCAGCCACTCTCGACCGCACCAGCCTCTTCAAGCATTTGAGTCGGGACCAACGTTGCGTCGGCGCCTGAGTCGAGCAAAGCCGGAAAAGGGCCCAGGTGCCCGTCATCGCTGGTTAAGAGGATCGTCAATGCGGGAAAAGGCGGTCGATAGACAGTCTGGTAAGGTGTGCTCATTCCGATCGCACCAGGCGTGGGCTACGGATCACATACTCCGGGATCGGTTCATCTTCCACCTGAGTGATCAAGACGGGGGCGCGGCCGAATCGCTGTCGAATGCGCCGAACGAGCGCCGATGCATCGGGATCGTGATCGACCAAGCGGCCTTCGTAGATGGCTACATGCTGACCGAAGTAGCTCGCTTTAAGCTCAGCGTGCATCGACTTATAGTGCTCAAACTCGTCCCAGAGTTTCTCGCGGCGAACCTCGCGCAAATATCTCTGCACGATTTCATTAAGGACGTCCTCAACACTGGCTCCTCGCTGTTCGGCAGCTTCGCGCAGCGATTCCGCAAGATTCGCATCCATTGACACCTGCGCGACCATAGCATACTCTCCGTCAAATTGGCTTCCCTAACCTGTTTTCCGCAGTTCCCACCGCAGCCTGCCCTGAGCTGAGTCGAAGGGTTGCACTGCGGCGGCCTGGGACGGCAGTGCACCTGCCGTCCCAACAAGGTGCAACTTCAGTCGCAAAGGTAACGACTGAAGTCGTCACTACGATTCGTTTGTCTCCGCTTCTGTGCTCACGGATGATCCATCCGGCGGTAGCGGGTGCGAAATATAGGCTAAGAGTTTTCCACGAATCACGCCGCGCTCTCAACTTCCCTGAGCATCTCGGCCCTGTCGATCTCGATCACGAACGAGTGGTTGTTCTTGCGCACGACGGTGCGCACGGCATCGACGTGGGGCAAGAGCGCGCCGGACTTGTCGGGTGGCGTGGCGAGCAATACTTGCAGGCCGGCCTCGCGCATGAACTGCAGCGCGCTGGCCGTGCGCGCGGTGTCCATCTTGGTGAACGCTTCGTCGAACAAGGCCAGGCGGATAGTGTCCGAGGCGCGCGGCTGGTTGAGGCGATACGCCTGCGCGAACGAGGCGGCCATCGCCACGTAGAACGGCGTCGTCGTCTCGCCGCCCGATTTTTTAGCGTTGATGTGGCTGAGCAGGGCGCGGTCGCCGTCTGGATAATGAATGCGGATGTCGTATTGCAGATAGTTTCGATAGTCCTGCAGCTCGCGCAGCTCGAGCGCGGCCTCGCCTTCCGCGCCTTTCGTCAGGCGCTCGAACAGCAAGTCCCAGCCTTTCTGGTGCTTCTGCCGGAAGTCCGACTCGAACAGCGAGTCGCCTAGAACCGATTGGCTGTCCATGACCATGTCATACACCTGCCGCAGCGACGGCTCCGGGCGGGTGATGAACTCGAAGCGCTCGCCGCCGAAGCGCAGGTCTTTCAGCGTGTCGTTCAGGGTGTCCAACTGCTGGCGAGCGTCTTCGATCTGCTCGCGCAGACGGTGAATGAAATTCTCGACCAACTCCTGCTCGGCGAGCGCGCGCTGCTCGGCGATGCGCGCCTCGTACTGCGGCAATTCGGACGCGAGGAACTTGTCGCGCTCGGCCAGGTAACGCGCGGCATTTTCCTCCTCGTCGTAGCCGAAATCGTAACGCAGGCTATAGGCATGCTTGCTTTCCCGCAGCCTGTCGCGGCTTTTGCTCTCGGCCGTCTGATAATCGCCCTCGTAGCGCGTCGCGTTGAGCAGCACCGTGTCGAGCGGCTGGCGCTCGCGCCGGCGGTCGTACTCTCTCTCAATCTCCTCTTGCATCTCTTCGGCGGACTCGGCCGACAGGAGCTGTCGCTCACTTTGTGTCGCCTCGTCGATCTTCCGCTCCAGATCGGGGATGATTTCGCTTGCCAGAGTCTGCGCCCGGTTCTGCCAGCCGCCTATCTGCCGGTCCAGCTCTGCGGCGCTCGCCTGCACCGATTCGACTTCGGCCTTCCGGCGCTCGACCTCGGCGCGCAGCGATTCGACGGTACGTGTGTCGAGCGCGTTGAGCGCGGCGTGCAGCGTCTCGATCTGCGCCGCCAGCGGCGGGATGCGCTCGAGGTCAGGCAGCAGGTGCTCCAGCTCGACAAAGCGGCGCACCTTGTCGCGCGTGAGCGCGAGCCGCTCGCGCAGCGCAGCCAGCCGCTCGTTTAGTCCGCCCAGCTCGCCGGCGATCTCGCCGAGCCGCGCTTCCAGTTGCTCGATGCGGCGCGGGATGGCGCGATCCCCGATGAACCAGCGGTGGTACACGCGCGGATTGAGGTGGCTGGTCGTGAAATGGCGGCGCACGAAGCATTCGCGCGTGATGGCGGTTCGATGCTCGCGCATCGCTTCGAGCGAGTCGCACTTGACGTATGCGCCGAGTACCAGGTCGACGAAGGCGCGGGCGGCGGGATGCTCGGTCTGCACTTCGGCGGCGAGGGAGGCCCTCACCCCCGGCCCCCCCACCCCCGACCCCTCCCCCGCACGCGGGGGCGGGGAGTCGGGTCGGGCATGCTTGACGATCCGTTCGGCGTCGATCAGCCCGACTCCGTGCAGGTCGTCCTGGTGGCGGCGCTCGCGGTACAGGCGCATGGCGGCGTCGTAGTGTGCGGGCGGGACGAGCAGCGTGAAGCGGTTGTGGCCCAGCACGCCTTCGACTGCATCCTGCCATCTCTCGTCAGGAACCTGCAAGATTGTGCACAGGAAGACGCACTCCTCGGCGCCGAGGCTCAATTCGGCGCGCAGCAATCGACGAAGCCGCGTGGCCTGTGGCGCTTCGGATTCGTAACTCGCTTCGCGGTCGCCGGTGCGGAGCTGGCGCACCTCGCCTTCGATTCGAGCGGCCTCTTCACGCAGCACGCGCGCGTTCTCATGCAGCAGCGCTTCCTGGCGAGCGTATTCCTGGCCGAGGATTTCGAGATCGGAGATGAGAGATTGGAGGTTGGATGTATAGGGCTGGACAATGAAGGCCTCCATTTCCTGCGAAACAGGACGACCATCATGGCGCAGCAATTCGCGGAGGCGTTCCGCGTCTTTTACTTCACGGGCAAGCGTTTCTTCGACGTGGGCTTTGCGTTGGCGCAGATCGCGCAACTCAACTTCGAGCACGGCGATCTTCTCGCGCAGGTCTTTCTCGCGGGTAGCCGTGACATCGGTCTGGAGCGCGACCTGCGCATCGAGCAGTGCGGCCTGTGTGCGCTTAAGCTGCTCGGACAGGTCTTCGCGTTGGAGCGCAGCGCGGCTGAGCGCCAGCCGGATCTCGTCAAGCTCAAGACGCCGGGATTTGAGGTCGGTCTGGTGCGCGTCGCCCTCCGCGCGGCGGCGAATGGCGCCGTTCGTGATGCGCAGCCGGCGATGCTTCGACCTCTCCCGATCAAGCTCTTCGATCTGATCGAGCGCGGCGATGCGGTCGCGAACGTCGGCGGCCAGGCCCTCGAAGTGACGCAGCGTTTCGAGCTGATCTTGCAGCGTCTTCACGTCGACGAGATTCTCGTCGAGCAGGTAGTTGTGGACGAAGGCGCGAATGTCGGTCAGTGGGCTGAAGGCGAGGCCCTTGACGACTTTGGGGATGAAAGATTCCTTGAGCTGGCCGAGTCGATTGAGCAGATGGTAACGGTAATCTTCAAGCCGCGTGAAGACCTGCGCCCGGCTGCCACGTGGCAGCGCAAAGTGCTCGATGTGACGCTTGAAGGCGCGGGTGTCAAACAACTGGCCGGGCGCTCTGAAGAACCAGTCGTCGTCGAGCGCGGTGTTATGAACGATGAAGTAGATCACGTCGGGACTGCGACTATCCTCGTACGCATCGATTACCGCGCCGTGGACGAAGTGTGCACCGTCGGGGTTTCGGAACTCGAGCGCGACGACGCTGGTCGCGTCGCCGCGCAGGAAGTCCCGGCCTTCGGCGCCGATCTCGCCGCGCACGTAACCGGCGAGCGTGCGCTTGCCGCTGCTCAGCGCCGCCTGGTTGAATTTCACGTCGCGCTGCCCGCCGACGAGCGCGAACTGCACGGCGTCGAGGATGGTCGATTTACCGACGCCGTTAACGCCGATGAAATAGGTCGTGCCCTGGCACGAGATGGTGGCGTTCTCGAATAAATGCCAGTTGATCAGGCGGATGCGGGTGAGGAGTTTCATTGGTCAGTAGTCAGTAATCAGTGATCAGTGATCGGTGATCAGAAGGGTTCATCTGAGTCGATGTCGTCTTGTGACGGTGTCTCTCCGTCCATGGCGCGGTACTTGCGCAGCCAGGCTTCCATTTCGTCGGCGTTCTTGACCGGCAAGATCATGCGCACCGACCCACGCAGCCGCAGCCGTGCGTCCGTGTTGCGCACGTCGATCGCGCCGCGTGCGCCGTCCAGCGTGTCGATCAGCCCCTTCGCCCGCAGGCGGCGCAGCAGGTCCTGGTACTGTACGATGCCCAGGTCGCGCTCCTTGCCCGTGATCGTGCGGTACTCCTCGCGCACTTCGCCGATGGACACTACGGGATCGTTGGCCAGGCTGAGGTGCTCGATGCGCTCTTCGTACAGCTTGCGCAGGACGACGATCATGAGCGTCTCGTCCAGCCTGAAATGTGCGCGGCAGTAGCTGAAGTCCGAGACGGCCTGATAGATGCGATGGTAGTCGTCGTGCAGCAGGTTGAACCCGCACAGTCGAAGCAGACTCTCGAATACCGGCCGGTAGCGGTGGACGAAGTAGTAGTCGTCCTTGTCCGCGTCTACGTCTTGATGCAGGAATGTCTGCCCCAACAGACGATTGATCACACGCGGAACATCGCGGCGCGCTTTGTCGCTCAAGCCGGCGGATTCGAGGAGGGTGTCGGTATCCATGGTGTTCAGTAGTCAGTAATCAGTGATCAGTGATCGGTGATCAGTGGTCGGCGGCCAGTTTGTAAAGCTGGAAGGGAGCGACGCGGTACGGGCCAATCGGGACGGGATCGCCGGGCACACATTCGAGACCGTATTCGACGTCAGGATGGTGGCTATAGGCAATGATGGTCGTGAACGAGTGCATGTCGTCGAGGAGGGACGCCGGCAGCTCGCTGACGTGGAGCGCGCGGTGGCCGTTGAAGAATCCCATCACCGTTCGGTTGACTCTGTCCGGCGTGAGAGCTTGCGTCACATCCTGCAGCGTGGCGAGCCGCAGCGAGGCCAGATCGCTCAGCGACAAGACCGGGGAAGCGATCGTCTCCGTGACGAACGGGGGGCGTCGCCTGGGCGGCGTGAAGAAGCTGTTCCCGTCGGGCGCGCGCACGGAATGGAGCTGCAAGCCGGGGACGCCTTCGGGCAGAGTCGTTTCGCCTTCGTTCAGCAAGGCGGCCAGATGCCGCGCCAGCGACGCCAGGCGGTCCTTGAAACTGCCGTCGGCGCTCACGATGTGGTAGCGAATCTGGCGCAGCGATGTACGGAGATACTGCGCGTGCCGGCGATCGATCTCGGCGAGCAGGGGGTCAAGCCCTTCGAGTTGATGGATGATGAACCCCATGTAGCGGTCGATCTCTTCGGCGGCCTGTGCCGGCGTGAAGCGCCCCTGCGCGGCAAGCTCTTCCGCCGTCCGATCCAGCCATTCGCGATTGCGCTGCCACGAGCGCAGCCTGGCGACGATGTCGCGCCGATAACGCGATACGTGATCCGATGTCTTCAATGCATGATAGGCGTGGCCGAGCGTCCTGGCGTAGTCGTCGAACTGTAGTTGCAGCAGCTCCGACGGGCTGTGCCCGCGCGTCGCGCGCTCGATGTAGCGTCGAATGTTGTGGTTCAGCTCGTTCAGCCCGCGCACGACCTGCCGCACGTTTTCGTAAGCCTGCGTGACGGCGAGCGCCGGGGAGAAATCCTTGCTCCGCGAGCCGCTGATCAGTTGATGCGCAGTGTAGAGCTGGCCCGCGAACTCGCGCGGCTTCTGCTCCTGGATGGCGCGGAACGCTTCGAGCAGTGTGAAGGCGTAATCGGGTAGGATGATCGTCTCGGAGTAGTCGGCGTGCTGCTCGCGCTCGACCCAGCCCGTCTCGGCCAGACGGCGCAGCAGATAAGCGGCGTAGTCGTGCTCGGTCAACTGGCCCGTGATCGAGCTGCGCACCTCCTCGTCGGCCTCTGCCATTTCTGCGGCAACCTCGCCCTCCGCGCCGGCGCTGCGCAGGTAATCCACAATCTCGCCAATCACGACCTCGCGCGATAGGCCGGCGCGGCTGAACTCGGCCAGCCCGTAGACGCGCAGCAGGATCGCCATGTAATGGCGCTGCAAGGTCGTGGCGCCCTGCGTGCTGAACAGGTTGAACAGGTTGGCCGGCAGGACGTTAAACGGGTTCGCGGTCTCGGCCATCGTTGTCCCACACCAAAATGTCTGACGGCTCGCAGCTCAACGCCTGGCACAGGCGTGCGAGGGCGTCGAGATCGACGTGGCGCGCCTGGCCGGCGTCGAGGCGATAGACCAGGTCCTTGGGCACGTTGGCAAGTGAGGCCAGACGGCGCAGCGTCAGTCGCTCGCCGGTAACGGCCTGCTGCCTGCCAAGGAGCATGGTGATTCGACCTGAAGTAGTGAGCCTGGGCATATAGAACGTGCGTTCTAAGACTGTCGTAGTATACGACAGATCGACCGGTTTGTCAAGATGCTTGTGCGATTTTTTAAGACAAATGGCGCAATTGGCATCCGCTTGTTGACTCAGCGCCGAGATGCCACTTCGCCCGAAGCGACTGTTTACACAGTTGGAGTCTAGCGAATTCCCGGAGCGCAGCCTCACTTGCCCCGCAGCGCCTGTCCTGAGCCTTGCCCTGAGCGCAGCCGAAAGAAAGCGGAGTGGGGTCAGGCTGCCATATCTGGGCGCTTCGCAGGCTGAAGCCTGCACTCCGATCGCCAGATATGGCTGTCGCCAAACTCCAGTGCACAGGATAGTAGTCACAATGTTTTAGTGCTTAAACACATTGACATCCGCATAAAAATTCCTATACTATCTCTAATATTGTCGTCTCGCTTCGCATCCTTCACCCTCCAGGGCACGCAGGCCATCGTGCCGGGCGAGATGCTTCGTGGCGAGCGACGGTCAATCCGTCTCCAAACCCGCTTGTGCTAACAGAATCGCTGGCATAGTGCCTTGACAATGTCAGATTCGGCTCGCCGCGCCGCACTCGGGGACGGCGGCTTGAGCCTAAATGTGACTGTCGAAGTACGCGCACCCGGCAGGAAGATTTCCTGGAGGAGACGTGCCGGATCAGCTATCTGAAACACTGTTGAAAGTTGAAGGTCTCTCCCTGACTTTCGGCGGTGTGGCGGCCCTCATCGGAGTCGGCCTGGAAGTGCATCGGGGCGAGATTTTCTCCGTCATCGGGCCGAACGGCGCGGGCAAGACTTCGTTGCTGAATTGCATCAGCGGCCTGTATCACCCTCAGCGCGGGAAGATCGTCTTTCGAGGGCGTGACATTTCGCGCTTCTCCGCACACCGGCGGGCCGCGCTCGGCCTCTCGCGCACCTTCCAAAAAATAGAGCTGTTCAAAGGCATGACCGTCCTCGACAACATTCGTCTCGGACGCCACCTGCGAATGAAAACCGGCCTGCTCGACGGCGCGCTATGGATCGGGCGCGCCTCCCGCGAGGAAGTCGAGCACCGGGCCTTCATCGAAGAGGCGATCGTCGACCTCCTGGAGATCGAGCACCTGCGTGACCACGTCGTCGGCGCGCTGCCTTACGGATTGCAGAAGCGCGTGGAGCTCGCCCGCGCTCTGGCGCTCGAACCCCAGTTGCTGCTTCTCGACGAACCCATGGCCGGACTAAACCTGGAAGAAGTCGAAGATATGGTGCGCTTCATCCTGGACATCAACGAAGACCCACGCTGGAACGTGACGTGCATTCTCGTCGAGCACGATATGGGCGTCGTGATGGATATTTCGGACCGGGTCGCCGTGCTCAACTTCGGCGAGAAAATCGCCGAGGGAACTCCGGCCGATGCCCAGGCCACCCCGGCCGTCATTCACGCTTATCTTGGAGAACACGAGGACTTGTATGCCACCCGCCGATAGCCATCCGCAGGGCGAATTGACGATCACCCCAGACCTCACGCTGCCCAAGTTGATGCTGCAGACGGCGCGGCGGCTGGGCGATAGGCACGTTGCCCTGCGTGAGAAGGAATACGGCATCTGGCGCCCGATCACGTGGCGCGAGTACGTCGAAGCCGTGAGAGAAATCGCATTAGGCTTCGTCGCCCTCGGCCTCGACCGGGGGGACAAGGTTGCCCTCATTGGCGACAACCGGCCCGAGGGCCTCTTTGCCGAAATGGCGGCACTGGCCGTCGGCGGGGTCGCCGTCTGGCTCTTCCAGGACTCGCTTATCGACGAAGTGCAGTACATTGTCGATCACTGCGACGCCAAAATCCTGGTCGGCGAGGGACAAGAGGAGGCGGACAAGGGTCTAGCCATCCGCGACCGGTGCCCCAAGCTCGAAAAGATCGTCTGGGACGACCCCAGGGGCATGCGTCACTACGACGACCCGATGCTGATCGGTTTGCCCGATGCCCGAAGGCTGGGGCGGGAGCTGGATGAGCGCGAGCCAGACCTGTTCAAGCGCCTGGTCGAGCAAGGCCAGGCCGAGGATGTCTGCCTTCTGTTTTACACCTCAGGCACCACGGCGAAGCCTAAAGGGGCGCTGCTGACTCACCACAACATGCTGAAGATGGGCCAGAATCTCCTGCGGGTGGATGCGTACCGCCAGAGCGACGATTTCGTCTCCTACCTCCCGTTCGCCTGGATCGGCGAGCAAATGATGTCGATCTCTTGCGGTCTGCAAGCCGGCTTCACGCTCAATTTTCCCGAAGAGCCGGAGACGAGCCAGGACAACATCCGCGAGATCGCGCCGCACATGCTGTTCGCCCCGCCTCGCATCTACGAGCAGATGATCCGCAGCGTGCAAGTGCGTTACCTGGACGCGTCGCGGTTGAAGCGCAAGGCGTACGAGCTGGGCATGGCCATCGGCTACCGGGTGGCCGACGCCAAGTTCGCCCGCACGCCGCTCTCGGTCGGCTGGCGTCTGCTCCATCTGGTTGGCGAGGGGCTCCTGTTTCGATCGCTGCGCGACCACCTCGGCCTATCTCGCGCGCGTTACACGTATTCGGGAGGCGCGGCGCTCGGCCCGGATCACTTCCGCTTCTTCCACGCCATCGGCGTCAACCTCAAGCAAATCTACGGCCAGACCGAGATCGCCGGCATCTCGGTTCTACACCGCGACGGCGACGTCAAGTTCGACACGGTCGGCAAACCGATCCCCGAAACCGAAGTGCAGATCACGCTGGAAGGCGAAATCATCGCCCGCAGCCCGTCGGTCTTCCAGGGCTATTACAAGAACCCGGAGGCGACGGCCCAGGCGCTGCGCCCCAATCCGGGCGGGAGCGGACTTTGGCTGCACTCCGGCGACACCGGCTTCATCGATCAGGATGGTCACCTGGTCGTGTTCGACCGATCGGGCGACGTCATGATCCTGTCGGACGGGAGCAAGTTCTCGCCTCAGTACATCGAGAGCCGGTTGAAGTTCAGCCCCTACCTGCAAGACGCCTGGGTGTTGGGCGATCAGCGACCCTTCGTCACCGCCGTCATCTGCATCGCCTACAACGTCGTCGGCAAATGGGCGGAGGAGCGGAACATCGCCTATACCTCCTACACCGAGCTTTCACAGAAGCCGGAAATCTATACACTGGTCGGGCAGGCCATCCGGGAGGTGAACCGACGCCTGCCCGACACTGCGCGCATCCGGCGCTTCGTCAACCTGTATAAGGCATTCGACGCCGACGACGACGAGTTGACGCGCACGCGCAAGCTGCGGCGGCGCTTCCTGGAGGAACGCTATCAAGACATCGTTCGGGCGCTGTACGCGGATCAAGACGCCGTTCACATCGACACGACGATCACTTACGAAGACGGGCGCGTCGCACCCATCAAGACCGATCTGCGGGTTGAGCCGGTGGGCGAGTAGCGAGTTGGGAGTTAGAGTTAGAGTTTGGGGTTTGAAGGTATGGAACTCTTTGTGCAGCTCATGGTCACGGGAACCCTGGTCGGCAGCATCTACGCGCTGGTGGCGCTGGGTTGGACGCTGATTTACAAAAGCAGCGGCGTGCTCAACCTGGCGATGGGTGAGCTGACCCTGATCGGGGCCTATGTCTGCCTGACCTTCTACAATTGGGGGATTCCCTTTCCCCTGGCGATACTCGGCTCCCTGATCATCGGCGGTGTGTTGGGGCTGCTGGTCGAGCGCCTGGTGCTGCGCCCGCTGATCGGCGAGCCGATCCTGACCGTGATCATGGTCACGGTAGGTATGTCGTTCCTGTTCCGGGGACTGGTCGGGTTGATCTGGGGCACCGATACACAGGTGTTCACTCCCCCCGTCCTTCCGGCAGAGCCGATACGCGTCGGGCCGATCACCATCAGCCCGGTCTTCTTAGGCGGCTTCGCGGCAGCCCTGATCCTGCTCGTCGTCTTCGTCTTGTTCTTCCAGCGCACGCGCTGGGGGTTGGCGATGCAGGCCACCGCCGACGATCAAATGGCGGCGCTCTCGCTGGGCGTCAGCGCCAAGCTCGTGTATGCCATCGCCTGGGCGATCGCCTTCATGGCCGCCGGCGTGGGCGGCATCTTTCTCGGCATCATCAATGGGCTGAATGTCTCGGTCAGTTTCCTCGGGCTGCTCGTGCTGCCGGCGGTCGTGCTGGGTGGCCTGAACTCGGTTCCCGGGGCGATTGTAGGCGGCGTGCTCATCGGCATTTTGCAGAACCTGGCCGGCGGCTACCTCGACCAGCTCATTCCCGGAGGCATCAAGGAAGTCTTCCCTTTGGCCTTCATGGCCGTCGTGCTGCTCTTCAAGCCCTACGGGTTGTGGGGGTGGCAAAAGATTGAGAGGGTGTAGAGTTGGGAGTTAGAGTTGGGAGTTAGAGATTAGAGGTTGGAAGTTGGAGGTTGGAAGTTGGAGATTAGAGATTAGAGATTGGAGATTGGAGGCATGTTCCGACTGCCGGCCGGCACGTATTTTCAGACTTACCAGCAGGCGCACCGCTTCTGGCCGACCCGCTTCATGACCTTGCGGATGATCGGTCTGCTGGTCGTGTTGTTCGTGGCTGTTCCTTTGGTCGCGAACAACTATGTGCTGTCGATCGCCAACCGCATCGGTTACACCATCCTGGCCGCCATGGGCGTGCAATTGCTCATCGGCTTCACCGGGCAACTGACGCTGGGCCACGCGGCTTTCGTCGCCGTCGGCGCTTACGCCAGCGCTATCTTCACACTCACCGCCGTCGAAAACGCCGATATTCCATTCTGGGGTTTCCTGACACAGGCCGGCCTGGCCTATCCCCTCAGTGTCGTGGTAGCGTGTTTGCTCTCCGGTCTGTGGAGCGTATTATTCGGCCTGCCCTCGGCGCGCGTCAAGGGGTTTGGCATCATCCTGACCACGATGGCTGCCCAGTTCATCACGGTCAATTTCATCATTGCCCAGTACGTCAGCCAGATCGGCGGCCGGGGACACTCTATTACGCTGCCGCTGGGCACGGTCAAGATCGGCCCCTGGGCGCTGGCCGGAGACCGGGATGCGTATTTCTGGATGCTGATCCTGGTCGTGCTGGTGACGGCGGCGATGAACAACTGGAAGCGGACGCGGCCGGGACGGGCCTGGCTCGCCATCCGCGATAACGACATCGCCGCCGAGGTGCTGGGCGTGAACATCGTCCGCTACAAGCTGCTGGCCTACTTTGCCGCCGGCATCCTCGCCGGCCTGGCCGGCTCGTTCTGGATCACGTCGCTGTTTTTCGTCAGCCCGGAGCATTTCGAGTGGAGCAACTCGTTATGGTGGGTGGGCGTGATTCTCATCGGCGGCGTGGGCGCGGTAGACGGCACGATCTTCGGCGCGATCTTCCTGGAGCTGATGCTCGTTCTGGTCAACTCGTTTCCGGCGGCCAACATCTACTTCCAGTACTTCAAGGATATTGCCTTCGGCCTGGCCATCATCCTGTTCCTGTTGTACGAGCCTAAGGGGCTGGCCTACCGCTGGTGGCAGATCAAGAACTACTTCTACTTATGGCCGTTTTCGTACAAGTGAAGGAGGTGAAACCGGGTGTGAAGCGTAAAACGTTGTTGAGTCTTGTAATATCGTACCCCTAAAGTCTTGGAGATCTGTACCCCTTGTCAGACGTGTTTTCAAGGTTATCAATTAACGCATGGCCCACCGGGCCTAGATTGTGCAGGCAGAAACGAGCGGACTGCACCACAA
>DASSFZ010000029.1:0-5097 GCA_035693785.1 Anaerolineae bacterium | reverse complement strand
GAACCTGGTCGCGTCGGTCACCATCCGGCAAATCGGTACCACCGGCACGGCCTCGCCGGAACAGGTATTGAGGGAACCCGATCTAAGCGGGAACTGAAGAAACGCCGTAGCCCGGCATCCCTATGCCGGGCTCGGGGAACTGGGGGTCGGTGAAGGAGCTGTAATGACCGGACCAATTCGTACCGCCGTGATCGGAACCAGTTGGTGGGCCGAAGGCGCGCACCTGCCCAGCTTGCGCGCCCGCGAGGACGTCGCGCTCGTGGCGCTGTGTGGCCGCAATCCAGATCGATTGGCGGCCATGGCGGCCAAGTTCGGCGTCCCTCGCACGTTCGCCGACTACCGGCAGTTGCTCGACGAAACAAGGCCGGATGTCGTCGTCGTCAGCACGCCCAATCATCAACACTTGCCGATGACGCTGGCCGCACTGGAAGCCGGCGCACACGTCATCTGCGAGAAACCGCTCGCGCTCGACGCAGCGGAGGCGGCAACCATGCTCGATCGCGCCGAGGCGCGGAGGCGGCGGCACATGACCTTTTTCACCTATCGCGGCATGGCCGGGCCGCGCTACGTCAAGCAGCTCGTGAGTTCGCGCTATGTCGGCCGGCTGCTTCATGCTCAGGTGTGTTACGTGCAAGGCTCGTGGCTGAATCCTGATCGCCCGGCGAGCTGGAAGACAATCCGAGCCGAGGCGGGTACCGGCGTCCTGGGCGATCTGGGCGTGCATGCCATCGACATGCTGCATTGGTGGTTCGGGCCGATCGCGCGTGTGGCGGGCAGCCTCGCCACGTTCATCGGCGAGCGTCCTGGCGCCGGCGGCGGCCGTGTCCGCGTCGAGACAGACGATGTCGCATCGTTTGTCGGCGAGTTCGCCGGTGGCGGCCAGGTGTCGGTTCAGGTCTCGCGACTCGCGGCCCAGCGGCAAAACTTCCAACGCTTTGAGCTGTATGGCTCGGATGGGATGCTCGTGTACGAGTACGATCAACCCCTGGCGCACGTGGGCCGGGTTTTGGGTGCGCGCGCAGGTGAGGGCGATCCGAAGCCGATATCTATCCCTGAGTCGCTGAGCGAAGGACTCGTGGGACAGGACACATTCCCCAGGCTGTACCGCATCCTCACCGATCCGTTCTTCGCGTCGCTGCAGGAGTCGCAGCCGTCTCCCTCGCCCAGCTTTGCGGACGGACTGGCGGCTCAGAAGGTCGTCGACGCGGTCGCCCGCTCCGCCAGGAGCGGGAAGTGGGAGAAGGTCTGACGTACGCACCCTGGCGAAGGTTACGAACCTTCGCCAGGGTTTACTCTACACCCCACTCGGCATACAGTGTGTCGAGTTCGCAGCCACAACTCGCCTCGAAGGCTGCGAGCAGTGTCTCCGGGCTGGCGATCGCATATTGGTTTTCGGCGTAATAACGCTGCAGCGCCTCGAAGAAAGCGTCGTCACCCATCTGCTCCCGCAGTTCGGCAAAAAACAGCGCTCCTTTGGCGTATACGATGGCGCCGTAGGCGTCGCCCCGCCCGCGAAAGGCGGACAGCGGCTGCGCGATCGGCTCGTCGCGCTCACGCTCCTTGTAGTCGTCGAAGCCCAGCTCGTAGAAGTCAATCAGCACCCTGTAGAAGTCGGGAAAATTGTCTTCGAAGTACAGCGCCGAGGTGAAAGAGGTCAGGCCCTCGTCCTGCCAGGGCGACTCCAGCACGTCGTTGCCGACGACACTGTACCACCACTGGTGCGCGACTTCGTGTGCCGTGGTGACTTGCAGCCAGCGATCCGGACCGCTCGTGTACAGGTCATCGGCAATCAGGATCAGGCCCGGGTATTCGACGCCCGACGCATTTTGCAGAGAGACGGCGACAACATCCAGCTCGGCGAACGGGTAGGCGCCGATGCGCGCGTCGTACACGCTGATCGATCCGCTCGCTACTTCCAGCACGGTGTCCCGGCTCGGATCGTCCTTGGGCAGTCCCCAATGCACGACGCGCACGCCATTCGCCTGTCCCTTCGCTCCGCTCGGGGCTTCGGCTTCTCGCGATTCGAACGCCGGGCTGGTCACGATCATGAAGTCGCGCGTGGGACCGCTGACGAAGTCGTGCGTCGTCGAATTCCCTTCGCTCTTGGATTCGAGCAGCGACCCGCTGGTCACGACGCTCCAGCCGGCAGGCGCGCTGACGTGCACGCGATACAGCGCCGTCTCGCTGACGACGGCGTCGCCTTCGCCCAGCACACGCTCCGCGCTCCATGCCCCACGCTCCACATCCCACACTGCCAGGATGGGATACCAGTTCGCCATCGTGGCGATCGGGCCTTCCGTCGAGTAGTTGAAGATGCCGTACACGCCGCTCGACGCGAAGTCTATAGGCATTCGGCCCTCGAATTGAAGATCGATCATGGTGATCGCGCCGCTCGGCAGCGCCGTTTCGAGCGGCAGGCGCACGGCGGTCTTGTCCGGCAAGAAGTTTTCGAGCGCCGCATCTCGGCCGTCTACCTGCGCCGAGGTAATGTCGAGCGCGCCGCCGTAGATGATGCGCGAGTTGGGGTAGATACGAAAGACGATGTCAGGCAGATCGCCGCCGGTGAGATTGGCGAAGGTCACGCGCGCTGTGCCGGCATACGATTGGCCGTCCGGTTTCAGTTCGAGCGTCAGCTCGTAGCATGCCTCCAGGCCGAGCGCGTTCCAATTCGGGACGTGACCTGCGCGCATGGCCTGCGCCTGCAGATCGGTATCACACGCGGCGAGCACCTGGGGGCTGGACTCAGGCACTGCTGAGGATTTCGCCGTCGCGGCCGGAGGCGAAGCCGGGAGCACCGGCGGTAGCGTCGGTTCAGCAACCTGTGTCGCCGCAAGGGGAGTCGGCAGTGCGGAGCAGCCGCCCGACGACAGCACGGTGAGCAGAATCCAGAGAGAGAGCACGGCAAACAATCTGGGCGTTGATCGATGGAGTGACACGTGGCCTCCATGTTTTTCTTCCACGAAGTCACACGAAGTCTCACGAAGATTCGTGTTTCTTCGTGTCCCTTCGTGGATTCACAAAACGCGGCCGGCGCCCGCGCGCAGTATATACTATCACGTGAACTGGAAAGTTCGCTACCGGGCGTGCCCGACCCCAGACTTCGGAAGTCTGCGCAGGGCATCCGGCCGGCGAAGCGCCTCAAAAACCTCGGCGACTTTGAGAGCAGGGTGCGCCTTGGGGACTTGCGAAGTCTTTCAGCCAGATTGACTGAATCAAGGAGACGATATGAACTGGCTGGCGGTTGCCTACTACGCGTTTCGCGCAGGGTGGTCGCTTGGGGCCGTGCTGTTGTCGGCGTACCTGGTGTGGGGCGCGCTGCTGGGAGTGGCGTTCGTAGCCGGCTGGCTATCGTTCGATTGAGGCCTGTCTCCCAGGTGGACGGTGCAGACCCGGACGAACACTTCTCAATATAGACGGCTATTTAGTGATGAGCGGCAGGAACGTTCGATAGCCCGTCGGCGTTGCCGTGGGCCTAATGGTCGATGTGGGAGTAAGTGTAAAGGTTGCCGTTGGGGTCGGCGTCGGTGTATTAGTCGGTGTGGGCGTGGGCGTAGACGTATCAGTTGGCGTCGGTGTATTAGTCGCCGTAGGTGTATCGGTCGGCGTGGGAGGCGGGGTCCCTCCTGCAGCGCGCCCGTCGACTATCAGGCGGAATGGCGCTCCACTGCAGTGGGTCGCAGCCCACTCTACCCGGTCACTGCTCGCACCCAGCTTCAGGTTAGGATAATAGCCTTTGTTCAGGCCAGTGGCAGCCAGTATCGTCTCGGTCGGGTCCCACGTAGACCCGGTGTAATGACGGAGGAAGAGGCCGCCGTCGCTCTCCCACATCAGCCACGCCTGGCCGTCGTCGCGCTGGGTGATCGAGGGCCAGGCCCCTGTCCCAAGGCTCTCTGCGTCGCTCCAGGTGGCACCGCCCTCGCTGTGGCGGAAGTAGACTCCCCCGTCGTGCTCGTAAGCCAGGTAAAGCCGATCGCCGACACCTGCCAGCGATGCGCCGTACTCTCCGCTGAGAAGTCCGTCGTGGACCGCCAGTCCCGTCAGATTGCTCCACGTCTCGCCGTCGTTTGTCGACCGAATCGCGAACACGCGAAAGCGCGGAAGAATCAGGAATATGAATTCGAGCGTGCGTCCGGTGATGAAAACGTTCGGGCCGTTGGCGTGAATGCTGGCGTATCGTGTTCGCTGGCCACCAGCCGAAGCGACGTTGACCTGGCGCAGGGGGTTCCACGACGCGCCCATGTCGTCCGAGGTCGTGTAATAGACGAAGGGCGCATCGTCGAAGCTGGAGGCGACGACGTGCAGCCGGCCGTTCGAGGGATCGCGGTAAATGTCCGGACGCACGGCGTTGTATGAGCTTGGGGTAAGTGGAGCAGGCGAAGACCATTCACCGCCGGTCAAGAGCCGGCGCGTGAAGAATGTGCGGTAGACGGCAGCGCCATCCTTGCTAGGGAAGACAACATAAATGTACTCGTCGTCGACGGCCAGCGCCGGGTGGAAGGTCTCCGCACTGCTGGCGAAGACTACCTGGGGCGTGCTCCACGAAGCGCCATCGTCGCTCGAAGCAGCGTATAGTACTTGATATTGGTCCCCGTCCTTGCGGTGCCAGGCCAGATGCAGCGTGCCGCCGGCGTCGCGGGCCAGCTTGCGGGCGTGGGCGTAGCCGGATGCCGTCAAATCGTCGGAGAACACGCCGGCGGGTGGGGTCGTCGGCGACGTGTCGCCCTGCACGGCGCGATAGGCATTGATCCGCCCGTGTCCGAAATAGGCGTCGACGCCGGTCGGCCCCAGGTCCTCGGCGGTCGATTCCATCAGGCTGCGCACCTGGGCGTTCGTCCGATTCAGATCCTGAGAGAACAACAGGCCCGCCAGCCCGGCCGCGTGCGGGGTCGCCATCGAGGTCCCGGAGAAAGTGCCGTACGTATCCTGGCCGTTGGCGTCCAGCGGCGTCGTCGAGTGGACGAGCTGGCCGGGCGCGGCCACCGAGACGTAGCCGGCGCCGAAACTGGAGAAGCAGGCGCGGTAATCGTTCGAGTCGGTGGCGGCGATGGCCATGGCCTCGGGGTAGGCGGCCGGGTAGAGCCGTTCGTCGACGCCGCC
>DASSFZ010000028.1:0-5422 GCA_035693785.1 Anaerolineae bacterium | reverse complement strand
TTGCGGCGACGAACAGGCGTAAGGCTCGTGTGCCTGCCGCACCGAGGGCTGTGACAGTGCGCGATGACGCGGAACTGCGAGGTTTTTCTGAACGGTAGATTGGGATCGTGCAACGCATCCGATTAACCCTCCCTGGCTGATTGCGAACAGGATAGGGCCAATCGGTTTGGGGCTCATCGGGAGGCGCACCCTATATTGGCTGTGGCGATTCCCTATTTTTGACTGAAGCGGGGGTGTTGCCGTGCGAGTTCGGCGGCCGCCTCGCGGGAGTGGACGTTTAACTTGGCAAGGACCGCCGACACGTGATGGTCAACCGTCTTGGGCGAGAGATGCAGGCGCGCGGCGATATGAGCGTTGCTCAAGCCTTCGGTGAGGAGGAGCAGGATTTCCAATTGGCGAGCCGTGAGGCCGAAGGGATTTTCACGGGTGGCGGCTCTCGGTCTGCGTGGGATATGCGACACGCCCGCGGCGCGCATCCTCTGCCGCAAGTCTTCGGCTGCCGGCCGCGCGCCGAGCCGTTCGAAGAGTTCGAGCGCGGCGATCTGCGCGTCGGTGTCGCCATCGGCGAGGGCGCGGGCCTGCTCGTAGGGACAGCCCAGCCGTTCCCACTCCTCTGCGGCCGCGCGCCAATCGCCAGCGATGTGCAACGCGTAAGGCTTCGCCGCCCATTCGGGCAAATCCACCGCTTCGCCCGCGCGCCAAATCCAAAAAGCCAGTTCGCCCACATACCATTCCTGGTGATGGCTGACCGCGAGATCCAACGCGGCGCGTGCCTCTTCCAATGCACGTCCGCGATCACCCGCCTGCCACGCCGCTTCGGCGCGAGCGGCGCGAATCATCCCCTCGCGTTGGCGAAAGCCTTGCTTGAGCAACAGATCGAGCGCCTCGTCGAGGGCAGCCATGGCCTCCGGCTCGCCGCGTCGCGTGCGCAGACGGCCAAGCGCAATCAATGCCGGCCCGTGTCCGGGCGAGGCGTTGCTTCGCTGCGTGGCCTCCCGGCCTATCTCTTCGGCCGCTGCCCAATCACCGCGATGCATCTTGTGAATCGCCAGCCAGCCTTCCATGTAGGCCCGCACCGCGTCGAGGTCGCGTTCACGCGCAAACGGCAGCCCTTGCGCAAAGATTGCTTCGGCCCGCGTGAACTCGTGGAAGTCCACGTAGATCGAGCTGAGGTTGGCGTAGATGTTGCCGGCCCGCGTGGCGTGACCGAATTTGTGAGCGAGGGTGAGGCTGCGTTCCAAATACTCCGTGCCACGCGCATGATCGAGATACAGCCAGCACAGGCCTGCGATTTCGAGCAGCGGCGGCAGCTCCTTTTCTTCTTCGAAGTGCTGGGCCATGGCGATGCCCTTCTCCGCCATCGCCACGCCGCGCGCGCTGTCGCCGTTGGCCAGGCTCAACCAGGCCTCCATGTTGTACGCCGCGACCAGCTCGAGATTGGGCGCCAACGGTTCGAGAATCTCGAGCGCCGCGCGATTGGCTTCTTCTGCTTCGGCTTTTTGCCCGGTGATTTGCAGCAGGAGGGCTAACCTGCTGAGACCTCGGCCGCGCTGCAGAGGTTGCCCGGCTGCGTGCCACAGCGCCACGGCTTGCCGGCGCGCCTCGATGGCCTCGGGCCGGCGATCGGTGATGTCGCATTCGACCGAAAATTCATCCAGTAATTGCGCGCGCTCCGCCGGCGGCAGATCATCGGCATGGCGAAACGCCAGTTCGAAGAGCGCTGCGGCAGCGCGGTGGGCGAGCGCCGCGACTGCCTGCCGGGCCGCTGCCGGGGCGAACTCCAAAATTGCTTCGCGGTCACCGGCGGCCTCGGCATGGTGGGTGAGCCGCGTCAAGTCGTGGCGGGCGGTGGGTAGGGCTCTCAACGCATCGAGCGTCATACGATGCAACGCCAACTTTTGCAGCGGTGAAATCGTCTCGAGGATAGTTTGCCGCGCCAGCTCGTGGCGGAAAGCCAGCGTTGCGGCTTGTGTAACGAGCATGCCGAGGTCCAAACACTCTTCGACGGCCGAGGCCTCCGCGCCGGTGACCTCAGCCAGCACCGCCGGCTCGATGCGCGGGCCGATGACGGCGGCGGCCTGCAACACTGCCTGCCCGGAGAGAGAGAGCCGCGCCGCGCGGGCCAGCACCGCATCGCGCACGGTGGCCGGGATGCCGTGGCCCGCGCTGGAAAGCACCTCGGTAAGGAAGAAGGGATTGCCCCCGGTTTGGCGATGGAGCGCGGCGGCATCCATCGCCCGCTCACCGACGAGCGCACGCACAGCGTCTTTGGAGAGGGGCGATAGCGGGATGCGGACCACGGCGTTTGAGGTGGACAGGTCGCCGAGCAGGGCGCGCAACGGGTGGCGCAGACCGACTTCGTCGTCACGATACGTCAGCACGACGAGCGTCGACGTGCGGGCGACGCGGCGACCAAGATATTTCAGCAGGTCGAGCGTCGCCTCGTCGGCCCAGTGCACGTCTTCAAAGACGACGATGGTCGCTTGGTTTTGGAGTTCACTCAGGAAGGTTGAGAAGAGGACGGAGCGGTTCGACTCTGAGGTGAGTCGGGCGAGCAGGTCGCTCTGGGCTTGCGCCGCCATATCGTGCAGCGGGCCGAGCGGGCGGGGGGTGAACAGCGCGTCGCACGCGCCCCATAACACACGGCTCGTGTTCTGTTGTGCTCGCGTGAAGTGCTCGACAAGTACCGTCTTGCCAATCCCGGCTTCGCCGCTGACCAACGCGATGCAGCCATTGCCCGCTCTCGCCTCGTGAAGCGCGGTACTCAAAGCGTCGAGGTGCGACTCACGCTCCAACAGCTCCATCCGGTCGATTATAGAGGTTCCTCATGTGGAAGTCAATCCGGCCGCATTTCTTCCCCGGCAAGGTTTAGCGTCCTGTGATTATCCCCATTTCACCACGGAGACACGGAGGGCACGGAGGAAGGCCTTCTGATTTCTCCGCGAACTCCGTGTCTCAGTGGTTAAACTGACTTGTGTGCAATCACCCGTTAATGTCCCTTCAGCACTACTGGCAGGTACACGTGGTAACTGCTCGTCGCCACTTCCAGCGCGCTGCTGAGTTCAGACTCGATGCCGTCGATCGTGAACGTGGTGACTGCGTAACGATAGGTGTGATCGAGCGAGGCGGTCAAATCGACGAATCCTTCCACGAAGGTGCTGCCGACCGGCACAAAGGGGCCGCCATCCTCCGCGCGATAGACGCGATAGCCGGCGACGCGCCGATCGGTCAGCGGCGTCCACTGCAGGTACACCAGCGAGTTGCCGGTCTGCGCCAGCGCCACGACATCGGTCACCACCGGCATGCCGCCGATGAGTGTCGTCTGCCGGTTGTTCTCGGCGCTTTGCTCGGCGACCGCCTGCAACGGGTTCACCACCACCAGCAGCGAGTGCGTCACGTCGAGATCGACCGGCGGCGTCAGATTCAACGTGGCCGTGATGATCTGTCCCCCCAGCAACTCCGTTATTTGCGCCGACGCGGCGAGCGTCCCCACGCCCGGATCGCCGTCCCACAGCGCCGCGAGATCCAATTGCTCGGTGCGGCTGGCCTGCCATGCCACACCGTCGTTGCGCAGTTGCACCGTGACGCTGATGGGGTCGATCAGTTCGGGATAGCGCTTGGACGGCGTGAGGGCCGCCACGACGAAATCGGGTTGCAGCGGCACGGCCGCAAACGCTACTTCGTCTGCTACCTGCGTCGTGTGCACGACGCGCAGGTTGACCGCCGCGCTATGCTGCGCCTTCAGCGCCAGTGGCAGGACGGGCACGGCACCTTTCACCGCGATAGTGTGAATCTGATTCAACGCCGGATCGTACACAGCCGACGGATGCCAGTTCACCGCGCCGTCGTTGGACAAATAATGCGGACTGTGAACGGTGGTGGCGAAGTCCACATCGACCTGCGCCGCTTCACCCGTGAGCGTGACCATGCCGATCGCGTCTTCGGGGAAGGCTTGATACTGCCCGTTGGGCAACGGCCCAAAGCCGAGTCCACGGAAGGTGATGGTGCCCTTGCCATTCTTGTCGAGGGTCAGGATCGGCGATTCGCCGCGCAGTGCCCGCCCATGATTGTCCTGCAATTTCTGTACACTCCACGCGCACGTCGGCGTGCACGCTTGCGCCGCGCTGTGCAGCGTGCGCTGATTACCCGTGAAGGCATTCGGGTCTTCGGCCAGCGTGAACGCGAGCTTCAGGTTGCCAGATGGATCGACTGCAGCCGACGGTTCGACGATACCGGCCGGCAGATCGCCCGGCACGACGACGGGACTGGCACCATCGAGCCGGCGATAAGCCAGCCGCCGATCGGTGAGTGTGCCGGGGTTGCGATCGGCATCCCGCACCCACACGACGAGCGGCGCGCCGTTCTCGTATACCAGCGCCGGCTCGCCGTCGGTCGCAGCACTGGCAGCGTCCACGGCCTGCACCGCGCTCCACGCGCCGTTTTGATACGTGGCATAGTACAGGCGGAACTGCTGTTGTGACAGCGCGCCGGCCACGTCGCGCACCCAGGCAGCCGTGACTGCGCCGCCGCTCGGGCAGCCCGGCGTGGTGCTCAGGCAGCCGGCGAGGGCGATGTTGCCTTCGCCCGTCGTCGGCAGCGTGAGATTCAGCGGTGCGGACCACGACGATCCATTCCACGCGGCATACCGGAGATGCTGGGCCTTGACGGTGTCGGTGATGTTCGCCGTCTGCGCCTGTTGCAGCGTCAGGTTGTTGTGCGTCCATACCGCGACGGCTTGATTCGGCGCGAAGTAAGCGACCTTGGGTTTGAGGCTCGCGCCGTCGGCGACGAGCGTCTGCGCTGCCTGCCAAGCCGCGCCGTTGTAAGTGCTGTATTGAAGGCTGCCAGCGTCGTCACTCCACACGGAAAGAGAATGGCCGAAGCCGTCCGTCGCCAGCGACGGGGACGCGTTCGACGGCGGTGTCGAGGCGGCCCGCGCGGCGCTCTGCGCGCCAGGCGCGCACAATGCGCTCTTGGGCGTATAGTCGTTGAAGATGTTCTTGGTGCCGCTCTCCTTGTCGCACAACGGGCACACGCCCACCTTGGCGCTCCATTTGATATCCAGCTTGTAGCGGAAGCAGATGTCGCTGTCGTCTTTGACGCCGTTGACGAATGTCACCGGCATGCCGACGGTGATCGCCGGTATGGCATGCGCATTCGCGCTAACCACGCCGAAGAGCACGCTGAGGTCGAACCAGGCATCGACGGCGACCGTCGCTTCGGGATCGACGAACAGCGTGCTGGCCGGCGGTTTCAGCGTGAGCGTGCCGTTGTAAGTCAGCGTCGCGTTGAAGGCCATGTCCGCGCCGATCGTGGCGCTGGCGATCGGCCAGATGCCCCACACGTCGCGGAAGAGCGGCATCCAGCCCGTATCCAGAATCGTGATCGGGCCGCCGCTGCTGAAGGTGATGGGATTGTTGCC
>DASSFZ010000027.1:0-3597 GCA_035693785.1 Anaerolineae bacterium | reverse complement strand
GGCAGGCCCGTCTGTGCAGAGGTCGCCCCGATCGGCGATTCGCCTGCTTGTGCCGCTGTTGGCCGCATTTCTCGCCGTCAAAGTCTTGATCGTCGACCGCTGTGACACTTGCTTTCGTTACACGTCGCCGCCCGGCCAGGCGCTCGCTGCTCAGCACGCGCAGCGCGCCAGCTTTGGCGGCCACGTCGAGCTGCTCGGGTTCGATCTGCCGCCCGGCGACGTCGAGGCAGGCCAGGTTGCGCCGCTCACCCTGTATTGGAGGGCGACTGCGCCAGTGCCTGCGAACTACCAGGTGTTCGCTCACGTCACGCGCCCGCCTTTCGTCCTATGGGGACAATCGGACAAGCTCAACCCTGGTGATTTTCCCTCGACGCGCTGGCCGCTGGACAAATATGTATGGGATGATCATGCTCTGCGCGTGCTTCCCGGCACGCCGCCTGGAGAATATCCCATCGTCGTTGGGCTGTATACGCTCGGCGACGGCCGCCGCGTCCCGGTTCTCGATGAATCAGGCGCAGTCCTTGGCGACAGTGTGCAGTTGAGCCGCACGCTCCGTGTCCGCCGCTCGTCTACGCCGCCCACTGTCGAGACGCTGGGCATGCAGCGGCAGATCGACGCGCGGCTGGGCGGTGTCACCCTGCTCGGCGCGTCGATCGAGCAGGCGGCGCTGCCGCGCCCCAACTTCGCGCGCCTCACGCTGTTTTGGCAGTCTGTGTCCGATGCGCCGCCGAGCGTGACGGTTCACGCTCAACTGATCGACGCCGCGGGCGCCGCTGCATCGGAAATCGTCACGCCTCCGGTCGGTGGGGCGTATCCCATGTCGCTGTGGCAAGCCGGCGAAATCGTGCGCGACGTTTACGCGTTCTGGCTGCCGGCGGACTTTCCACCGGGTCGATACACTGCCCGCGTGCGCGTCGAAGGACCGCACCACGTGGCGCAGGCCGTCGACGTCGGACACATCGAGGTGACCGGACCATGAACAAGCGAGAGCGTCTCGAAGCGGCCATTCACGGCCAGCAGGTCGATCGCATACCCATCGCGCTGTGGCGGCATTTCCCCGGCGACGATCAGCGCCCGGATGATCTGGCGGCGGCGACCGTTGGGTTTCAGCGGCGCTGGGATTTCGACTTCGTCAAGGTCACACCCGCCAGCTCTTTCTGCCTCCGTGACTGGGGCGTCGAAGACGAGTGGACAGGTAACGTCGAAGGCACGCGCGACTACACGCGGCGGCCGATTCGCACGGCGGACGACTGGCGGTCGCTCGGGGTGCTCGATCCGCGCGCCGGCTACCTCGGCGCGCAGTTGCGCTGCCTGGAGCTGATTCGCGCCGACTTGCCCGACACACCTGTCATCCAGACGATTTTCAATCCGTTAGCGCAGGCCAAGAATCTCGTCGGGCCTGGACTCGTGCCGATGCTGCGCGCGCATGCACGCGAGGTCAAACGCGGGCTTGAGACGATTGCCGCCACGACGATCGATTTCATCCGCGCCGCCCGGGACACGGGCATCGACGGCGTGTTCTTCGCGGTGCAGCACGCCAGCGCGCAGTTGCTGAGCGAGGACGAGTATCGCGAGTTCGGCGTGGAATACGACCTCCGTGCCCTGTCGGCTGCGGGCGAGTTGTGGCTCAACGTGGTGCACTTGCACGGCATCGACGTCTATTTCGACCTGCTGGCCGGTTATCCGGCGGCGGTGTGGAACTGGCACGACCGCGAAACGCCGCCGAGCCTGGCGCAGGGTCTCGCCAGGTTGCGCGGCGCGGCGTGCGGCGGCATTGCGCGCGACGCGACGATGCTGCGCGGCACGCCGGACGACGTGCGCGCGGCGGTCGCGGACGCCGTGCGCCAGACCGGCGGCCGCCGCCTGATCGTCGGCACGGGATGCGTCGCGCTCATCCCGTCCCCCGAATCCAATTTGCGCGCAGCGCGCAGCGCGGTAGAATCGCTTTCGTGAACCTATTGACAGCCGCCGAAATCCTGTTGTACTATTACGGGCGGTTCGCCCAAGGGGGGAACGCCAGTGACTGCGCCGGTTGAGATGCTGACTGTGGCCGAGGCGCGCGAGGCGATACTCAAGCGGTTTGCGTCTCTCGAGCCGGAGACGGTCCTGCTCCTCGACGCGGTCGACCGCGTGCTGACCGAGCGGATCGAGGCGGACGTCGATCTGCCGCCATTCGATAATTCGTCGATGGACGGCTACGCGGTTCGCGCCCTCGACGTTGCCGGGGCCACGCGCGAGCGCCCCGTGCGGCTGAGAGTGGTCGCGGACGTTGCGGCGGGCCATCCCACCGACGTCGTGCTCGAACCAGGGACAGCCGTGCGCATCACGACCGGCGCGCCGCTCCCGCGCGGCGCGGACGCGGTCGTGCCGGTCGAAGCAACGGACGACCCGTCGCGCGGCGCGAGCCATCTGCGCTCCGAGATCGCGATCTTTCAAGAGGCGCGCAGCGGCGCTCACGTGCGCCGTCCCGGCGAAGACGTCCGGCGCGGCCAGGTGGTCCTCGATAGGGGCGCGCTTATCCGCTATGCCGAGGTGGCGATGCTGGCGGCGGTCGGGCGAGCCTCGGTGCGGGTCGTGCGCAGGCCGCGCGTCGCGCTGTTCGCCACGGGCGACGAGCTGGTCGCCCCCGACGAGCGACCCGGCCCGGGCCAGATTCGAAATGCGAACGAGCTGGGCACGGCTGCGCAAGTCCTGCGCTACGGCGGCGTGCCTGTGCTCCTCGGCATCGCGCGCGACGCCGAAGCGGACGTGCGCGAGAAATTCGAAGAAGCGCTGGCGCAGCGGGCGGATTTGATCGTGACTTCTGCCGGCGTGTCGGTCGGCGCGCACGATGTCGTGAAAGACGTGGTGCGCGCGCACGGTGAGATCGCGCTGTGGCGTATACGCATGCGGCCGGGCAAGCCGCTGGCGTTCGGGCATTACAAATCGACGCCTTTCTTTGGGTTGCCGGGGAATCCCGTCTCGGCGATGCTGACCTTCGAGCAGTTCGTGCGCCCGGTCTTGCTGAAGATGGGCGGGCGGATTCATCTCGACAAGCCCACGGTGCAGGTGCGTCTCCTGGAGGCTGTCGAGAGTGACGGGCGCGAAACGTACGCGCGGGCATGGGTCGAGCGCGATGGCCTGGGCTACGTGGCGCGCTTGAGCGGCGACCAGGGATCGAACGTGTTGAGCGCCCTGGCTGGTGCCAACGCACTGCTGATTGTGCCCGAGGGAGTTACCCGCCTGGAAGCCGGATCGCAGGCCCGGGCGCAGATGCTGTATTGGCCGGAGGAGGCGGCTTGAGACCGGGGGTGGGCCAGTTGCATAGGAGATGTGTGTGGCTAAGAAAAAGGTGAAAAGCAGTGGTGGGTCAGGCCTGATCGTCGTCGTGATTCTGGGCGCCGTGATCGTGGTATTGGGCCTGATCGTGTTGAGCGGCGGATTGGCCCCGCCGGCGGCGGAAGTGACGACGGAGTCGCTGGAGCTGTGCAATGGAAAGCTGTGCCCGTCTAAGGGATCGCCCGACGCACCGGTCGTCGTCATCGAGTTTTCGGATTATGGGTGTCACAACTGCCGGGACTTCAACCTGACGACGGCGCCGATTCTCGAGCGGGATTA
>DASSFZ010000026.1:0-14637 GCA_035693785.1 Anaerolineae bacterium | reverse complement strand
TGATCGGGAGCGCCATACACAACCGTAATCGTGCCGGTCGAATCAGTGATCGACTCGCTCGCCTCCGCCGTGATCGATCCGGTTCCTACCGTGCCCGCCGTGAAGATCGTCGAAGAGGCAACTTCCGGCGGGCTCGAGCCGATGTCGCCGTCGAGCGTCCAGGTGACTACCTGATCGGCTATGAAATTGTCGTCCGCGTCGTAGCCGGCGGCGTACAGCGGCCAGGCTGTACCCGCTGTGCGCGTCGCGTCGGTCACCACGTTTCCATCGCCGAGCGGGGCGTCGCGTATCACAACGCTGCTGAGCGCGCCGGTGGTCACCGTCAGCATCGATGTGGACCAGAGGGTCGGCGTGGCGATCACCGTGGCGGTGACGACGAAATTGCCTGGAGCGCTGCCGTCCAGCGTCGTGCTGACGCCTTCCGATGGGGCCGGCGTCAAGCTCGCCGGCACCGTCCAGGTTACGGGCAAGTTCTCTACAAACTGGTTCCCTCCATATCCGGCTGCGTACAGAACGAGCGGTGAGTCTGTCGCAAGAGTGGGAGTGACTAAGGCGTCACAGCCGTCGCTCGTATTGCAGATGCGGACTTCGGTGATGGGCGCCGATTGCAGGACCCGTGCCGGTGGCAGCGGACCCGGCCAGGCCGCAGGTCGCTCGACCGTGCGATCGGATCGGCTTTCGACAATACGCACAGGCGACAATAACAGCGGCCCGCTGAGAGACGACTTGACCGGGCCAGCGGATCGCCCTTCGACGATGTGCGGCGGCGGCAGCATGAGGCGGCGGCCGCCGGGCGTCTCGTATCTCTGAAGGCTGGGCACGCGCGGCAGTGACGCACTCGGTGGTGTCGTCGCCGTTGCCCGGTAGCCCTGACCCGCGACCCCGCGTGCGAGCGACATTCCAGCCACGGGCGGCGTGGCCGGCGTCATGACGAGCGCGAGAGCGATAGTTAATCGGGCGAGATAGTTGAACACAGGTCTCAAGGCGGCGACGTCTACGGCGAGGGCGTCGGCCTGGTCTCCGGCGTCGGCGGCGGCGGCTCCTCCGTCGGCGGCTTCGGTTCATCCGTGGGCGGCTTCGGTTCATCCGTCGGCTGCACCGGAGTCGGAGGAGGCAGAGTCGGGCCGCTGTCTTCGGGCTGCTCGGTCGGCGACGGCGTAGCCGTCGGCGTGATAATCCGCACTGTCGCCGTTGGAGTCGCAGTGGGCGTCGCCGTCGGCGTGGGGGTTCGAGTCGCCGTCCGGCTTGGCGTCGGCGTGTTCGAAGGCGTGGGCGTCGAGGTCGCGGGCGAGATAATGCGCAGCGGCTGATCGACGGCGAGCACAGCCTCCCACCCCGCTCCGAGCGTGCCGCGCACGTCTCCCGACCGCACGTCGACGGTGCCCGCGAAAACCGAAGTGGTCACAGCGTCCCCATCGAACACCAGGTTGAAAAGGCTCGGCGTGCCGACGGGGGACAGTCGTATGTTGATCAGCACGAGACGCAGCGAGTGAGGCACTTCGCGATACGACTCCACGAGAAAGCGGCCGCCCCGGGCGTCGACGTCAAGGCGCCCTTGCGTGAGACGGAACGTCGCGCCGGTGTCAAACGAGTAGGGCGCTCGCACGCTTATGTGGCTGTCTGCACCCAGACGCAAGTGGCTGCCGTCCGCGAGCTGCAACACCGCCTCCTGATCGGGAGGGGTCCATATGGCGTCACCCCAACCGATGTCGAGGGCGATCGGCATCGGCATCGATTCCTGGCTGCCGGCGCGCAGCCAGAACGCCTGCCCCTCAGCCAGGGTCGTCGGCACGACGCCATTCTCTGACACGCTTGGAGTTGGCTGGCAGCCAGAAACCCACACGGCTAGCATGCCCAGCGCCAACACCCATCTGGCGTATGCACCCATCGTTTTACACGGAGTTCATGGCTTGGCCGGTGACGGCGTATCACGCGACCACACTTCCGGCTCGGGCCTGCGCGGCGGTGGCGTGATTTCACGAAAGCGATAGCCGATACCCCATTCGGTGAGAATATAGCGTGGGCGGCCGGGGTCCGGCTCGATCTTCTGGCGCAGATAGCGAATGTACAATTTGAGTGACCGGACATCCCGCACGTAATCCGGCCCCCATACTTCGGACAGCAAACTCTTGTGAGTGACGACGATGCCGGCGTTGCGCACGAGACAGGCCAGCAGCCGAAACTCGGTGGGTGACAGGGAGATATGCCGGCCGTGCAGGCGCACTTCACGATTGGGCAAGTCGACGTACAGCTCGCCGTCGGAGAACGCCGGGTAAGGGCTTTCCCAGCCGGCCATCCGGGCGCGGCGCAGGTGCGCCTCCAGGCGCGCCTTAAGCTCGCTCAAGTGAAAGGGCTTTACAAGATAGTCGTCCGCGCCCAGGTCGAGGCCGTGCACGATGTCTGTCTCACGAGCCAGCGCCGTCAACAATAGAATAGGAACGTTGGTGAATTCGCGCATACGCCGGCAGGCTTCCCAGCCGTCCAAGCCGGGCATCATCACGTCAAGCAGGATAGCATCCACGCGATGGTTGCCGGTGAGATAACTGAGAGCTTCAAGGCCCGTCGAGGCCGCGATCACTCTGTACTGGTGGTCCTCCAGGAAAGTCTTGACCATTTCCGTGAACTCGATGCTGTCGTCGACCACCAGGATGATGGCTTCCATGCTTGGCGTGCTCCTGACGGGCCATCTGCAAGTGCCGGAGTGGCTCAGCCGTGCCGAAGCACGACACCGACTTGAGCATGCCCGTCAGATTACAAACTAATAGGGCATAGTTAGATCGAGGGGAGAGATCTGTAAGAAAAGTGTATGCCCTAATGGAAAGGGAGAGCCTGGGAACTCTCCCTCCCGAAAAACAGGCAAAATCGTAAGGAGCGCACACGCCGGTCATGTCTGTTTCGCCACCCGGTCCACTTCGGGTGAGATGGGTCAGACGCGCACTATTCGTCAACCATCCGGTAGCCGACACCCCATTCCGTGAGTATGTATTCGGGCTTAGATGGATCCTCCTCGATCTTCTGGCGCAGGTATCGCACGTAGAGCTTGAGGTAGTCCACCTGGTCGCTGTACTCCGGTCCCCACACCTCGACCAGGCAGTAGCGATGCGGTAGGACGCGCCCGGCATTCGCCATGAAGCAAGTCAGCAGCTTGAACTCGGTTGGTGTGAGGTCTATGCGCTTGCCACGGACTTTGACGATGCGCCGGTCGGTGTCCAGCTCGATGTCGCGTACCGCGTAGACACTCGTGCGTTGGGGCGTGCTGGGGGACCTGGCGCGGCGCAAAATGGCTTTCACCCGGGCGAGCAACTCGCTCGTGTTGAAGGGTTTTACTAGATAGTCGTCCGCGCCTAGCTCGAGGCCGCGCACCACATCGCCGACGCGACCCTTGGCGGTGATCATCAGGATGGGCGCGTTCGACACGGCATGCAGCCGCCGGCAGATTTCCCAGCCGTCCATGCCGGGCATCATGATATCGAGTGTAATCAGATCGGGATTGACGTCCGCGGCTAGCTCAAGCCCGGCTGGCCCGTCGGAGGCGGTGACCACCCGGTAGCCGAAGCCCTCCAGGCGCAGCTTGAGATATTGCACGAATTCAACATCGTCGTCGATAACGAGAATAACTTCGTTCATGGTCCTCTCTCGGAAGGCTCTACAAGCGGAGATTATATCACAACTCATTTGGCAAGAGAGGTGTGCAACCTATGATGTGGGACATGCTCTACTGGCTCAAGCGGACGCCGTGGGATACGGGTATCACCCCTCCCGAGCTGATCGATTTGGTGAAGCGGCGCTTCCCGCGCGGCGGGCGCGCCGTCGACATCGGGTGCGGGACGGGCACGAACGCCGTATTCCTGGCCGGGCACGGCTTCGCGGTGCTCGGCATTGACGTGTCCCGCCGAGCGATTGCGCTGGCCCGCCGGCGGGCCGGCGAAGCCGGCGTGTCCTGTGACTTTCGTGTGGGCGATGTGAGTCGCCTGGATCGACTGCCGGACGCGGGTTTATTCGATCTGGCGATCGATATCGGATGCTTCCACGGATTGTCTTCCGGGGCACGACGACGATACGCCCGGGGGCTTGCCGATCGCATGGCGCGCGGCGGCATTTACCTGCTCTATGCGTTCTGCCCGCGCCAACGGGGGTGGCGCCGTATCGGCGCGTCGCCGGACGACGTCGGCTCGCTGTTCGCAGACGGCTTCCTGGTCGAGGACGTGAAGATCGGCGTGGACACAAGCAGCGGCCTCGCCTCGGCGTGGTACACGCTTCGGCGCACATGACGAGACGCGTGGAGCGCCTGACCCGGCCGAAGGGACAGGCTGGCCGCCTGAAGGGTTGACGGTCGCCTGCAGGCTGCTATGATCGTCGTCATCCCGCAGTCAGGCAAGCGCATGTCGACAGAACAAGAGCTATTTAAGAAAGTGATGCGCCGCTGGGCGAGCGGCGTGACAATCGTGACGACGCGAATCGGGGAGGACGTCTACGGGCTGACGGTGTCCGGATTCGCCGGCATCTCGCTCGAGCCACCCCTCGTCATGGTGTCGATCGGCCACAACCAGAGCAGCCACAACTGGGTTCGCGAGGGCGGCTGCTACGCCGTCAATTTCCTGCGCGCGGATCAGGCCGACCTGTCCGATCGCTTTGCCACAGTCGATGTCCGGCATCGCTTCGCAGGCTTGCGTTATCGCACGGTTGCCAGCGGCGCGCCTGTTCTCGACGACTGCCTGGCATGGTTCGACTGCCGCCTCGTGGCCGAGCACGTCGTCGGCGATCACACGATATTCGTTGGCGAGGTGCTGATCGGCGAGGTGCTGAGCGACGCACCGCCGCTGGTGTATTTCAATCGAGGCTATCTTCCGCCTTCATCCTTCATCCCTTCTTCAATGCGATGAGCGACAGGAACTCGAAGGCGATGTTCGAGGCGAGGATCGCCGTGATGTCGCCGTGATCGTAGGGCGGCGAGACTTCGACGAGATCGAATCCCACCAGGTTCAGCCCCTGCAAGCCGCGCACGAGCTGCAGGGCGTCGTACGACGTGAACCCGCCGACCTCCGGCGTGCCGGTCCCCGGCGCGAAAGCCGGATCGACGGCATCGATGTCGAATGAGAGGTACACCTTCTTCCCGGCGACCTTGAGATGGATCTCCTCCAGTGCCGCCGGAACGCCGATCGCCATCGCTTCGTCGATCGTGATTACCCGCGCGCCGAGGTCGCGCGCATCCTGAAGATCGCCCGCCCCGGAGGTCGACCCGCGAATGCCGATCTGGATATACGCGCTCGTGTCGATCAGGTTTTCCTCGATCGCGCGTCGAAACGGCGTGCCGTGTGAATACGGCTTGCCGCCGAATTCGCTGTGCCACGTGTCGGGATGCGAATCGACATGGACGACGGCGAGCCGGCCGTGTCGCCTCGCGTGCGCGCGCAGCAGCGGCAGCGCGATCGAATGATCGCCGCCGAGCGCGACGACCGTCGCGCCGGCGTCGAGGATCGCACCGGCTTCGCGCTCGATGGCAGCGAAGGTGTCCTCGATGTCGACGGGGACGACATCCACGTCTCCGTAATCGATCACTCTGAGCGCCTTGAACGGCGCGACGCTCAGCGGGTTGTTGTAGCCCCACAGCAGGAGCGACATCTCGCGGATCTTGCGCGGGCCGAAGCGCGCGCCGCTGCGAAACGACGTGCCGCTGTCGAAGGGCACGCCGACGATGGCGACGTCTGCGCCGCGCGCGTCGCGCGTGTGGGGCTGCCGGGCGAAGGTGGTGATGCCCATGAAGGGTTGAGGGTCGGGTTGGGTCATACGACAGTGTATCCTCTGGTGCGTAAAACGTAAAGCGTAAAACGTAAAGTGTGAAACGTGATTTGTGTGGCCTGCAAAGGCGCATTATACTCCACAGCAACCCTTACGTTTTACGTTTCACGTTTTTGCCATGTTGCCGTTCGATCCCGACTTCGACGACGCGCGCTGGACGCTCGAATGGGCGAAGGTTCCCATTCTGCAGGTGCCGATCGGCAGCCACCCTGATGGGTACGTTGTCATCGAGCGTCACCTGACTCAGGCGCAGATCTTCGATCGCATCTATCGAGCCAGCGAGCCGTTTCCGGTGCGGGCGTTACTGAATGCCGACGGCAAGCTGTGGATGTCGGACACACCGCAGGAACGGATGATGATGTACAACAACGCGATGGCGTCGCAGGGGCACATCCTGATCGGTGGGATGGGGCTGGCGATGTATCCGCAGTACGCGGCCCGCCGCGCCACGCGGTTCACGATCGTCGAGCAGAGCGGGGCCGTCGTCGAGATTGTCGGACCGACGCTGGAACGCGCCTTGAAAGACCTGACGGGTCTCCAAGACCCGTCAGGTCTGCCCTTCGATATTATCGTTGGCGATGTCGAAGCATTCCTCTCGGCAGAGCCGGCGATGCGCTTCGATACGATCTTCCTCGACACATGGGATACGCTGGCTGCAACGAATTTGCCACGGATAAACGGATGGCGCGATCAGGCGATCCGCCATCTGGCCCCGAACGGGCGCGTGCTACTGTGGGGTTATCGCTGGATGGTGCGACTGTTCGAGGACGCCTGCCGCCAATTGCTGAGCGTGCCGCCCGATCAGCGCGAAGCGTGGTTGGCGCAGTTCAAGCAGCCGGAAGCGGCAGCGTTGCTGCGTCCAGTCATGGCGAAGTTCGCTGGACAGGTCGTGGCCGACATAGGCGTGGCATTACGGTGGTGCCGTGAACACGCTACCCTGCAGGGCACCTGACTGAGGGTCGCCGGTTAAAGTGCTGATCTGCCGCGCGCGACCTGGGTGATTCGCTGCAGCGGCAGGAACCGAACGTGACCCATCAAGTCCCCTGGCTCCCCGGCTTTGGCAATGATCTCAAGATCGCGCACGCAAGTTCCGATGGAAACGTGAAGTTGATGCGCGTAGATCAGGCCGTGAAAGGGAACCCCCTCCCTTAGACGTCGGGTGGCCTCGGTGAGGAGGTCGTCATCTTGTGTAAACAAGACGCGCCCTAATTCGCTGGCGCGATCCAGCAGTTGCGGATCATCCAGGCGGTGGGCGCCGTCCTCATAGGCGGTGATTACATTGACACCACGCAGGCGAAGTCCGATTGTAATAGCGCGCGGCACATGGTGATCCATGTAGAGCGCGATCGCCATCAGGTCAGCCCCGTGGCCTTCAGCCGCGCGTCGAGGGGCGACGGGGGCGTGGCGCGTTGAACTTCCTGAACATGTTGAAGGCGTCGCTCGATGTCCCGATCAAGTTCCTCTTGATGATCCCAGTAGTAGGCCAAAGCCGAGTGGATTTGGCCTAGCGTCAGATACGGATGCTGAAAATGCAGTTCTTCTGGACTCCAGCCGTAAGCCATTCTCTCCAGGACCAGTTCGATTACCTTCATAGTGGTCCCGGCAATGAATGGCACATTGTCTTCGTTCAGTGCGATGTGTTCATAGCGTGTTTCGACCATCGACATGTGTGCACCTCATTATGCGCCCTTAGACTATCGTGACCTGATTCTATCTCAAAACCATACCGTATACAATCTCCGGTCAACTCTCGGCCATCTCCTCCAGTACCTTCGTGAGAGCCTCGCGCCAGCCGACGATGCGCGGAGCGTCCCGCAGCGGCAAGTTGATCTGCCGCCGCGCCACTTGAGCGAAGGTGCCGATGCGCCGCTGCAAGCTGTGTCGATCCCTATGCTCCAGCGCGTCGCAGTGGATGACGAGCATGTTCCGCTCGCGATCGCGCACGACCGACTTCACCCGCGCCTGCGCCGCCAGCACCTTGAGACGCAACTGGAACGTCAGGTTCAACACCGGCTTGGGCAACGCCCCGAACCGATCGGTGAGTTCCTTTTCGAGTTCCTCGATTTCCTTAAAAGATGCCAGATTGCCCATGCGCCGGTACAACTGCAAGCGCAGCGTGTCGTTCGGCACGTAGTCTTCTGGGAGGTAGGCCTGCAGCGGCAGGTCGAGGGTGACGCCCGTGATCGGCGCAGGCGGCGGCTCGCTCCCCTCTCGCGCGGCCTTCATCTCTTCGACCGCGCGCCGCAGCAGCCGGGTATACAGGTCGAAGCCGACTGCGCTGATCTGCCCGCTCTGCCGCACGCCGAGCAGGTCGCCCGCGCCGCGAATCTCCAGGTCGCGCATGGCAATCGAATAGCCCATGCCCAGCTCGCTCGCCTCGCGAATCGTGTCGAGCCGGCGGCGCGCATCTTCGGTCAGGGGCGAGTGCGGATCGGTGAGGAAGTAGGCGTACGCGCGCTGCGCCCCGCGCCCGACGCGCCCGCGCAGTTGGTACAACTGCGCCAGCCCGAAAAAGTCGCTGCGATCGACGATCAGCGTGTTGGCATTGGGGATGTCCAGCCCGCTCTCGATGATCGACGTGCACAGCAGCACGTCGATCTCGCGGCTGACGAACTCGATCATCACCTTTTCCAGATCGTGCTCGTCCATTTGCCCGTGACCGACGCCGATGCGCGCTTCCGGCACGAGCGCGGCCAGCCGCTTCTCGATGTGCTCGATGCCCAGCACGCGGTTGTGGACGAAGTACACCTGCCCGCCGCGATCCAGCTCGCGCAGGATCGCCTGCCGCACGATATGATCGTCGTATTCCCCGACGTAAGTCGCAACGGGCAGCCGCTCCTCCGGCGGAGTGTCGATCGTGCTGATGTCGCGCACGCCGGTCAGGCTCATGTACAGCGTGCGCGGGATGGGCGTGGCCGTCATCGTCAGCACGTCGACCTCTGCCCGCATGCGCTTCAGCATCTCTTTGTGCGTCACGCCGAAGCGCTGCTCCTCGTCGACGACGAGCAGGCCGAGGTTTTTGAAGACGACGTCGTTTTGCAACAGGCGGTGCGTGCCGATGACGATGTCGACCTGTCCTTCGTGCAGCCGGTTGAGGATGTCGTCCTGCTCCTTCGGCGACTTGAAGCGCGACAGCATCTCCACGATCGTGGGGAAGGGGGCCAGCCGCGAGGAGAAGGTGTTGTAGTGCTGCTGCGCCAGCACCGTCGTCGGAACGAGCACGGCCACCTGCTTGCCGTCCTGCACGGCTTTGAATGCGGCGCGCAGCGCGACCTCGGTCTTGCCGTAGCCCACGTCGCCGCAAATCAGGCGATCCATCGGGCGCGGCTTCTCCATGTCGGCTTTGATTTCCTTGATCGCACGCAGTTGGTCTTCCGTTTCGACGTAGGGGAAGGCTGCTTCCAGCTCGGCCTGCCACGGGGTATCGGCGCTGAAGGCGAAACCCGGCGCCAGCTCGCGCGCCGCGTAGAGTTCCAAGAGTTCCTTGGCGACCTCAATGGCCGCTTGTTGCGCGTGTTCGCGCACCTGGGTCCAGTCCGCGCCGCCCAGGCGGTGGATGTCTGGCGGACGGTCCGTCGCGCCGATGTACTTGCTCAACCGGTCCGCCTGGTGGATCGGCACGTACAGCTTGTCGCTGCCGGCGTAGGCGACCTGCAGGAACTCACCGTCGATGCCTTCGATCGTCAGCTTGACCAGGCCCTGAAAGACGCCGATACCGTGCTCGACGTGGACGACGTAGTCCCCGGGTTGGATGTCGGCGAAGAACTGCTCAGGCGCAATCGCGCGCGGGCGGATGCGTTTGCGCGGCTGCGGGCGCGCCCAACCGAATATCTCGCCGTCGCTGAGAACGTGAAGGGAGAATAACTCGGAGGCGGCCCCTTCGGCTCCGCTCAGGGCAGGCCTGCCGCGGACGCCGTGCAGCGTCCAGCCGTCGTCCAGCGTTCCGTGCACGAACTCCAGCGAGCGTGGCCCGGGCGGAGATTGGAGATGTGAGATGGGGTGGCGCATGTGATCGCGCTCGGCCCACAGCTCGGCCAGGCGCTGCGCCTGCCGGCTGACGACCACGATCGCGTCGCCGATCCGCCGGATCTGCTCGACGTGATCCAGGAACGACTTGAGCTGGCCGCCGAAGCGCGGGCCTGGAACGAAGGGTAGTCGAGTTGCCGCGTCGTCGGGTGGTCGGATGGTCGTGTGGTCGGGAGGCTGCGGGCCTTCGTCGGCAGGAGGGACTTCGGCCAGCGAGATGACGCTTCGCGTCGAAAGGCTCTCGCGCCACTCTTCCCAGGTGAGATAAGGCAGCGGGAAGTCGGGCGGCAGAGTGCCCGCGTCTCCCGCGCTGCGCCGCAGATCGACGGCTTGTTCCTCAAGCTCGCTCCACGCGTCTTCCATCTCGCCGGCGTCGTCGATCGCGATCAACGTATCCGGCGGCAGATAGTCGGCGAGCGAGGCAGACTGGGTGTAAAAATAGGGCAGATAGAACTCGATGCCCCGAAACGGCGCGCCGGTCGCCAGCGCCGACCGATCCCGGGCGAGCTGCGCTTCGACGTCGTCGGGCAGGTGTTCAAGACTCCAAGCGCGCATCCGGTCGGCGGCAGCCGGGCCGTAGCGCGCGAGCGCTTCGCTGGCGGGCGTGATATTCGCGACTTCAACCGTTTGGTGCGAACGCTGGGTCGCCGGGTCGAAACGGCGCAGCGACTCGATCTGGTCGCCGAACAACTCGATGCGCACCGGCGCGGGGGACGCCAGGGGCCAGATGTCGAGGATGCCGCCGCGCCGGCTGAACTCACCCGGGGCAATCACCGTCGTCATGGCCGCGTATCCCAGTCCTGTCCAAAGCTCCAGCACCTTTTCCAGGTCGAGCGCCTGGCCCTGTTTGAGCGTGCGCGTGCCGAGCGCCATGTTGCGCGGGGGCAGCGTGCGGAACATGAGCGCGCGAACGCAAGCGACGACGACGAGGGACGAGGGCCGACGGCCGACGGCTGATGGCTGCGCAGAGCCGGTGGGTGACACGCCGTGATCGGCAGCCAGCGTGGAGAGGACGTTCAGGCGCTCGGCCACGACCTCACTCGCCCACGGCGCCCGCTCGTAGAACAGCGCAGCGGGTTCGGGGAAGCGCAGAAGCGCCGCGTCATCACCCACGTAGGCGCGCAGCGCCTCGTGGACTATCTGCGCGCGGTCGAGGCGCGCTGTGACATACAGCATGGGCCGATCGAGATCGCGGGTGAGTGCGGCAATCAGGAATGGCCGGGCCGGGCGCAGCACGGCCAGCGGGCGCATGCCAGCCCAAGGCACTCGCAGTCTTTCAGAGAAGTGCCGATAGGCGGGTAATTCACTGAGCAGAGGGAGGAGACCGGAGAGGTTCATCCGACCCATTAATGTCGTCCGCGACCAGGTTCGGCGTGAGGAGAATGTCCAGCCGGTCGAGTTTCTCCACCGATTTGAGCACGCGCGCTACGGAAGGCGTGGGGACGCCCGCGATCGATTGCGCTGTCTTCACGAATCGATCGGTCGTCATGACCGACGGTTTCAGACCCTGCCTGCGGCCACGCTCCCAGTTTCTGGTCAAGACGATCGATATCTGCGTCATGGCGCTGGGTTTCGACGATTCGGACCCTTTGGCTGTCCCTTCCCCTTCACTTCGTTCAGGGCCAGGGCTTCGGCTTCCCGCCCCCCCTCGCTTTGCTCGGGGTCGGGGGCTTCGCAGGGCAGGCTGGGGGTCTACTCCTGCCGGAGCGCCTACCGTCCTTCGACTCCGCTCAGGATCGCCGCGTTCCGCGACCGGCGACCCTTCGAGGCTCAGAGCTTGCCCTGAGCCCTGCGAAGGGGCAGGCTTTCGAGCGCGTCGCGGCGTGCGTTCCATCTTCCTCAGGCGCTCGATCAGCGCGTCCATTGTGAGCCGCTTGGGCGAGATTTGGTGCAGCGCCGCGACGATGCTCTCCAGTGGCACCTCGTATCCCATGCGCTCGTGAACGCGCTTGAGGTAAGTGGGCGCCATTTCCGGCGTGCAGCGGAAAATACGCGTGAACTCGCGGATCAGAGTTTCATCCTTCATGGTGATGCGTTCTCCACGGTGCGGTTGTGTGCGTTCATGGCGACGCCGATTCCGTGGGCGACGAAGGTCTCGATCGCCCGCGCCGCGCGATCCAGTACGTCAGGCAGCTCAGCCCGCTCGCTCGCATCGAAATCGTGCAGCACGTAGTCGGCTGCATCCATACGACCGGGCGGCCGCCCGACGCCAATGCGCAGGCGCGGGAAATCGCCGCTGCCCATGCGCTCGATGATCGATTTCATGCCGTTGTGCCCACCCGCGCCGCCTTTTTCGCGCAGCCGGATCGCGCCGAAGGGTAGATCGAGATCGTCGTAAATCACGAGCATGCGATCCGGCGGTGTCTTGTAGAAACGCGCCAGGGGTTGGACGGCGCGCCCGCTCAGATTCATGAACGTCTGCGGTTTGGCGACGACGACGCGCACTTCGCCGATGCGCCCCATGGCGATGAGAGCGTCGTTGCGTCGCTTGCCGAAGCGCCAACCCCTGGAGCTGACGAAGTGATCCGCGACGTGCCATCCGACATTGTGGCGGTTTCCAGCATATTCCCGGCCCGGATTTCCCAGGCCGATGATGAGCGCGGTCGGCGCGCTCGACCCTTCGCCTTCGCCCCCCGCTCCCTTCGGTCGGGGACTTCGCAGGGCAGGCTCTGGAGTCCGCTTGCCGCGTAGTCGTTCAAGAAGATGCATATGCGCTCGAAACTCTACTGATTCGACCGTTCTCGCATTTGCTTCATGATCAGCCGGAACGCCCAGCGCGCCAGCCATGCCGCGCCGAGCAAGAGGAACGCGCCGGCGGCGCACATCACGCCGTCGGTAAATGCCGAACCGAAGCGGCTGAGATCGATGCTCGACCCGCCGCCCCTCGACGAAGACGCATCGCCGGCGCTGCCGCCGCCTGCCAGCGTGGGCGCTGGTGTCGGCGTCGGCGGCTGCTCGATGACGACCGTGGACTGGATGGTTCCCTGAGTCTCCGGCTCGAAGGTCGGTGGGGGAGGCACGCTCGTCGGCGTCGGCGCGGGCGTTTCGGTGGGCGGCGTGCCGACGATCAGCCCGTTGGCGAAGTCCTCGGCGGCGATGCTGCCGTCGGAACGGAAGACGCGCAGCCGAAGCTGATAAAGACCGGGCGGCAGGTTGGCGTCCCAAAGCCCGATTTGGGCGTTGACCAGGACTACGTCGGGTGTGGCGAAAGTCGTCCAGGTATCCGATGGATTCGGATCAGGCCCGAAGGCCAGCTCGTAGCGAGCGAAGTCGCTCGCCGTGGCCGTGCCGAAGACCGGGACGAGGCCCGACACCTGCTGGCCGTCTGCCGGAGAAATGATGACGGCCTGATCGCCTTGCGCCTGCGGCGCGCCGGCAACAGGCATAACACACGTCGCGGCCACGAGCAGCGCCGCGAGCGCGCCTCCGAAATATCGCTGCATGATTCCCTCGATGCGAGAAGTACAATAGAAAAGTGTACCATACCGGGTAGGGATGAGCAACTGGATGGGCACACCCCATCTGCTGCTCACGTCGTCAATCCGTCTGCCCCGCCGCGATCGGGATGCTGTAGGAATACACTGGACCATCGGGCGATTGCAGAGAATAACCTCGCGCGTGAACGCTGTCGAACAAGCCAACCTCCAACGTGTACGAGCCGAGGGTCACGTCTTTCGGAACAGGGATACTCACGCGCTCAACGTAGATGTCGCCTGGCTCCCAGCGGCGGCTCCATTGACCGTGGCCGTTCTCTTCGGCGAGCTTCTGCCCTTGTGCATTTAAGAGATGATAGAAAGCGCTGATGAACCATTCCTCACGTCCAGGCTGCAACGCATCGACGCGCCAGTAGGTTGTGACATCGATCCCGTCTCCCGGCTGCGCATTGTCTTCCAGGGTATAGCCGAGCAGCGACAGCCCACTTTCGCTCGGCCAGTCAACCTTCACGCCTGGCAGCGCGAGGGCTGCCGATCGATCATAGGGTTGTACACGCACGAAGGAGGTATGCGCACCGTCGGCAAATTGAAGATCGTACTCCACGAAGGATTCTTGGTGAGGCCCCAGGATACCCGGCTCTACTGAGGTGTTAACCAAGACGTACAAGAGTGGTTCGCTGCCCGGCAGTACCACGAAGTTCGGGAAGTCGAGACCGCTCAGCGTTTTCACACGCACGCCACTCATGCCGCTGAGGATCTCTGACTGGCCGTCGGCGACGATGCGACGCGGGAGACGGTTGGCTTCGGTCAGGTCGCGAACGGCCTGCCCCACCTTGGCCGCCGGCTCCAGTGCCCAGCCGTTGAACCTGGGCGGCGTCGGTGATCGCGCGACGCCCTCATTCATACGATTCAAGTTGACGCCAAAAAAGACCGCCAGAATGATAAGCCCTGCCAGCGCGACCCATCGTGTGCCCGCGCCACGGAATAGGGGCGACACGCCCCAGCTTGCCAAGATGTGACCGGCCGGGATGGTCAGTAACAGGTAATGAGGGTGCACAGGCTGCGACGATGCACTCGTCAACAGAATCGGCACCACGAACCAGACCAGCAGCACGATGGCGGTTGAACGATGAACGCTTTGCCGCCGCATGATCAGCATGGCGCGAATCAAGCCTGCGACCACGGCTGCGCTCAAGAGCATGGTCGTGATCGGCGAGAGGATGCGCCATACCTCATCGCCGGCCTGCGGCCTGATCGCCTGTGCGTCGAAATCCTGCCCGGTGACGAGCCGCACCGCGTGCTCGACGCCCTCCGAGGTCAAGCGCAGTTCGCTGCTTGATAAGAACGAAGCCAGCTTGCCCTGGATGACATCCCATCG
>DASSFZ010000025.1:0-18216 GCA_035693785.1 Anaerolineae bacterium | reverse complement strand
GATGCCTCGTCGTTCCTCCTCGGCATGACACGTCTGCCAGTGTCATTCCGAACGCAGCACTGTGTCATTCCGAACGCGGCACTGTGTCATGCCGAACGGAGTGAGGAATCTCTCCTCCGACCGGCGAACGCGGCGCGCCGGGGTAGAGATGCCTCGTCGTTCCTCCTCGGCATGACACGTCTGCCAGTGTCATTCCGAACGCAGCACTGTGTCATTCCGAACGGAGTGAGGAATCTCTCCTCCGACCGGCGAATGCGGCGCGCCGGGGTAGAGATGCCTCGTCGTTCCTCCTCGGCATGACACGTCTGGCGCGGATCGCGTGGTACGCCCACGTGTGCCAGACCGGGTCGAAGGATGTAAAGTGTACATGCAATAGTGAAATTGGTGCAACAAGAGAACGGCCCTCCGTCGATACGAAGGACCGTTCCGCTCCGGGTACGATTTGGGATCAAAATCGTCTCCAATTCCAAAATCCAGACTTACGACTTCCGCGCCGACGCAATCGCGTCACGGATCTGGTCGCGGTGGCCGGCCACGTGCTCCGGCGCTTGAAGGAGGCTGTACGCCATCCTGACGTAGCTGCCCTTGTGCGCGACGAACTCCGGCGGCAGCGCCGCCAGCATCCCCACCGTCTCGGCTTCGTGACGCTTCAGTTCTTCGAGCAGTGCCGGCACGGTCGGGAATGCCGCCAGGATGCCGACGTGCCGCAGCGCGATGTTGCCGGCCCAATCGTCCGACCAGCGTTCCTGGCTGCCGATCAGCTCGCCAATCCAGGCGTGCCAGTCGCGCTCGCCGGCGACCAGGTGGCACAGCACGTCTTTCGCGCTCCATTCGTCAGCTCCGGGCTTGTGCGATGCCTCCTCCTCGGACACACCCTCGAATGCGGCAGCCAGTTGGGTGTCGATGTCGGCGTACATCTTGCGCACGGCTTCGGCCAGTTCCGCAGCCGTCGCGGGCGGCTCGTCGATGGGGCGAGGGGAGAGCCTCACCGTGAGTGCGTTCTTCTCGCCGCCGCGATAGAACTGGACCTTCACTTCGTCGCCGGCAGTATGCCTGGCCAGCGCGCCCGTCAGCGAGGCCCAGTTGGTCACCTTCTTTCCGCCGATGTTCACCAGAACGTCGCCCTTCTTCAGGCCGGCTGCGTGCGCGCCCATCTCTTCCGACACCCCGTCGAGGAGGATGCCTTCGTTCACGGGCACGCTCAACTTCGCCGCGACGCCCGCGTCGAATACGCCGACGTTGATGCCGAGCATCGGCCGCCGGGTGAAGCGCAAATCCCATCCGGTCTCCAGAATCGATTGCAGATTCGCCAGGCTATTTTGCCAGCCGTCGCCTATCTCTTCGATGGCCCTGGCCCACGCCTTGCCGCGTCCAATGCCCGCGTGCGCCAGCGTGACGACGGCAGCGCCCCGTTTCTCGGCGATCGAGACCTGCACGCTCGTCGCGCCTGGCTCGCCGCGCCCCAGCCAGGTGAACGCGATCTTCTTGTTCGGGACGAGCGCAGTGAACTCGCCCGTCGCATAGTAGCCGCTGTTCCACCACAAGTGGATCCGCCCTCCCTTGCGCGGTTCGACTTGCGCGGCGTGGCACAGCCACTCGCGCAAGGCGGTCGAGTTGGTGAAGGCGCGGTACACCTCGGAAGGCGGCGCGTTGACCGCCTGCTTGAACTGGAGCGTTTGAGTCTTGGCAGCCATGTGTGTCCTCCTGTCACACGGATTTCTCACGGATTACACGGATGGGCAAGTATCCGGACGACTTATTTCTGTCGCGCCGACTGAATGGCGGCCTGCATGAGGCCGAGATGCTCTTCGTAGAAGTGGCCGGGCAGGACTTCGAGCATCCACCCCGTCACGCGCCGATAGAGATGCTTGCGCGCGACGAACTCCGCCGGCAGCGCGCTCAGCATCGCAACCGTCTCTCGCTCGCTGCGCTTCAGCTCGTCGAGCAGCGCACCCAGCGCCGGATGAACTTCCCGGACGGCGCGCACGCGCGCCTCGACGTTAGGCCGAAACTCCAGCGACTCACCGATCTCACGGTCGTTGACCATTTGCGCGAACCACGACTGCAGATCGCGCTCGGTGAGGATGAAGTGCGCGATGGCATCCTTGACGCTCCAGGCGTCGGGCGAAGGCCGGTTGCCGGCCTGGTCCTCCGAGACGCCTTCGACCAGCTTCGCAAAGCCCGCATCGATCTCGGAGTAACTCTTGCGCACCCGATCGACCAGCTCTGCGCGCGGCGGCATTTCTGCCTGCGGGCGCTTCGACAGTTCCATCGGCGCGCTCATCTTCCGGTCGCCACGGTAAAACACGACAGGGACGACATCGCCGGCCAGCCGGCCCTGCAGCGCGGCGACCAGCGATGGAAAGTCGCTCGCCTTCTTGCCGCCCAGTTTGACGAGGACGTCGTCTTTTTGCAGCCCGGCGGCCTGCGCGCCCGCGCCGTCGGCGACGCCCGCCAGGCGAATACCCTTGTCGACCGGCACGCCGAGCCGGGCGGCGATCTCGGTATTGAAGTCGTCGATGAGGATTCCGAGGCGCGGCAGGCGGGCGACGCGCAGGTCGATGCCGGTCTCCAACGCCGATTGCAGATTCTCCAGCGCGCTTTCCCACGCCTTCCGCACGGCCGGGGCGACCTTGCGCCACTTCGGACCTGATCCGAGCGCATGGGCGAGCGTCACTTGCGTGCCGCCATCTTTCGCCGCGAACGCGATCCGGACGCGGGCGGGTTCCGGCTCGCGGCTGTGATGCCACTCCATCGCCAGCCGCTTTCCCGGCTCGAAGGTCGTGTACGCGCCCGTCGCATGCGCGCCGGAGCCCCACCACAGGTACAGGCGGCCGCCCTTCTGTGGATCGACTTGCGCGGCGTCACACAGCCAGTCACGCAGCGCGACCGGATGTGTGAACATGCGGAATGTCTCGGCGGGCGGCGCATTCACGAGTCGTTGGAGTCTCAAAGCGGAAGGCTCGGATGCCATGCGAATCTCCTGTGACACGGATTTCCCACGGATTACACGGACGGGCAAGTACTGCAATCTATTTTAACATGCCCGGCAAATTGCGCCATCCCCCTTGGCTTAGACCTGGCAGGTCTCGGAGACCTGCCAGGTCTTCCCATCCACCCAAAGCCCGACCAGGGAATCCATCCTCAGGTCGTTCACGGGACGAGCTGGCGCTTGTATACTCAGCGCGACTGAACCTGAGACGAAGGAGAACGCAGCATGATGGAAATCATTAAATGGCCCTTCGAGGCGTTGTGGCGGCTGGTCGGGCTTGTATTCGAATTGACCGGGCGCTTCCTGGCGATCCTGATCGGGATCGTCCTGATCGGCGTCGGTGCGCTGCTGACGGCCACTGTGATTGGCGCGTGCGTCGGCGTGCCGCTGCTGGCCTTCGGCATTCTTCTGGTCGTGCGCGGCCTGTTCTAGCCACACGGATTGCACCACACGGATTTCCCACGGATTGCACGGATGCAGGCACGTCGGCCATGACGGTTGGACTGCCTTGCGGTTTTCCCACGGATTGCACGGATGGGCAGGGAAAGATTTGCCCGTCGCTTACCGGCGCACTATAATAGTAGGCGCACTCCACATCACATTGCTTCGCACGCAACGCTTTGCGTGGGAGGAGCCTCATGTATCGCGTGCGACGCATCATCTTGCGGTTCGCTGCGATCTGGATAATCGAAGGGCTGTCCCTGGGCTTGACGGCGGCGATCGCCCCGGGGATCAGCATTACTCCGGCGACCGTCCGCTGGCTCATTCTTCCCGATGTCGCCGTGGCCGTCGACCCATCCGGCGTCATCATGTCGGCGGCGCTGCTTCTGGGGCTGATGAACGTGTCGATTCGCCCCGTTCTGCTCCTGTTGACGCTGCCGATCAACACGGCCACTCTCGGCGCGACGACGCTGATCATCAACGCGCTGCTGCTCTGGCTCACGTCGTGGATCGTGCCGGGGTTCGAGATCACATCGCTGGTCGCGGCCGTCGCCGGCACGCTTGTGCTGGCGGCCGTCAACACGCTGATCACCAGCTTCACCACAATCGACGACGACGACTCCTTCTTTCAGGGCGTGGTCGAGCGCATCAGCAAGCACCAAAGAATCAAGGGGGCGGCGGAGCCGGGCCGTGGCATCGTCATGCTCGAGCTCGACGGACTGAGCTACGACCGCATCAAGCGCGCGATCGAGAAGGGCACCATGCCGACCGTGCGCGAAATGATCGACAAGGACGGCTACGTCCTGTCGCCGATCGACTGCGGATTGCCCTCCCAGACCTCGGCCTGCCAGGCTGGCATCATGTACGGCGACAATTACGACATTCCTGCCTTCCGCTGGTACGACAAGGATCAGGGCAAGCTCTTCGTCTCCAACAACGCCGCCGACGCAGCCGCCATCGATGCGCGTTTCTCGAGCGGCCGGGGCTTGCTGCGCGGCGGATCGAGCGTTGGCAATCTGACTTCCGGCGACGCCGAGAAGTCGCTTTTGACCTTCAGCACGTTGAACACCAGCGACGAGACGGTGAACCGGCTGCGCGCGGATGACCTGCGCCTGTTCTTCATCAATCCTTACTTGTTTCCGCGCACCGTCGCGCTGACCTTGTGGGATATCCTCGTCGAGCTGTGGCAGGCCCTGCGCCAGAAGCTACGCAACGTGCAGCCGCGCATCAACCGCCTGGAAAAGGCTTATCCGATCATACGCGGCGTGACGAGCGTCGTGCTGCGGGACATCTGCACGTACGTGGTCTCGCTCGACGTGATCCGCGGCGTGCCGGCGATCTACACGACCTACCTGGCCTACGACGAAGTGGCTCATCACGCCGGACCGGATACGCCAGACGCGTTCATGACGCTGCGCCAGTTGGACGGTCAGATTCGCCGCGTGCGCGACATCATCGCCCGCAAGGCAGGCCGGCCGTACGACCTCTTCGTCCTCTCCGATCACGGCCAGTCGTTCGGCGCAACCTTCCGCCAGCGGTACGGCTACGAGCTCAAAGACTTCATCAAGAAACACCTCGCGCACGGCACCACCGTCGCTCATACGAGTGGGCACGACGTCGGCGCGAGCTTCACCGGGGCGCTGGTCGAAGAACTGAAGAATATGAATGAGCAAAGCGTGACCAGTCGCGTCGGAAAGGCGACGGTCGGCCGCGCGCAAACGGCTTTGCAGCGCCGCGTGGACGCCAGCGTGCCCGCTGCGCCGGCAGCGATGGACGCCGACGTGCTCGTATTCGCCAGCGGGAACCTGGCGAACGTGTACTTCAGCCTGCGCAGCGGCAAGATCAGTATAGACGAGTTGAACGCCGCGCATCCGAGGCTCGTCGATACGCTGGTCGAGCACGAAGGCGTCGGATTTGTGGTGGGGCATGATGACGAGGGCGCTCCGATCGTGCTGGGCAAACAGGGCGCGCGCAATCTGCGCACGGGCACGGTCACCGGCGCCGACCCGCTGGCGCGCTACGGCGACGTCGATCTGCGCGCTAAGCAACTGCTGCGGCTGGCGGAGTTTCCTCACGCAGGCGATTTGATCGTCAACAGCACGGTCTATGAGGGACAGGCGGTCAATGGGGACCTGACGGTTGCCGCCTTCGAGGAGCAGATCGGTTCTCACGGCGGTCTCGGCGGGCAGCAGACGGACGCCTTCCTGCTGCATCCGGGAGACATGCAACCGCCGAGCACGTCGAACTCGACGGACATCTTCGCGATTTTGAACACGCGGCGGGGGTTGCCGGGCACAGCCGACAGGCCTCAACCACAGCCCGCGCCTGCCATCGATGCCTGGACGCCCACCCATCTCTGGAAGGGCATCCGCGACTGGCGCACGTGGACCGTGCGCGCTCTGCACGCCGCGCTCTTGAGCCGAAGCGCGCATCACGACATCGCGGACGACCCCTACGCCACCGGCCCGGCGCTCGTCGTGCTGCTGCTCGCGTTCGTCACCTTCTGGCTGGCCAACGGGCTGCAGGCAACCACGCCCGTGCAGGAACACCCCGTGGTGTCCGTCGCCGTATTTGCCGCCGGCTGGATCGTCGCCCTGTTCGGCATTCACGGCGCCGCCCGATTGCTAGGCGGCAAGGGCCAGTTGATCCAGACCTTCCGCGTCGTGGCCTTCGCCGCGATCCTGAACATCGTCGCCCTGCTCGGCTTCATTCCGGCTGCCGGGCCGGTGTTCCGGATCGCCGCCTTGCTGCTGCGCTTCTTCGCCGCGTGGATCGGCCTGCAGGAAGCGCACCACTTGCAAGGAGGTCGCGCCTTCCTCTTGCCCATCGTCGCCATTCTGGTATTGGCTGTCTCGATCGTCGCGCTGCGCGCCATGGCAGGCGCCGCGGTGTTCACACTCGAGGCCATTCTGGACCTGTTGGGCATCGTGCCCGAGGTGTGATCGGGCGTGGTCAGAGACGGCGCTATGGAATCTGTCAGGAAACCGCTAAAGGAGAGCGTCAGCCGTCGAGCTGGAGGCGCTCGCCAGGCTCGACGATTTTGACCTCGACCTCTGGCGCGAGCCTCGCCGCGTGATGCGCGAAGGCATACGGCGGCAGCGTAATGAAGCCGGCGCGCATCATCCCCAGCCCGAGCGGATAGAGCGTTCCCCAGTGGATGGGGACGGCAACGCGCGGGCGGAGCAGTGCGAGAGCCTCGGCGGCGCGGTGCGGGTCCATGTGACCGTTGCCCAGCGAAGGCCCCCAGCCCCAGATCGGCAAGAACGCCAAGTCGAGGTCCTTCCCCAGATCGGCCATCTCCGGGAAGACGTCGGTGTCGCCGGGGAAATAGACGCGATGGCTGCCGTGCAGGATGTAGCCCAGGCAGGGAGCGACCGGGCCAAACGGTGGGCGAAATCCGTTGTGCGCGGCCGGCGTCACCTCCACCGTCGTCGATCCCATCTCGAAGGTATCGCCCGGGCGGACCTCCTCCACGTGCCTGAACCCCCGCCGCCTGAGCTGCTTCGCCGCACCCTGCGGCACGATCAGGCGCACGCCATAGCCGAGCATGCGCAGCGACGGCAGGTCGAAGTGATCCCAGTGCAAGTGAGAGACCAGGACGGCGTCGACGGAGTGATACCACAGCGTCTCCGCCGGCCGGTTGTTCGGGTTGAGGCGGCGGATGCGCTCGCGCAGGGGGATTCCGAGGCGCAGGCCGTGCCGGCGGAGATGCCCGATGCGATCGCGCAGGAGGGGATCGGTCAGCACGCGCGCGCCGTCCATTTCGATCAGAATGGTGGCGTGCCCGATGTAAGTGATCTGCGTGCCCCGTATCATGCAGCTCGCGCCTCTAAATCACCCGGCCCGATGGAGTTGCGGCATTATAGCATAGGTCGATCGCGGGGCGTTTTGACCTCACCCCCAGCCCCTCTCCTGACAACGAAAAGACTGTTGTCAGGAGAGGGAAGCGAGGCAGCGGATAATGCCACTCACATGCGTTTATCCGTTGTATATCCGCTGCCAGCCTGTCAAAACCTCGACGCGTACCAGAGGATCACCTCGCCGCCCCACACCATCGCGTAGAACCCGCCGATGGCGATGAACGGCCCGTAAGGAATCGCCGTGCGCAGCGTCGCACGCCGTGTGATGAGCAGCAGCAGACTGAGGGCGCCGCCGGCGAACACGCCGGCGACGAGTGCGACAAGGATCTGCGGGAAGCCGCTGATGAGCCCCACAAACGTGGCGAGTTTGACGTCGCCGAAGCCGAGCGCGCCTCGCCCGATTGTGCGCTCGCCGATCCAGAAGGCCGCGTAAAAAAACACGAAGCCGATCGCGCCGCCCAGCAAGGCGAGCGGCCAGCGCTCTCCAAAGCGCAGAGGCGACGCGAGCGCGGCGATCGCGAGCGCAGGCATGATTGCGCGATTGGGGATGAGCTTGTGTTCCAGGTCGGTGACGGTAACGAGGAGCAAGACCAGCGTATAGAAGGACACGAGGACGAGCTGGATCATCCCCGCTCTCTCGAAGCGCGCCCAGAGGATAGCAAACAGCGCCGCCGTCGCCAGGTGCACGGCGACGTCGCGCGAGCGCGGCGGCGCGCGCCGCGCCAGGTAGGCCGGCCTCGTGGCCGCTCGACGTTCCGGCAGCGCGTCGGCCAGCGCGTTGATCGGCGCGCCGAGGACAAATCCAACCAGCGCGTAAAGAAGGATCACCATCCCTCCGTCGTTGACAAATGATCTCCTCGACGGTAGAATCGCGCCGCCATGCTCGAAAGAGTCCCTGCCATCAACCGCGATCGGCTCAGCGTGCTCATCGGGTTGATCTTGCTGGCGCTGGCGCTCATACCGCTCGTGAGCGCGCCGGTTCGCACCGTCGGCGCTTCGGTGCTCGGCTCCGAGCTGGGCATCCCGATCACGCCCGGCGGTCTGATCACGCTCCTGGCCGCCGCACTGGCGTGCGCCGGCGTCGAGACGCTGATCCAACCTCATCCGCGCGTGCGATCTGGCCAGGCGCGGCCGACGTTCGTGTTCTGGATCCTGCCCGCGCTCACCGTCGTCGCCGCATCGCAGTGGCTGAATCGCGCGTCGGCCGGCTGGGGCTGGGCGCTTCAACTGCTGGCATCCGGCGTGGCGCTGTGGCTCATCATGCGCGCCGAGTACGGCACGATCGACCCGGATGCAGCCGCCGCGGGGCGCTGGCGCTTGATGCTCAACGTCCTCGCCTACCTCCTCGCCTTCGGCCTGTTCACGATGATTTGGGAGACGCGGGCGCGCAGCCTGATCGCCGCCACGCTGATGGCGGTCGCCGCATTCCTGACCTCGATCGATCTGATGTGGGTCACGCGCGCCGGCGCGCGGCGCGTGCTCACGCACGGCGCAGTCGTCGCGCTGATCATCGGCGAGTGCGCCTGGGCGCTGAACTACTGGAGAGCGACGCCCGCCACGGCGGGCCTGGCGCTGGTGCTGATCTTCTATGCGTTCAGCGGTGTTGCCGCCCAGCATTTATTCGGCAAGCTGACGCAGCGCGTGCTGATCGAGTTCGCCGTCGTGATCGCGGCGGCCATCCTGCTGCTCATCCTCGGCACGCCGGGTTAGTCAGAATTAGATAAGGCAGCAGAGGCGGCTCCTTGCGAAGCACCCCGCAACGCAGCAGAGTGGGCATGCCGCCGGGCGTGGGAGCCCGGCCCGCTAACCAAACGATGGGAGCCCGGCCCGCTCACTAAACGGTATTGCTCCTGGCCGGCGTCACTGCGGCGGCGGCAGCAGGCTGAGCACCAGGCTAAGGACGATCAGCAAGGAGAAAATGATCAGCACGATGCGTATGGTGTTCTGCGTGCGTTGCTGCGACGAAGATCGCTTGGCCATCCTTCACTCCACGACATGAAAATCGAGTTGATTATACTACCTACCTGTCGCCCAGCAATTGTCGCGCGCGCGCGCCGATTTCACCGTGCGGATCGAGATCGACGGCGCGCAGAAGCTCCGTGCGGCCTTCCTCGAAACGGCCCACGTTGACCAGGACATTCCCCAGGTACAGCCGCGCGCGCGCCAGCGCCGGGTCGAGACTGATCGCCGTGCGCAGCTCGGCTTCCGCCTGCCCATGCTCCCCGGTCAGATGCAGTCCCCACCCGAGCCAGGCGCGCGCCTCGGCGCTGCCCGGATTCAGTTCGACGGCCCGCCGCGCAGCGGGCAGACCCCTGTCGGTGACACGGATCAGGCGGCCGATATACAGCTCCGCCAGCGCCAGGCGCCAGCCGAAGTCGTCCGGCTCGCTCGCCAGCGCCCGTACGAAGTGATCATCTGCCTCTGCGAAGTGGCCGAGTTCGACCAGCGCCCGCCCCAGCGCGAACGCAATCGCGGGATTGGCCGGATCGAATTGCAGCGCACGCTCGAGATCGGCCCGCGCCTCGGCCCACCTCGCGCGCCGCGACAAAAAGACACCGCGAAGGTATGGACCGACGGGCGAGCTTGGATCGAGCTCGAGCGCCCGGTCGAGAAAAGCGCCGGCCAGCGCCTCGTCGCCCAAACGGTCATACGTGATGCCGAGATAGGCAAACGCGTCGGCGTAGCCGGGGTTGCCCGCCGTCGCCGCGATGAACGCGCGCCACGCGAGAGGCAGCCGTCCGTGCTCCAGGAACACACGACCGATCGACACGGCGCGGTATCCCCGGTCGCTCAGCCCGAGCGGGTCGTCGAGCGCATCGGCGAGCGCCAGGGATTCCGGCGTGCCTGCCTGCCGCAGGTAGGGCCGCGCCCGCAGTGGATCGTCCAGCGCGAGCAGCGCGCCACGGAAGAACAGCGCCGCCGCATCGCCGGGATCGGCGTCGAGCATCGCCTGCGCCTGCGCGGCGGCGGCCTGCCAGTCGTGAGCCGCCACGAGCGCGCCGATCAAGCTCATCTGCGCATTGCGATCTTCGGGCTGCTCCGCGACGGCGATCGACCACTGCTCCGCCGCTCGACTCGCCTGTCCGCTCGATTCGGCATTGCGCGCCCGGCAGCGCGCCACCTCGGCGCGGCTCGCACCCGCGCCTTCGGCCCGATCGGCGTACGTCGCCGCGTCATCCCGTCGGCCGAGTCGTTGGGAAACATCGCACAGTCGCACCAGAATCGCCGGGTTGCCTGGCTGCCGTTCGAGCGCCTGGAGATACTGGTCGCTCGCAATAGAATAGAGATAGGCGTCTCGATAGGCGTCGCCGCGTGCGACTATCGTCGCCACCTCGGAATCGACGCTGGCGGAACCGGCAGCGAGGATAACGGCGAGGACTATGATTGCGATCGCGATAAGCCCAACACGCAGCCGCATGGGGCGGATTATAACAGAGGCTTGCACCCTTCGCCGTCATCTATGACACAGAGTTCCCATCGAATCATTTTCAAACTCCCGTCAGGGCAGGTATAATAGAATGGAGTTCCAGGATGCCCTGGCGACACATGAGCTGAGGGCGAGGCAACAATGATTGGGGCAGTTGAACTTCCCGAAATCTACGAGCAGGACATCCGGCGCGCCGTGGAGATACTCAAAGGCGCCGGATGCACCCACGTGTACCTCTTCGGATCGCTGAGGACAGGCAAAGTACGTGACGAATCAGATATTGATCTGGCAGTTCGCGGATGTCCAAAAGGAGAGTTCACCTGTTAGGCAGGCTTCTCACCGAATTGGATCATACCGTCGATCTGGTTGACCTGGACAGCGAAGACCCGTTCGCGCGATACCTTGAAGAAAAAGAGAGGTTGCTCCAAGTTGATGGAGAAGCTGGTGACGCCGCTACCGGAGATATGGCAGCAAGTGAAGCAAGAGCTACAAGCGTTTCTGGATAGCCTGCGCGTGAAATAAGGGCAGCCGCTACTCATTATCGCATCTGATCCGAAAGCGTGGCAGCGGTGAAAGGACGCTGAGCTATGTCTAGTGTGGACGATTGCAACGAAGGAGCTTCCCGATCTTCGTTCACAGATTGAAGACCTCCTGACGAAAGACACCGGGAACGACGATGGCTGACACTACCCGATTGCGCACATCGTGCGGTAATCTCTAGTTACCAATTTCCACTGACAAGGAGGTAGCCACTTGAACATCGTCGTCTGCACCAAGCAAGTCCCCGACACCGCCGCGACGCTCAAGGTCGACGAACAGTCGAACGTCTCCTGGGGCGACGCGCCGCTGGTGCTCAATCCGTGGGACGAATATGCAGTCGAAGAGGCGCTGCGCTTGAAGGAGAAGCACGGCGGCAAGGTGACCGTCGTGGCGATGGGACCTGACGCCACACGCGAGGCGCTCAAGCAGGCCGTGGCCATGGGCTGCGACGAGGCCGTCCAGTTGTGGGATCCGGCCCTCGACGGATCGGACGCGCCGACGACCGCGATCATCCTCGCCAAAGCGATCGAGAAGATCGGCGCAGACCTCGTCCTCTGCGGCAAGCAGGCCATCGACGGCGACACGGGCCTGGTGCCACCCGGCCTCGCCCACCGCCTCAGCTGGCCGCTGCTCGCCTTTGTCGCCAAGATCCGCGAGATCGACCCGGCCGCCAAGACGCTCGCCGTCGAGCGGCTGCTCGAAGAAGGCCGGCAGGTCGTCTCGAGCCGGCTGCCCGCCGTTGTCGCCGTCGTCAAGGAGATCAACGAGCCGCGCTACCCGTCGTTCATGGGCATCCGCAAAGCGTCGAAGATGCAGCCGACCATCTGGTCGGCCGCCGACCTGGGCGTCGATCCGGCCGGCGCGGGACGCGGCGCGGCCGGCGTGCAGTGGACACGCATCTTCGCGCCGCCGCCGCGTGAAGGGAGCGTCGAGTTCATCGCCGGCGACTCGCCGGAAGACATCGCGACGAAGCTCGCCGACAAATTGATGGCGGAGAAGGTGATCTGATGGCGCACAACATCCTCGTCTGGATCGAAAACGTCAAGGGTCACGCCGCTGCCATCTCGCACGAGGCGCTGGGCGCGGCCCGCTCCATCGCCGACGGCGGCAAGGTGACGGCGGCCGTCTTCGGCCTCAATGCTGGCGAGCTGGCGAAGGAAGCCGTCTCGCTCGGTGCGGACAGCGCCGTCGCGTGCGACGACGCGACGCTCGCCGAATTCCGGCCTGAGCCGGCCGTCGCCCTCCTGGCCAGGCTCGCCAGGGACACCGGCGCAGGCGTGGTCATGGCCGGCGCGTCGACGCGCGGGCGCGAGGTGAGCGGCGCGCTCGCCGTCGCACTGAATGCCGGCGCGATCGCCGACGCGACGGCGCTCGAGCTGCAAGACGGCCAGATCGTCGCGACGCGGCCGGTGTACGCCGGCAAGCTGCTGTCGACTGTCGCGCCCGCCCGGGAGCCGGTGGTCATCACGACGCGGTCGCGCGCCTTCCCCAAGCCCGAAGCCGACGCCGGCCGGTCTGGCGAAGTGGCGAGCGTTGCGCCGGTCTTGAGCGAAGACGCGATCGCGAGCAAGGTCGTCGAATTCGTCGCCGAGGGCGAAGGCGAAGTCAGCCTGGCCGACGCGCGCATCATCGTGTCCGGCGGTCGTGGCGTTGGTGGTCCGGAGGGGTTCAAGCCGGTCGCCGAGCTGGCCCGCGCGCTGGGCGGGGCGCTCGGCGCCAGCCGCGCCGCCGTCGACGCGGGGTGGATCCCGTACGCGTACCAGGTGGGCCAGACCGGCAAGACCGTCTCACCCGACCTGTACATCGCCTGCGGCATCAGCGGCGCGATTCAGCATCAGGCGGGCATGCGCACGTCGAAGATGATCGTCGCCATCAATTCTGACCCCGAAGCGCCGATCTTCAAGCTGGCGCGCTACGGCGTCGTCGGCGACCTGTTCAAGATCGTCCCGGCGCTCACCGCCGAGTTCAACAAACGTCTTGGCAAGTAGGGCAACGAATATACAACGGATAAACGGATGCGAGGTTCACCATCCGCTTATCCGTTGTTAATCTGTCGCATTCCTCTAGCGGTTCTCATCCGCTGCCATTTGCGCGTCTCTCCTGACTGAGGCATAATCCTTGCAATGGATGCCCCGGCCCCGCAGCAAGATCGCGTCAGCAGTCAGCGCGTCGTCGACCGCCCTGCCCGCCCCATCGTGCAGCGCACGATCGTCGTGCGCGTCAACCCGCGCCTGCTCGCCGCGCTGGGCGCAGGCACGATCGTGCTCGGCGCGTTCCTTCCCTGGATCCAGCCGGAAGCGCAGGCCGCGCTCAGCCTGTCGCACGTGGCCCCCGTAGTGCAAGGCTGGCCGTCGCTCCTGATCGGCTTGATTGCACTCGGCGCGCTCTTGCTGCTACATGCCGACTCCGCGCGCTGGGTGTCGGTTCCGGCGGCGGCCCTGGGGCTGGCCGCCGCCGTCATCGGGGTCGCCAGCGCCGTCGCGGCTTCGAACGCAGTCGCCGCGGCCGTCGCTCAATTCCCCAAAGCGAGCGTCTCGATCGTCGTGACGGGACCGGGTGTGATCGTCACAGTCGCCGGCGGTTTGGTGTGCCTCGTCGCCGGACTCTCCCGTCCGCCCGGCGCGTCGCCGGAAGCCCAGGCAGTCATCCGCCTCGGCGACCCTGGCTTCGCGGTGCTGGCCTCGCTCGTGGTGCTGATTGCATTGGCCGGCGCTTTGATCGGCGGGTGGATCGCATCCAGCGCGACCGGCCAGCCAGGGGGCGATGCGTCGATCGCGCCGGGCGATTTGCTGTCGACGCCTGTCATCGACGTGCAGGTGACGCCGCTCGGCGTGACGGAGGAGCCGACGCCTGAGGTCGCGCCGACGCTCGAGACGCCCGCGGTGACGGCTCCGCCCACTGAGACCTTACCGCCTACTGCGACCGAGCCGCCCATCCCGACTGTGCCGCCGTCGCCGACGACGGAATCCACGTCGACGCCGACGCCAACTCCGACTGCGACGACCGGCGTATCGCCCCTGCCCACGCCCTAAGACACGGATTTCCCACGGATTACACGGATAGGCGAGTATTCGGTTGACCGCCCGCGCGGGCGCGGGCGGTGAGCGGCCTGGCATGTTGTGCGTGCACACTCGATAGCGGGATACTTGCCCTATGCGTGAATGGCGGAGTTGGCATATAATCGCAGTCGATGACCGATCGGCCTGCCACGCTCGTCTTGACGCACGAACACGCAGACTTCGACGCCATCGCCTCGCTGCTCGGCGCGTCGCTCATCACGCCCGGCTCAATCCCTATTCTGCCGCGCGCGGTCAACCGCAACGTGCGCGGATTCCTCGCGCTGTACGGACCGGACCTCCCATTCGTCGAGCCGGACGACGTGCCGCGTCGCAAAGTCGAGCGGGTCATCCTGGTCGACACGCAGACGCTGCCCTCGGTGCGCGGCGTGACGCCTGCGACGCCGGTGACCGTCATCGATCACCACCCACCGGCGCCGTCGCTGCCGGCTCATTGGACGTATCGCGGCGAGCAGGTGGGCGCGACGACGACGCTCGTCGTCGAGAGCCTGGCGAAAGAGCGCATCAGCCTGACTCCGGCACAGGCGACGCTGCTCCTGCTCGGCATCTACGAAGATACCGGCTCGCTGTCGTACGCGGACACGACCGCGCGCGAAGCGTACGCCGCCGGCTACCTGCTGGAAAGCGGCGTGAACCTGTCGCACGTGCGCGAGTTCCTGCAGCATCCACTGTCCGAGACGCAGCGGACGCTGTTTGACCGCCTGGTCGAGGCGTCACAGTCGCACGAGATCAGCGGCCACCACGTCGCGATCGCGGCGGCGGTCAGCGAAGAGAACCTCGAGGAAATCTCGACGCTGGCGCACCGCCTGCGGGACCTGCTCGAGCCGGACGCCGTCTTCATTCTCGTCGCGTTCGACGGGCACATCCAGATCGTGGCGCGCAGCACGGTCGAGGCCATCGACGTCGGCGCGATCTGCCAGGCGCTTGGTGGCGGCGGGCACACGCGCGCGGCGGCGGCGCTCGTGCGCGACGGGAATCTGGGCGACGTGCAGTCACGCCTCTTGGAAGAAATTCGCAGGCATGCGCGGCCGGCCGCCACCGTCGAGCAGATCATGTCGCGCGGCGGGCAGACGCTCGACGCCGCCGTCAGCGTCGCCGAAGCGTCAAAGCGCATGCAGCGCACCGGATTCGAGGGCTACCCCGTCGTCAAGGACGGCCGCGTCGTCGGGCTGCTGACGCGGCGCGCGGTCGATCGGGCGCTCACGCACAAGATGGGCGGCCGCCCCGTGTCGTCGGTGATGGAACCCGGAACGGTGACCGTCGCGCCCGACGACCCGGTCGAGAAGCTCGAGCGCCTGATGATCGGGCACGGCTGGGGGCAGGTGCCGGTCGTCGACGCGAGGGGGAGCATCGTCGGCATCGTCACGCGCACCGATGTGCTGAAGCGGTGGGCGGCCAGCACGCCGCCGGCGCAGCGCGCCGAGATCGCCGCACGCCTCGAGCGCTCGCTCGCGCCGGAGCTTCTGTCGCTCGTGCGCGACATCGCGGCCACGGCGAGCCAGATAGGCTTGTCGCTGTTCTTCGTCGGCGGCGTCGTGCGCGATCTCTTGCTCGGGCAGCCGCTGTACGACGTCGACTTCGTCGTGGAGGGAGACGCGATCGCGCTGGCGCGGCGCCTGGCGCTGGAGCGCGGCGGGCGCGTGAAAAGCCACGCGCGCTTCGGCACGGCTAAATGGATACTCGATCCGCGCGCGCTGCACGTGACGACGCCGGATGGCCTGCACCTGCGCACGCTCGACTTCGTCACGGCGCGCACCGAGTTTTACACGCACCCCACGGCGCTGCCGCAGGTCGAGCGATCGTCGATCAAGCAGGACCTGCACCGCCGCGATTTCACGATCAACGCCATGGCCGTGTGGCTCGACCCGGATCGCTTCGGCGAGCTGCTCGACTTCTACGGCGGCGAGCGCGACCTGCGCGACGGCGCGATCCGCGTGCTGCACTCGCTGTCGTTCGTCGAAGACCCCACACGCATGCTGCGCGCCGTGCGCTTCGAGCAGCGTTTCGGCTTTCGCATCGAGCCGCGCACGCAGCACCTGCTGAGCGGCGCGCTGGATCTGCTCGACCGCGTGAGCGGCCCGCGCCTCCGCAACGAATTGGAGCTGATCTTCCAGGAGGCCGAGCCGGAGAAGGCCATCTGCCGCCTGGCCGAGCTGGGCATCCTGGCGCGGATCAACCCCGGCCTGCAATGCGGTGACTGGCTGGCGCGAAAATATCGCGACGCGCGCGAGGCGCTGCCCGTGGCGTCGCTCTTGTTCGCGTACCTGGCACTGCTCACGTATGGACTGGAACGGGAGGCGCTGCGCGAGTTGATCCACCGCCTGCGGCTGCCGCGCGACGTAGAGAGCGACCTGCTCAGCCTGGCGGCGCTGCGCGAGGCGAGCGGCGAGATCCGCGATGCGACGCAGGCCAGCGCCGTGTACCGCCTGCTGCACGCGCACTCGCCGCGCGCCCTCCAGATCGCGCGCCTGGCGGCGGACGATCCGCGCGTGCGCGCCAACGTCGAATGGTTCACGCGAGACCTTCGAGATGTTAAGCCATCGGTCGGAGGAGCGTTCTTGCAGTCGCTCGGCATCCGGCCCAGCCCGGCCTATGGCCGCGTGCTGAGCGCGCTGCGCGATGCGCTGCTCGACGGAGAAGTGCAGCCGGGTCCTGAAGAAGAAGCGTTCGTGCGCGAGCTTGTGGCGAAGGGCAATTCACAAATTACTGATAACTGATTACTGATAACTGATTCACCGGGAGGTGCATCGTGAACCCTAAACTACGCCACCACCTGGTGCGTGGCACGCCGATCGAAGTCGACGGGCGCGTGCTCGTGCCGGAAGCGCGCGTGACGACGCTCACGTTTCGAGAAGCCACATTGGGTACGCGCCGGACAAGCGTCGCCGGCATGCAATTCAGCCGTGTGCGGCCGACGGCGCTGATCGAAAGGACGCTCGACGGCGAGCGCACTCATCGCATCGAAGACGTGACAGGGCGAGCGCTGATCGCGCTGGGCATCGCCGCCGTCGCCGCGCCGATCATGCTCAATCTATTGTTCGGCCGTCTGGCCCGGAGCCTGCCGAAAACGTAGCCTAGCCCCTTGTGGGCGGCAGGCGTGTGAGCTGCAGGCACAAGGCCTGATGCTACGGGCTTTTCGGATAGGCTGTAACGGGCGCTGAGACAGGAGGCTCCATGACCGGAAAGTTCGACGTCGATCGATTGTTCAGTCAGTTCGAGGAGGCGCACAGGCAGGCCTCGGTGGGCGCCGCGTTCGGCACGCCCATCGAAGCCGCCGGCAAGACCGTGATCCCCATCGCGTCAGCCACGTACGGCTTCGGCATGGGGGGCGGTGAGGGCGAGCGAGAGGGCCGCAGCGACGTGGGCGGCGGCGGGGGCGGCGGCTATATGGTGCGGCCCCTGGCACTGGCTGTCATCGACGAAGGCGGCGTGCACATCCAGCCCGTCGTGAACGCCGGGAGAATCGTTCTGGCCGGTATTCTCGTCGGGGCATGGTCCGTCTTCTGGCTCGGGCGTGTGATGCTGCGGCTCGCGTCCAAGAAGACGTAATAGCAGACTTCCGAAGTCTTCGAGACTTCGGAAGTCTGCCCGACGCTTTTGGGTTTCCTTCTACGGCGTCTTGCTCTTAGTCGGCTTGGACTCCTGGCCGGGTGGTGTAGCACTAGAGTCCCCCCGTTCCGATGGGATGGAAGTCAGGCCGCTGCCCGGCGTCCCCTGCCCTGGTGGGGACGGCCTGGGCGGCGTCGGCGTCGGCCTGACGATTTGAGGCACGGGCGGCGTACCACGGCCTGACGGCGTCCAGGTAAGCCCTGCGCCGGGCGTGCCACGTCCAGGCGGGGTCGACGGAGGTCTGCCGCTCGGCGTGACCCAAGCCGGCGG
>DASSFZ010000024.1:0-4605 GCA_035693785.1 Anaerolineae bacterium | reverse complement strand
ACCACCTACAAGCGCTTCCGGGATCAGGATCAGGTGGTGGCCGTGCTGGGTTGGGGCACGGGTGACACCTCAGCCCTGGCGCAGACGGTGACCCAAGACAAAATGCCGTACGTCTCGGCCTCGTATTCGGCGGAGCTGACGGATCCGGCGAAAACGCCGTACAACCTGTTCGCCGCCACCGACTACTCGAGCAACGCGCGCGCGGCGATCACGGCCTGGTACGAAGAAATCTGGCAGAAGGACGCGCGCTTCGAGTCCCGTCGCAGCGCCGGTGAAAAGCCGAAGTTCGTCGCGTTCTACTCATTCCCGACGCCGTACTCCAGCGCCCCCATCAAGGCGATCAAAGAGCAGGCCGAGCTACTCGGCTTCGAGGTCGGGCCGGATCAGGACGTGCCGCTGACGGCGCTGGACACGACGAGCCAGGTGCTGGCGGCAAAGGAGTTCGGCGCCGACTTGATCTGGCACGGCAACACGACGGGGTCGGTCGCGGTCGCGATCAAGGATAGCAAGGCGCAGGGACTGGCTGCCGATCACATCGTGAACAACTGGGGCTACGACGAGAACCTGATCAAGCTGGCCGGGGACGCCGCCGAGGGCGTCGTGGGCATCGCCGTGAATGCCTTCTTCGGCGAGGAGACGACCCCCGGTGCTCCGGGCGTCACGATGAACGACGTGATCGAGTATGCCCAGAAATACAATCCCGGCGTGCCGATCGGGAACCGGCTGATCCGCACCATTCAGGCCTGGAACAACGTGCTCCTGCTGTGGGAGGCGATGAAGCGGGCCGACACGGCCGGCAACCTGACCGGGGAAGGGATCAGGCAAGCCTTCGAGACGATCCAGAACTACGATCTCGGCCTGGGCGCTTCGCCGGTCACCTACACGGCGAGCGATCATCGACCGGCCTCGGCTGTCAACATTTATATCATCCGCAACGGCACGTTCGAGCTGCTGCAGCGAGTCGACCTCAAGGAGCGCTGGCCCGATCTGTGGCCGACGTGGCTGGGTTACTAGCGCGTGGGGCGTGGAGCGTGAAGCGTGGAGCGTGGGGCGAGCATCCTGCAACTGAATAACATCGAAGTCCGCTACCACGAAGTCATCCTGGTGCTCAAGGGCGTATCGCTGGAAGTGCCGCCCGGCGGCATCGTCGCTCTCCTCGGCGCGAACGGCGCGGGCAAGAGCACGACGCTCAAGGCTATCTCCGGCCTGCTCCGGCACGAGGACGGCGCCGTCACCGACGGCAGCATCGAGTTCATGGGACAGCGGATCGACCGCAAGAGCGCCGAGGAGATCGCTCGCATGGGCATCATCCAGGTGATCGAGGGCCGGCGGGTCTTCGAGCACCTGACGGTCGAGCAGAACCTGAAAGTCGGCGCTCACTTGCGGCCCGATGGGGCCTCAGGAGGCCTGCGCGACGGCCTGGAAATGGTGTACACCTATTTCCCTCGCCTGCGCGACATTCGCCACAAGCAGGCGGGGTTCGCCAGCGGCGGCGAGCAGCAAATGATGGTCATCGGCCGCGCCCTGATGGCGACACCCAAGCTCATGCTGCTGGACGAACCCTCGCTGGGATTGGCCCCGCTCCTGATTCAGGAGATCTTCGGCATCATCACCCGCCTGAATCGCGAGCAGGGCATCCCGATCGTCCTGGTCGAGCAGAACGTGAAGCTGGCGCTGGCCGTCGCGCCCTACGCCTACGTGCTGGAGAACGGCCGGATCGTGATGGATGGTCCGGCCGACAAGCTGCGCGACAATCCGGATGTCAAAGAATTCTATCTCGGCCTCACCGACCTGGGGACGCGCAAGAGCTTCCGAGACGTGAAGCACTATAAGCGGCGCAAGCGATGGCTGACATAGTCGCGAAGCGTGGAGCGTGGGGAGACCCTTCGACTGCGCTCAGGGCAGGCCCTGCGCTCGCTCCGGGTCGGGAGGCTCATCACCAAGAAAGGGGCCGAACACATGAACACTCGACGAATCACGGCGCTTCTTATAACCCTGATCTGCGGGGCGGCGCTGATCGCGCTCGGCGCGTGCGGCGCGCCCACGCCTTCCCCCGCGCTTCAGAACCCGACCGTTGGGCTCGATCACGTCGAAGTCGCCAGTTACTTCCCCTGGCCGCCGCCGCCCGGCGAGGGAACTCCCGCCCCGCCGCCGGTGCGGGTGCCGATGGTACTGGCCTTCATTTTCGACATTGCCAACCCCAACTCCTATCCTGTCATGCTGAAAGACCTGCAGTACACGGTCGAATTTGAGGCTGCCCCGAACGCATTTTTCCCGGTCGGCAACCCCTTCGCGCACGAAGACATGTCCATCCCGGCCAACTCCACCAATCAACTGCGCGTGACGATGGTGCTCGACTCGCTTGTCACACCTGGCAACCTGGCGGTGACATCGGGTTCTCGTTTGCAAGAGATGGGCCTGAGTGCCGGCGAGGTGGTCCAAAACTGGTGGGCGAACGTCGGGGACTTTACATTTAAGATTAAGGTGACCGGTGGGAGCGCTGAATTCTCCAGTTCCGGCGGGAACGCGGTCGTGCCTTTCGAAGGCGAATATCCCAAGTAGCAGACGGCAAGCCAGCCTCCCGAAGGATGTGAATTCTTCGGGAGGTTTTCACAATGGAGCGTGGAGAGGGACGTGATCGACCTGCAAGACGAGACGTTTGACGGCTCCTTCCCCTTCGCCCCCCACTATCGAAGGATCCGCGGCTTTGAAATGCACTACGTGGATGAAGGCAGTGGGGAACCCATCGTGCTGGTACACGGCGACCCAACCTGGGGCTACCTGTGGCGCAAGTTCATCCCTCCTCTCTCGCAGCGCCGCCGCTGCATCGCGCCGGATCACATGGGCATGGGTAAGTCGGGTGCGCCCGATGAACCCTATCCGTACCGTCTTCGCCACCACATAGCCAACCTCGAAACCCTTTTGCTCGATCTGGACGTGCGCGGCATGACGCTGGTTCTTCACGACTGGGGCGGGCCGGTAGGGTTGGGATTTGCGATCCGCCACCCTGAGCGGATCAAGCGCCTCATCCTGATGAACACATGGGCTTTCGCCCCATGGCCGGGCGGTCCACTCCCTCGCCTGATCGAGCTCATCCGCTCCGAGCGTGGGGAAAAGTTCGTGTTGGAAAAGAACGGCTACCTGGAGCCTGCGCTGTTGGGGACGACAACCCATCGAGAGCACCTGACGGAGATGGTCCTAAGGGCCTATCAAGCCCCGTATCCGACGCCTGGCTCACGCCGCGCTTTACTGTGCTGGTCGCGCGACATTCCTGTCAGCGAATCGGATCCGTCCTATGCCGAGATGAAGTCGATCGAGCAGGGGTTGTTCCAGTTCGGCAAGACCCCAACGCTCCTGGTGTGGGGCATGCAGGACCCGGTGCTCTCCGAACCCGTCTTGCGCATGTGGCAGCGCATCTACCCCCACGCGACCACCTGCGATATTGCGGACGCCAGCCACTTCTTGCAGGAAGATGCGCCGGATCGGATCGTAAGCCGCATCGAAGAGTTTCTGGACGCCAATGCTTGACCACGGATTTCCACCCCCGCACACGGCAGGCGAGGGCAAGCGGATTCCACGGATATCATGAGAGGCCGCCATCCGTGGTGAAGAATCTTCGCGGTTGCGGGCAGTGACCTGGCCGGTCTCGTCCAGAGAACGTACGTCATGTTGGGGTTGACTCCAGTCGATTCCGATGTATCCTGTTAAAAGGACCTTTCTGTGCTGACTCGGGTCCTCTGCTCCCAGGCCGGGGTAGCTGATGGGGGTGGCAGACGCTGATGGGTTATCACCCCGTTCTGCACGAAGCATACCCCAGTCGGCCTTTGTCGAGTATAAGGTAACAGGCTTAGCTCTGCATTGGGCGGTGGACATCGTAGAGGCGTAGCAGCGTGAAAATCGTCATTCCAGGTGGCTCAGGGCAAGTCGGAACAATTCTCGCGCGTGCCTTCCACCAAGCCGGGCATGAGGTAGTTGTTCTCAGCCGCAAACCTACCAACTCGGTTTGGCGCACAGTGAAATGGGATGCTGAGACACTGGGTGACTGGGCCGCAGAACTTGAAGGAGCCGAAGTCGTCATCAATCTAGCGGGACGTAATGTAAACTGCCGCTACACCGCCGAGAATCGTCGCCTCATCATGGAGTCGCGCGTAAAGTCCACTCAGATCGTGGGTAGGGCAATTGCTCAAGCGTCACACCCGCCCCGAACATGGCTTCAGGCTAGTACAGCGACAATCTACGCTCATCGCTATGATGCACCTAACGACGAGGCAACTGGGATCATAGGTGGCTCGGAACCGGACGCGCCATCCGCCTGGCGCTTCAGCATCGATGTGGCGATGGCTTGGGAGCGCGCGCTGAATGACTCAGCGACGCCTCGCACCCGCAAGGTGCTCATGCGTTCGGCGATGATCATGAGCCCAGATCGCGGAGGCATCTTTGACGTGCTGCTGAGATTAGTGCGATTCGGCCTAGGTGGGCGTGTCGGAGATGGCCGTCAGTACGTATCTTGGATACATGACCAAGACTTCTCGCGAGCCGTTTTGTGGTTGATTGAGCACGAGGAACTCGAGGGCGTCGTCAATCTCTCTGCACCCAACCCGGTGC
>DASSFZ010000023.1:0-3597 GCA_035693785.1 Anaerolineae bacterium | reverse complement strand
CGGCGGCGAGCCACAACCTGGTTGTGATCCATGACCGGCGGCCCGCCAGCAAGCTGGGTTCGGATGCCATGCCAGAGCTCCTCATCGTGGGGACTGGCGAGAAGTTTACACCCAATTGTATTCGCGGCCAACTCGATGATTGGCGGCTCAGTTAGCAACTCCTTGATTCCTCGTAACTGCTCAGCCCGCGTCATTGCGAGCGCTTTGTGCGAAGCAATCTCCTGCACGGACGGCCATGTGCGCTCATGGCGGCTGAGATTGCTTCGTCGCAAACGACACTCCTCGCAATGACGGCTGAGTAGTTACGATTCCTCTATGTTGCCCTTCATTAAGCGCAAGTCACGCGCCTGTGGCGCTCCACAGGCGGAAGTTGTATGGTATCATGCCTCTCGCCGCGAAACGTTACAACGCTGCTCCTTCTTACTCCCTATGCACCGACTGCCTTCACCCGGTCGAAAGCTCGCTCCGGCGCTGGCGCTCGCCGCGCTCACGGCGCTGGTCGTGCTGTTCTTCTCGAAGATGCTGTTCACCAACCTGATCGTCGCGCGCGGCGATCTGTACAACTACTTCTATCCGTATCGTGACTATGCCGCGTCGGCGGTCCGCGAAGGCCGCGTGCCGCTCTGGAACCCGTACCTGTTCATGGGCGCGCCGTTCCTGGCGAACAGCCAGGCGGGGTTCTTCTACCCGCTCAATCTCGCGGCGTCGTGGCTCGAAACGGCGCGCGCGGCGAATTTGAGCATCGTCGCGCACGTGTGGATTGCGGCGATCGGCGCTTACCTGTTCGCGCGGCGGAGCTTCGGCGCGTCGGTTCCTGCTGCGCTGCTGGGCGGCCTGTCGTTCGGGCTGGGCGGCTATCTCGGCGCGCAGGTCGAGCATTTCAACCAGTTGCAGGCGTTGGCGTGGATGCCGTGGCTGTGGCTGGCGTATGAGTTCGCCGTGTACAGGCTATTGATTGGTAGTTTGCTGGTGGGTTCGTTGGTTGGAGTGATGCTGCTGGCCGGGCACATGCAGTCCGTGTTCATTGCGCTGGTCGGGCTGACCGCTTACGCGCTGTGGCCTGCCGTAGAGCACATCCGATCACCGCGCGCTGCTCTGCAGACTGCTATCACCCGTCTCGTCCCGATTCTGTTCGGTCTGGGCGTCGCCGCCGCGCTGGCCGCCGTTCAGCTCCTGCCGACGCTCGAGCTTGCGGGGCTTTCTCCGCGCCAGGGCGGGCTGCCGCTCGACGAGGCTGTGTCGTTCTCGCTCGATCCGCGCCTGCTCGGCCGCGCGCTATTGCCCGACTACGATGGCGCGCTGCCGGGCGGGAGCGAGTTCACGGCATTCCTCGGCGTCTCTACGCTCGTGGTGATGATCATTGGCTTGTTGGCTGCTTGGTCGCACGGCGCGACAGCCTGGCAACCAATTGGCGCACTGATCACAGACCGACTGACTTACCGTTCACTGTCCGTTCTCGCCTTTCTGGGGATTTTCCTCGCACTCGGCGGCTTCAATCCGCTCTATTATCTGCTCGTGAAGTTCGTTCCCGGATTCGATCTCTTCCGAGCACCCGCGCGCTGGCTGGCGCTGTTCGTCTTCGGGGGGTCGATGCTGGCCGCCGTGGGTCTGGATCGTTTTGGACGTGGATTAACGCGGATAACGCGGATTGGGATTGCCGGGGTGATGGCCCTGTTAATCGGCACAACGTTCATTAGTGCAAACGTGACGCCCGCTGGTGCTGCCGGGCCTATCGGCGTACCTGGCATCGAATCGCTCGCGTTGTGGCTGGGTGCAGCCTTGTTGACACTGTTGCTGGCAACCCGCCTCCAACCTCCAACCTCCAACCTCCAATCTCTAATTCTCTTGCTGTGCGCCCTCGAACTCTTCATCGCTACCCGCAACCTGCCATACCACACCCGCCTGACCGCGCCCGACGCGTGGACCAGCCTGCGCCCGCCTGTTGCGCAGTTGCTCGTGGGCGCAAGCGGCGCGCCGGCGGGGCGCTTCCTGTCGATTTCGGACATTCAGTTCGATCCGGGCGACGCCGCCGAGCTGGAGTCGATCTACGCGGATCAGCTTCCGCCGGACGCCTACTACGATCTCCTCATCGCGACGAAGCAAAAGGAAATCGTCGCGCCGAACCAGCCACTCACCTACGGCTTGCCTGCCGTGGACGGATACGACGGCGGGTTGTTGCCGCTGCGAAACTACCTGACCTTCCAGAAACTGTTCCTGCCGGGCGACGCCATTCAGCCCGATGGCCGCCTGCGCGAGCAACTGGAATCGATCCCGGATGCGCGCTGGCTCGATCTGATGAACGTGAAGTACGTCATCACCGACAAGGTGCGCGACCGCTGGTTCGACGGCGTGTTCTTCGACCTGCAATTCGAAACGCCTTTGAGGCCGGGCGATAAGGTGTGGACGGATCAGCTTCCGCCGCTCGAGGCAAATGCGCTGGGCATCGTCTACTCAGAGCCGAAGGGTGAAGTGACCCTGGCCGAGGTGGAAATCACGTTCGAGGATGGCTCGTCGGCGACTGCGCCGCTCGCCGATGAGCCGATCGAGCGGGCAGACGACCTATCCATGACGCGCCTGCGCTGGGAGGAGGCGCAGCGTGTGTCGAGAGTGGAGGTAGTGGGGCGAGGCGGTCTGACACTACACGGCGTGGCGCTGATCGACGAGCGCAGCGACACGTTCCACTCGTTCGCCCTGGCGAAAGACGGCCGCTTCCGGCTCGCCCATTCCGGCGACGTGAAGGTCTACGAATACGTCGACGCGCTCCCGCGCGCCTTTGTCGTCCCGAATAGTGTCTCCGCCGCGAGCGACGACGAAGCCCTCGCGCTCATGCAGAATCCTGACTTTGATCCATCGAAGACTGTGGTTATCCACGAAGCTATGCCGCCTGCAACCCGTGGCGAATTACAAATTACAAATTACGAATTACGTTTTACGAATTACGAATCACGTTTCACAGATTACGCGCCAGAACATATCGAAATGGAAGTCAAGGCAGACGGCGACGGCTACCTCGTCCTGACCGATGCCTGGTATCCCGGTTGGATTGCGACCGTGGATGGTGAAGCGGTCGACATTCTCCGCGCCGACATTGCCTTCCGCGCCGTGCCGATCGAGGCGGGCGAGCACCGGGTCGAGTTTCGCTACGAGCCACAGGCGTTCCGCGTTGGGGCGTTGATCAGTGGGGGTGCGCTCATGCTTGTGGTGGCGGCGCTTGCGGCGGCCCGCATCAATGGTTGAGCACAACGCTTACCTCATGACTTCTCTTATTCTGACATGTTGATGAAACGCTTCGACTGCTCGCGCGACCCCGTCCTCTGCGCGGATCTTCTGCCCGAGCGCGGCAGCGCGATCCCGCATGCTTGCGTCCGTGACGGCGATGTGGATCGCCTCCGCCAGCTTCTGGGTTGTGAGCTGCTTCTGCGGAATCGGCGCCGGCCCTACGCCAAGGTCTGCTATGCGCTGTCCCCAGAATGGCTGATCGGCGAAGACCGGCGTGACGACCGACGGAACACCGGCGCGCAGGGCCTCGGCCGTTGTGCCCGCGCCGCCGTGATGCACGATGGCTGCCATGTGCGGGAACAGCCACTCGTGCGGGAC
>DASSFZ010000022.1:0-8572 GCA_035693785.1 Anaerolineae bacterium | reverse complement strand
CCCAAATGGCGCGACGAGGACTCCGAGCCAGTGGGGATCGAGCCTCACGCCAGCGTCGGTCGAGGCGATGATGTCGCCGGAGGCAGCTTCGATCGCCGCATTGCGCCCCTGCGAGATGTTCGCGCCGGGGCGCTCGATGACGCGCACGGGGAATCGGGTCTCGCCGCGAACGACTTCGAGCGTCGCGTCGGTCGAGCCGCCGTCGCATACGATCACCTCGTCGGGCAGGCGGGTCTGCGCCGCAATCGAATCAAGCAGCGTGCGGATGCTGCCTGCTTCGTTCTTGACGGTGACGATCAGCGAGACTTTCATTTCGGGTTGACGACGATCACCCACTCGGCGCTCTTGCCATAGTCGTGCTGCGTGCTGACCAGCTCGCGCGAGACGATCTCGAAGTGCGGCGCGAGCATCGCCGCGACTTCCTCCGGCGTGTAGTACGAGTCGATCACGCCCGTCACGTGACGGCTGGCTATCTCACGCCGGTGCGCAGGCCCGGCGTTCGGATCGCGCCGCCAGTCGGAAGGATCGAGCGCGTGCAGGATCGCCGTGCCCTGGGGAGCCAGCGTGCGTCGAATTTCCCGCAGCGCGCGGTGAAGCTGGTCGGTGAACAGGTGGAACAGCACACCCCAGGCGACGATCCAGTCGAACGTGTGATCGGCAAAGGGCAGCGCGTCGACGGAGGCCTGTGCAAGCGGGACACTCGATGCGAACCGGTGGCTCCTGGCGATCGCCGCCGCCGAAAAATCGACGCCGATCGGACTCAGCCCATGTTGCGCCAGCACCGGGAGATGCCGGCCCGATCCACAACCCAGATCGAGCGCGCGGCCGCCCGGCGTCGGATTGAGTCGCGACAGGGTGGCTAAGAGATGAACGTTGGGGGGACGGGTTGCTTCGAGGTCCTCGTATGCGGAAGCCCACGGATCGTGATCGGCCATCGCGCAGGATTATACCTGAACCTTGCGAAGGTTTCCGAACCTTCGCAGGGCTGGGTGCGGAGGGCTACAAGTCGCGGACGACGGCCATAATCATGGGGCGGCGCTTCGTTTCGCGGTACAGATATTCGCGCAACGACTTCTCGACCCTGTCGCGGATCGCTTCCTGGCTGGCGCGGCCATTCGATTCGACGATTTGGATCACCGCCTGTGTCGCGCCTTCGAGCAGGTCTTGCGCTTCGCGGGCGTAGACGAACCCGCGCGTGACGATGTCGGGCGTGTCGAGCAGGCGGCCGTTCTCGGGATCGCGGTGGACGATCGTCATCACGAATCCATCGCGCCCGAGCATCTCGCGCTCGCGCAGCACGCTCGGGCCGATGTCGCCAACGCCCGAGCCGTCGACGTACACGTAGCCGCCCGGCACGCGCTCGCCGATGCGCGCCTCGCCTTCGTCGAACTCGATCGGATAGCCGTTCTCGACGACGTGGATGTTGGTCGGCTCGACGCCGACCAGCCGGGCCAGCCGGGCGTGCGCGTGGAGGTGACGCAGCTCGCCGTGAATCGGTATGAAATGCTCAGGCCGCACCAGGTTGAGCATCAGCTTCTGTTCCTCCTGCGAGGCGTGGCCCGACACATGCACCATTTCGATCGGATCGTACAGCACCTCGGCGCCGCGCTGGAAGAGCCTGTTGATCGTGCGGTGCACCATCTCTTCGTTGCCCGGCACCGGGTGAGACGACATGACGACCGTGTCGCCGCGCTGCACCTTGATCTGGCTGTGCTCTCCCGCCGCCACGCGCGCCAGCACTGACGACGGCTCGCCCTGCGTGCCGGTAGCCATGATCACGATGTCGCGCGGGCGCATGCGCGCCGCCTCGTCGAGGCGGACGATCAGGTCGTCGGGAAAGGTCAGGTAACCCAGCTTTTGCGCCATGCGCACGTTCTCGGCCATGCTCGTCCCGGCGATCGCCATCCTGCGCCGATAGCGCATGGCGGCGTTGGCCGCCTGCTGGATGCGCGAGATGAGCGACGCGAACGTGCCGATGATGATGCGGCCTTGCGCTTCGCGGAAGACGCGATCGAAGGCTTCGTCGATCACGCGCTCGGACGGCGTCGTGCCGGGCTGGTCGGCGTTGGTGCTGTCGGACATCAGCGCCAGCACGCCGCGCCCGCCGAACTCGGCCAGCCTGGCGAAGTCGGTCGGCTTGCCGTCGACCGGCGTGTGATCGAACTTGAAGTCGCCCGTATGGACGACGAGGCCGGCCGGTGTGGTGATGCCCAAGCCCACACCGTCGGGGATCGAATGTGCCACGCGGAAGAAATCCATCTTGAACGGGCCGATGGTGACCGCCTCGCCCGCCGCGATCGTGTTCAGGTTAGCCTCTTCGAAGACCTTGTGCTGTTTCAGCTTCACTTCGAGCAGCCCGCGCGTCAGCTTCGTGGCGTAAATCGGCGCGTTGAATCCGTCTTTGAGCAGGTATGGCAGCGCGCCCGTGTGATCCTCGTGGCCGTGCGTCACGACGATGGCGCGGACCAAGTCTTTCTTGTCGCGCAAGTACTGCCAGTCGGGGATGATGAAGTCGATCCCCAACATGTCGTTTTCGGGGAACATGATGCCGGCGTCGATGAGCAGGATGTTGCGCCCATACTCGAACGCCGTCATGTTCTTGCCGATTTCGCCGCACCCGCCGAGTGGCACGATGCGTAAAGGTGATGCCATAGATAGAGTTACTCCTGTGCCTCACCCCCTCCCCCTGTGGCGAAGCTGGGGTAGGGGTGAAGGCTAATAATCAAACCGCCCCGACGGTTATCCAACCGGCGGGGCGATTCCGGTCAATATGCAGTTCGCCATAGTGCGGCGCAGCTACACGCGCACCACGTCGGCGGCCAGCGGGCCGCGATAGGAATCCGTGACGGTGAACTCCACGCGCTGGCCGGGGTTCAGCATCTTCAGCCCCTTGTCTATGATGGCGGTGTAGTGCACGAATACCTCTACGCCATTTTCCGGCTGAATATATCCGTAACCCTTCGAGATGTCGAACCAGCGCACGGTTCCACGCATGCGTTTGTCCATCTGAATCCTCTGATGAGTTCGAAGAATGATCTTCGCGCGCGCCGCAAACAAAAGCCGCCGGTGCCTACCTCGCCCTGGCGGCTTATTTCGTCGATTCAGACAACCAGATGCTGCAATGCCCCATACAAATCAAAATATATCACACCTCGAACGACCTGTCAAATCACGCACAGCCATACGCGGCCTCGAAGGCGCCCCGAGGCCCGTCGCGAAGCCACAAACCTCTTGTTGCGGCGCCAGACAGCGCCGTGTTCCGCACCGGCGAGCGCGAATAGCCACACGCCGACTGTGAGCGATAGATGGACGGCTAAGCGTTGCCGGCAACGCCGACCACCTGCACCGCCTGCGGGCCTTTGGCCGTATCCTCGATGATGAATTCGACGCGCTGGCCCTCGTCAAGGTTGCGATAACCGTCGCCCACGATTCCCGAATAATGGACGAAAACGTCTTTTTCGCTGTCGTCGGGCTTGATGAAGCCGTAGCCCTTCACCCGGCTGAACCAGCGAACCGTTCCGGTCAAGCGCGCACCGTTGGACATAGATGAGTTCTCCTTACATTGTGTTGCTGTTCGACATCAGAGCGCTCGGCTCTGTGCTGCTCCCTAGACAACGCAAACTGCTACAGCGAATCGGGCGTCGCTCAGAGGTTCGATCGAATTGGTCCTGTTGTGAGCCAGATATGGGGGATGAGTAGCGCTAGCTTACCACATGTTCCGGGCGATGTCAAAACGATGTGGCTACAGAATGCCCACTTTGCTGTAGTCGCCGAGCGTCAATTTCACCGCCTTCGGCTTGATCGGCGAGCGTGTCACCTCCACGTTGCGGCCGATCAGGCTGTCCGCGATGCGCGCCGGAATGTCGACGATGCGCGTATTCTCCAGCACGATACAGTGCTCGATCTCGCTGTGTTGGATCAGACAGTGGTGGTAGATCGACGTGAACGGCCCGATGAACGAATCAACAATGCGCGTCTCCTCGCCGATGATCACCGGCCCGCGGATGCGGCTGTTGACGATGTCCGCGCCTTTCTCGATCGTCACCTGTCCTTCGATCTGCGACATCGCATCGACTGTCCCCTCGACGCGCGGCGTCAGTTCCTGCAGCACCAGGCTGTTCGCCGTCAGCATGTCAGCCATCTTGCCGGTATCGATCCACCAGCCCTCGTGGACGTAAGGATAAACGGCATACTTCTTCTCGACCAGATATTGAATCGCGTCGGTGATCTCCAGCTCGTTGCGCCACGACGGCTGTATCGCGTTGACCGCCTCGAAGATATGATGATTGAACATGTAGATGCCGACCAAGGCCAGGTTGCTGGGCGGCTCTTTGGGTTTCTCGATCAGGCGCTTGATGCGCCCGTCTTCCAGCTCGGCGACGCCGTAGTGCTGCGGGTCGGCGACGCGCTTCAGCACGATCTGCGCGTCATAGTCGCTGGTAGCGAACTGGCCCAGCAGCGGGCTGATACCGCCCTGAATCACGTTGTCGCCCAGGAACATCACGAAGCGGTCGTCGCCGATGAAGTCCCGGCTGATCTTCACAGCGTGCGCCAGGCCGAGCGGCGCGTCTTGCGGGATGTACGCGATGCTCACGCCCCAGCGGCTCCCGTCGCCGACGGCGTCGCGAATCTGCGGCCCGGTGTCGCCGATCACAATGCCGACCTCGGTGACGCCGGCGTCGCGGATGGCTTCGATGACGCGGAAGAGCACCGGCTTGTTGGCGACCGGAATTAACTGCTTGGCGCTGGTGAAGGTGAGCGGTTTCAGACGCGTGCCCTTGCCGCCGCTGAGAATGAGGCCTTTCATGGAGTATCCTTAGAAGGAGTTAGCCGGTGGAATCGGAGAAGACTTCGGCTTCGAGCTTCGTCACAAACCGATGTGGCGCAGACGGTTAGCCAGAATAGTATCCGCCGAGCGCCGAGTCCGGGCTGACGTTGGTGAGCGCAACGCCGATCACGCGCACTTTCACTTTGTCCAGCAGCTCCCTGGCGCGCCTGGCGTGGTCGCGCTTGGTCTGTCCGGCGCCGACGACGAGCAGCACGCCGTCGACGCGCGTGCCCAGCACGACCGCGTCGGTCACGGCGATCACCGGCGGCGCGTCGAGCAGCACGATGTCGGCGCGCGCCTTGAGCGCGGCGAGCGCATCCTCCATCCGTTTCGAGCCGAGCAGTTCGGCGGGGTTGGGCGGCAGCGGGCCGGACGGCAGCAGCCACAGATTCGGCACGCCGACGTCCTGCAGCGGCGGCTCCTGCATGGCCTCCTTGTCGACGAACATCGTCGTCAGACCGGCCTCGTTGCCGACGTTGAAGATCGTATGCAGGCTGGGGCGGCGCAGGTCGGCGTCGACCAGGATTGTCTTCTTCTCGGCCTGGGCCATCGTCACGGCCAGGTTCGCCAGTGTCGTCGATTTGCCTTCGCTCGGCGCCGGCGAGGTGACGAGCAGCGTGTGGAGCGACTGGTCGAGGCTGGAAAACTCGATATTGGTGCGCAGCGTGCGATACGCTTCAGCCATGGGAGAGCGTGGATCGGAAAGCGTCACTAATGAGGGACTCTTGTTGCTCATGCGTTCGATCTTTTCTGCGTGACACGTGACGCGTGATGCACATATCACGCATCACGTATCACTTTGTCGAAGGGATCGCGCCGAGCACGCTCATGCCCATGGCGCGCTCGACGTCCTCCGGCGTGCGCAAAACGCCGGACTCGATCCACTCCAGAACGAATACGATCAACACGCCCAGCGTCAGGCCGATGATCGCGCCGGCGATCGTGTTCAGCGTCGTCTGCGGGCGGAATTTGCCGTAGGTTGCCCCTTGGATGATGGCCGCCGAGACGCGGTCCTCTTTACGCTGCTCCTGGTTCTCTTGGTTGCGCCATTCGACGACCCGGAGCGCCCACTTTTCGGCAATGTTGTTGGCCAATGCCGGATCGGTGTCAAGCACGTCGATCTGGATGATGAAATCCTCTTCGATCGGTGCAATAGTCACCTTTTCTTTGAGTTGCTCGGCAAACATATCCAATTGTAGATCGTCTATCACCCGATCGGCGAACTTGAGAGAGTTCACGTGGGCGGCGAATCCCCGGAGCAGGGCCTTGGTCGCCAGTTGTGCGCCGTTGTCGATCCGATCTGGCCACACCGACAGTTGGATCGTGCTCTTATAAACCGGCGTCTGCGCCGCGCTGAAGCCTAAGGCCGCCGCGGCAGTCGCCAGCGTGACCAGCGCGATGATCCACCACCGCTTGCGCAGGATGCGTAAATACTCGCTCATTTCCATCTTGAGTCCCCCTTCGGCATGGCGATTCTACCATACTTCGCATATCGCTTATCGCATATCGCATATTGCCAATCGCCGATCTCTAATCTCTAATCTCCAATTACTTGCTCTTCGGAATCTCCCCAATGATCGGCCAGCCCAGCGCCTCGACGTCGCTCCGGTCGCGGATCATCGGGTCGAGATAGTGCGCGAGCAGCGCGAGCACCAGGCCGGCGGCCATCGCCAGCCCGATGCGGATCGGCAGTTCGAGCCGCGCGCGGAGCGAGGGCGGCGCCGCTCCGACGGCCGGGTTATCCAGGGGTGTGACCGACGCGCCGTGCGGGCCGTTCTGCGGGAAGACGGTTGCGTTGCGCGTCTGCAGCACGCGCGCCGCCGACTCGGCGATCGATTGCAGCAGCGCCGGGTCGTTCCCGTTGAAGTACAGTGCGACGATGCTGCGTGTGTGGTCGGACACGATCGATGCGGCGACTGCCGCAGGCGGTACGTCGACATCCCGCGCCGCCAGCTCTTCCGACACGGCTTCGGCGAAGTTGCCTGTCCTGGCCCAGTCGCTCAACCCGCCGGCGATGTATTCGCTCGCCAGCCAGGCCGGGTAAAAGCGATCGTACAGTGACTGTGAGTTCGGGTCGGGCGTGTATCCCACGGCGAAGCGCATGGTGGCGGCGAAGGTTGATTGCGGCGGGTCGTAGGTGACGATGGCGACAGCGCCCAGCACGAGCGCCGGAAGCACGACCAGCCACCAGCGGCGCAGCAGGATGCGGACGAGTTGGCGAAGCTCCATGTTGTACCTTGACCAGCAGGTGGCGAATCAGCGAGTCAGCGAGATCGTCCGGTCGCTGATTCGCTGCTTCGCTGATTCGTTGTCCATTCGCTGACACACTTGTCCACAAACGCGGTCAACTTCAGCTTGAACGCCTGGGCGTCAAAGCGCGCTGCGTTATCGCGGATCGCGCCCGGGTCGAAGCGGATAGCGTCCAGGCGGTGCACTGCGTCCATCAGCGCGCCGGCGCTCTGCTCGTGGAACAACACGCCGCTCACCCCATCGATGACCGAATCGAGCGCGCCGCCCACGCCGTAGGCGATCACTGGCCGGCCGGCCGCTTGCGCCTCCACCGGCGCGATGCCGAAATCCTCGTGGCCGGGAAAGACGAACGCCTTGCAGCGCGCCGTCAGGTCGGGCAAATCGGAATCGGGCACACGACCTAAGAATGTAATCGTCGGCCCGGCCATCGACTGCAGCCGCTCCGCATCGCGTCCCGCGCCTGCGATCCACAGCGGCCGCCGCAGCCGGTTGAAAGCCTCGATCGCCACGTCGATGCGCTTATACGGAATCAAGCGCGAGACGATGAGATAGAAGTCGTCGTGCGACGCGGCAGGCTGATAGCGGTGAAGGTCGGCCGGCGGGTGAATGACGACGGCATCCCTATTATAGTACTTCCGAATGCGTCCCTGGATTTCACTGCTGATGGCGACGAAGTGCGTCACGCGCTGCGCGGCGGCGTAATCCCAGCGGCGCAGCCAGGCGATGAGCGGCTTGAGCGCGACTTGCGCGGCGCGTCCCAACGCCTCGCGCTCGACGTAGGCATCGAGGTCCCACACGTAGCGTGTCGGCGCAAGGCAATAGCATACGTGCAGCGCGTCTCCGGCCGGAACGCCGTGGCAAAATCCACTCTTGTTGCTGATCACGACGTCGTAGCCTCCAAGGTCGAAGGATCGGAACGCGAGCGGATACAGCGGCAGGTAAGGCTGATGATGCTGGTAGATGCCCGGGGCGCGGTCGAGCCACGACGTGCGGATGTCCCAGGCCCGATAGCCGGGCGGCATCCCGTCGCGCCAGTAGATGCTGGTGTACAGCGGGGCCGAGGGGTACATCTCGACCAGGACTTCCAGCACGCGCTCCGCGCCGCCATATTGATTGAGCCAGTCGTGAACGAGGGCGAGGGTCATCGGTGGGTGGCAGATGGCAAATGGCAGATAGCTGGTGGCTGATGGCATATCGCTTATCGCCTATCGCTTATCGCGTATCGGTGGCTTCTGTGGCATGGGCTTCCAATTCATCAAGTGCACTTTGAGCTGTCGGGCGAGTTCCGCGCGCCGGGGCGCGGGCATGTTTTCGCCCCGGGTACCGTAGAAGTTGTCGCCGGTGTAGCGCGGGGTGACGTGAAGATGATAGTGCCAGACATCCTGGTTGCCGGCAGGCTCGTTGTGCTGTCGAGTGGACACGCCGTCGCACACGAAAGCCGCTTTCATCGCGATAGCAATGGCCTGAGCGGCTTCGTGAATCTTTGCGGCGAGG
>DASSFZ010000021.1:0-4716 GCA_035693785.1 Anaerolineae bacterium | reverse complement strand
AAGCAGGCGCGCTGCGCCGCAAAAGGATGGCTGAGGCATGGTCGGCAAGGCGGTTTTCCAACTGTTGTAAAATACCCCTGTGCCATTCACGACCCTCGTCTCCACGGCGGAACTCTCACAGCACCTGACCGATCCCGATTGGGCGATCGTCGACTGTCGCTTTACGCTGACCGAGACCGAGCGCGGGCGGCGCGACTATCGGCAGGAGCACATCCCCGGCGCGCTGTACGCGCACGTCGACGAAGACCTGGCCGGGACGGTCGTGCGCGGCAAGACGGGACGGCATCCTTTGCCCGACGTCGGCGTGATGGCGCAGAGGCTCTCGCTGTGGGGCATCGATTCGAGCGTGCAGGTCGTCGCCTACGACGACGCGGGTGGGTCGATGGCCGCCCGGCTGTGGTGGCTGCTGCGCTGGCTCGGCCACGACGCGGTCGCCGTGCTCGACGGTGGCTTTCCGAAGTGGCAGCGCGAGGGACGCGAGACGCGCGGCGGCGTCGAATCCCGCTCGCCGCGCACGTTCGTTCCAAATGTACGGGCTTCTATGGCCGTCCACACGCCCGACGTGCTCGCCGCGCTGGGCGATGCGAGCCTGCGGTTGCTCGATTCGCGCACCGCCGACCGCTATCGCGGCGAGAACGAGACGATCGATCCGGTCGCCGGGCACATCCCCGGCGCGGCCTGCGCGCCGTATCCCGATAACCTCGACGCCGACGGAACCTTCAAGTCTCAGGCCGAGCTTCGCACGCGCTTCCAGGCGCTGCTAGGTGATGCGCCTGCCGAGCGCGCCGTTTTTTACTGCGGGTCGGGCGTCACCGCCGCTCACAACATCCTCGCCATGAAGCACGCCGGGTTGGGCGAGGCGCGCCTGTACGCGGGATCGTGGAGCGAGTGGATCACCGACCCGGCACGCCCGATCCGTACTGGCGAGGAATGAAGCGGCGGGGCGTTATGCTTGCTGTTCGCCAGATCGATCCGCGTAGTCGCACCGACCGCCATCGCTTCCTGCGCTTCCCGTTCGCGCTGTATCGCAATCACCCGCTGTGGGTGCCGCCGATTCGCCCTGACGCCGAATTGCAGCTCAACCGCGACAAACACCCCTTCTACGAGCACTCCGACGCCGACTTCTTCGTCGCCGAGCGCGACGGCGAGGTCGTCGGCCGCATTGCGGCGCTGGAGAATCGACCCTATAACGCTTACCATCAGTCACGCGCCGCGCAGTTCTACCTGTTCGAGTGCATCGATGACCGCGAAGTCGCGTTTGCTCTGTTCGAGCGCGTCTTCGAGTGGGCACGGGTGCGTGGGTTGAACAAGGTGATCGGCCCTAAAGGCTTCGGCCCGCTCGACGGTTACGGCATCCTGGTCGAGGGCTTCGAGCATAGACCGGCGATGACGATGATGAACTACAACCATGCGTATTATCCGGCGCTGCTCGAAGCGCTGGGCTTCATCAAGGAAGTCGATTTCGTCTCGTGTACCATCAACCCCAGCTTCCGGCTGCCCGAGCGGGTGCATCGCATTGCCGAGCGCGTGCAGCGCCGGGGCGAGCTGCGCGTGCAGACGTTCCGCAGCAAGCGCGAGCTGCTGCGCCGCAAGCGCGCCATCGGCGAGGCGTACAACCGGGCGTTCGTCAATAACTGGGAGTACTATCCCCTCAGCGACCGCGAGGTCGACTTCGTCGCGCAGAACGCGCTGATCGTCGCCGATCCGAAGCTGATCAAGCTCATCGTGCACGGCGACGACATCGTCGGCTTCCTGTTCGGGTTCCCCGACGTGTCGGCGGCGTTACAGCGCTGCGGCGGCAACGTGTACTCGTGGCGCATCGTCGACCTGCTGCTGGAGTTCAGGCGTACCAAATGGATAGCGATCAACGGAGCGGGCGTGCTGCCCGAGTTTCAGGGGCGCGGCGGCAATGCGCTGCTGTACGTGGAGATGGAGAGGGCGGTGCACGGCTCGCGCTTCGAGCACGCCGACCTGACCCAGGTGGCTGAATCCGCCGTGCAGATGCGGCAAGACCTCGTCAACCTGGGCGCCCGACCCTACAAGAATCACCGGGTCTATTACCGAAACCTCTGAATTCAGATCGCCATGTTCAAGGCGGCACGGAGAAGCACGTTCGCGCCGTTGACGCAGTCGCGCCACTCGGTGAACTCGAGCGGCGAGTGGCTGATCCCCTCGCGTGACGGGACGAAGATCATGCCCGCGTCGGTCAACGGCGCGAGCATCATCGCGTCGTGTCCGGCGCCCGAAGGCATCGTCGCGTGCGAGAGGCCGAGCGATTCGACGGCGGCGATGATTGCCTGCTGGGTGCGCCCACTCATCGGCGCGGGAACGCACATCCCCGCCGGTTGAGCCGTCAGCGTGAGACCGTACTGCGAGGCAACAAGCTCGGCGAGCTGAAACAGCGCCGTCTCCAGTTGCGCCAATCGCTCCGGTTCCGGTGCGCGGAACTCGAGCGACAGCACGGCGGCGCCGGGAACGATATTGAACGCGCCCGGCTTGAGCGCCATCTGCCCCACATTCACGACGCAGTCAGGGAAGTTCTTCATCACGAGATCACGCGCGGTCAGGATGAACGCGCTCGCGCCGAGCGATGCATCGCGGCGTGTCTCCATCGGCGTCGTCCCCGCGTGATTGGCTTCGCCTCGGTACGTTACCTGATATGACCTGATGCCGACGATTCCCGACACGACGCCGATATCGAAGCCGGAATTGAACAGCCGTGGCCCCTGCTCGATGTGCAGCTCGAGATACCCGGCCAGCGATTTCGGATCGCGCCGCGCCGAGAGAATGCCCGCCTCGGTCAACCCCGCACGGGCGAGGCTCGCTTCCCATTGCGCACGGCCGCCGCGCGGATTCTGGAAAGATTGAGCAGTGAGCTGCCCGGACAGCGCACCGCTGCCGGTCAGCCCGACGAGCGTGCCTTCTTCGTCGGTGAAGTCGATCGCTTCGAGGTGCACCGGCAATGTGATGCCCGCATCCTGGATCGTACGCAGCGCTTCCAGCGCGGCGATCACGCCCAGTGCGCCATCGAAGCGCCCGCCGCTCGGCACCGAGTCGGTGTGCGAGCCGAGCAGGAGTGCCCGTGCGTCCGGATCGGACGAGCGCAGGATGGCCGAGTGGTTGCCCGCGCCGTCGATGCGCGTCTCCAACCCGGCTTCGGCGGCGCGCGCGATCCACCAGCGGCGGGCTTCGATGCCCGCCTCGCTCAGCGCCGGGCGGTTCACGCCGCCATCGCCGGTCGAGCCGATTTGAGCCAGGGCGTCGAAGTCATTTTTGAATCGATCGGAGTTGACCATCGGTAACATAGCAGCAGCCACCTTCTAGAAGAAGTAGTCACAGTCTACGCCCTTCGGTGGGGATTGCCAAGCGGCGCGGCCGGTTGCGAGCCACGAAGACACCTAAGTTTCTTGATTGCCCTAGAGTTCCCTCGACTTAGCCCGCGCAGCAGCTCAACTTCGCCACGTCCTTCTCGAACGCGAGGGTTGCCAGCTTCAGCCCTTCGGCGTTGGTCAAATAAGGGAACATCGTCTCGCGCAGCTCGTGCACCGTGATGCCAAAGCGGATGGCCAGGACAGCCGTCTGGATCATCTCCCCCGCCTCCGGCGCGAGGATGTGCGCGCCGAGCAGGTGATCTGTCGCCGCGTTGCTCACCAACTTGATCAGGCCGCGCGTGTCACGCGCGGCCAGCGCGCGGGGGACGTGCGACATCCCCAGTGTGCTGGCCTTCACGTCGTAGCCCTGCTCGCGCGCCTGGTCTTCGGTGAGTCCGGCTGACGCGATCTGTGGGTCGGTGAAAGTGATGCGCGGGATGTAGCTCGTGTCGTAAGTCCGGCCAGCATTTGTCAACGCATTCTCAGCAGCCAGTTGGCCGGAGTATGCTGCCACATACACAAACATATCCCGCCCGATCACGTCGCCCGCCGCATAGACGAAAGCGTTGTGCGTAAGGAGCAAATCGTCGACCAAGACCTCGCCGCGATCGCCAAGCTTCACACCAGCTTCTTCCAGCCCCATGCCGGCGGTGTTCGGCCGGCGGCCCGTGGCGACGAGCAACTGCTCAGCCTCGAAGGTCACTTCGACATCGTTCCGCACAAGCGTGCCAGTCAGGATGTTGCGTCCTTCACGCCGTTCCACTTTCGTCGTCTTGAACCCGGGTACAATGCGCAGACCTTCCTCTTCGAGATACCCGGTTAGCGCGGCGCTGATGTCCGAATCCTCGAAGGGCGCAATGCGGGGCAGCACTTCGAGGACGGTCACGTACGTCCCGGAGCGTGCGTAAGCCTGCGCCAGTTCGAGACCAACCGCGTTCGCGCCGAGCACGATCATCGACCGAGGCAGTTCCTTCAGGTCGAGCGCCGACGTGCTGTCGAGGCGGGGAACTTCGTTCAGACCGAGGATGGGCGGCGCCCATGGCCTCGCGCCGGTGGCGATGATGATCTTGCCTGGCGTGTAGGCCCTGCCGTCAACTTCCATGCCGTTCTTGCCGGTGAGTTGGGCGCGGCCCTGGATGTATGTGATTTCGGGATAAGCGGCCAGCACGTTGGCGTACCTGGCCTGCCGCATCTCGTTGACCAGCTCGTCTTTCTGCGCGATAACTTGCGGCCAGTCGATGCGGCCGGGCATGGTGTGCACACCTTTGAAGCGATGCTGTCCGGCGAGATGGTGTAACTCAACGGCGCGGATGAGCGTCTTGGATGGCACACAGCCGACGTTGAC
>DASSFZ010000020.1:0-3167 GCA_035693785.1 Anaerolineae bacterium | reverse complement strand
AATCCGTCGATGACTTTGTTTAAGGCGCCTGCCTCGGATCGCATTGGCGCAGCGACTACCCGCGCGTGAGCATACTCGGCGCGCAAATCGGGAACCCAGCCCGTCACCTGCACGCCCGATCTGTTTGCTAGTGTTTGAACTCCGACGGGAGGATTGGCACCCACAATGCGCAAGACAGCTTCAGGGCAAGCGCTGAGAACCTGCGGCCAGATCTCGTCGACCAACCATTTGACGGCAACTTGATTCCGCACCCGATCCAACGCACCGACGAACAACACGCGATAAGGTTCGCATTCCTGAGGACGAATATCTGCAAACAAAGCCACATGAGCTGCCGGTGGCAGAACGAAGCCGACCAGATCAGGACACGCCTGGCGCAGAATTTTCAGATCGCGTTCCGATCGAGTTAACACCAGGTCGGCAGCACGGCAATAGGCCAATTCCTGCTGGCGATGTCGCGCTGCTCGCATCATCGACCACCACCGACCGGCTGCGGCAGCCTGCTCGACGATGAAACGGACATCGACTTCATCCAGGACGCACAGCACACCCGGCGGTGCAGCATTTAGATAGCGCCCCATCTCTGTCCAGACATACCATACGATATCGATCTGACCTCGCCTCGCCCGATCGGCAATGGCCTGACGCATTTCACGATCGGCCCGGCGCCCCCAGTTTTTCCAGGTGTTTTGCTGCAAGGCCACGACCGCACTGGTCAGTTTTTGGCGGAGCGTGATAGCGGGTGTTACTAACTGCACATCGGCCACGTAGGGGCGTAAGGATTCAGTGTGTCGAGACTGATCGGCATCGACGAAGCTGACCACCGAGATCGTGTGATGTTGGCTCAGCGTCTCGATCAAACGAAAGAGATCGTGGCCGCCGCCATGCGGCACGGTCGGATACGGCAGATAAAGCGAAGCGATCAAGATATTCATGCAGTATCAGGATAAAGTGAATCCAACGCAGGCAAGTAGTTGTCCCAAGTGTGGCGCTGGATGATGGCCTGGCCTGCGCGAACAAGTTCCATTCGTCGTGCCAGATGCGTCAACAGCTGAACCAGCGCCTCACTAAACGGTTTGCTGAGTGGTGCGATTGACAAATGGTCATCCTTCTCAAGATCTAAACCCTCTGCCCCGATGGGTGTGCTAACCACCGGCCGGCCCATGGCCATCGCTTGCAAGATTTTGTACCGCGTTCCAGTGGCCGCCCGCAGCGGAACGGCAACGACCGTCGCACGCGCAAAAATTGGGCGCATGTCCGGCGGGTCGGCGATCAAAGTGAATGGCGCATCGGCTTGAGCCAGAGCGCGCAGCGCCGGATCGGGTTGATAACCGGCGATGATCACATGCACTTCAGGCACCCTGGCTCTGACGTAAGGCAGCACCGAGTGAATCAGCATATGCGTAGCATCAATGTTGGGCGGCCAGTTGAGCGCACCCGGAAATAACACCGTCGCCGGATCAGGATCAACTTCTGATAGGGCCCAATAGTCAAGATCCACGCCATTGGGTATAACAACGATCTTGCGGTCCTGATCCACGTGCGCGGAACTTAGCGCCTTTCGATCTTGTTCGGAGACGGCAATCACCGCGCTGGCCTGGCAAATGGCCTCGGTCTCACGGCGATTCACAGCGGTCAGTCTCAACTGGCTCCAGATGCGGGCAAGCAGAGCTGGCTCGACTCTAATCAAGCGAGCTTCTAACAAGCTGGGCACGTCGTGCAAATCCAGCACATAACGAACATTGGCATTCTGCGGGACATAGCGATACATCTCCAAGCCCTGCACATGGACAGCATCTGGCTGGCCCCCGAGCGCTGCCGCGACGACTCGACGCATCTGACTCGACAAGGGTTCCCAGCGAGATGGATAGGGAACGATCGTGAGGCGAGCTAACTTCCAGCGCAGTTCCATCAGGCCAGGTTCTTCTTCTGGTGCGGCAAACGTTATCAATTGAACGGTATGCCGTCGAGCTAAATAGTCGAGCATGCGGCGGGAGCGTTCTCGCCCGCCCGTCAACGGCGGTACCGGTGGTTCTGGAGCCAGCCACACGATCTTCATTCGAGCCTCATCACCATGGCTTGAAGTATAATCCCCAGGGCCAACGCCAGGATCAGCGGTTTGCCAATGGCGGAGCTCCACTGCACTCGAATAGCCTTCGGCAGGCTGTGCCTGACAAGACCAGCTGTGCACAACGTCGCCAGACCAAATGCCAGAGCCATGGCGCGCACATCGCGCCAGGCAGCAAGCGCGATTAGGCTGAATAACCAGGTTAGGGCAGCCCACACGATGGAGAGACGCAATCCACGCCCGGCTTGCCCGATGGCGTAAATCAATGGGAGCAGCACGGCAAGAACTGCATCCAGTGGAGTCTGCACGAGAAAGATCAACAAGGTGGGAATCGCTGGTTCCCATAGGGGAAAGACCAATCGCACCAGGCGGGGACCAAACGTCATCCCGATCGCGACGGCGGAAAAGCTGAGTAGACACACCACTGTCAGCGCATCGTGAAGCAAGCGCCCCAGTCCAACCGGATCGTTTTGCAAGCGAGAGAAAGCTGGAAAGCCAACACGCGCCACGTAATCGGCTGGCAGCCGGGGCCAGCGGGCAATCTCTTGGGACCAAGTCACATAGCCGACTTGCGTGCTTGAGAACGTCAACCCACCTAACATGGGCACAATGTTGTCTTTCGCCAGGTGGAATAGCCCTTGCGCCTGGTACATCAAGCCAAAACGCAACAGAGCTTTGGATGATTTGACGGATAGCTTCAACTTGGGTCGCCACTGTGACACGACGTTCACCAGTATCGATCCGACCGCGCTCGTCGTCAGCGCCCCGACGACAAGACTCCACAAATCAACCCCGGTTAAGGCTAACCCAATCGCCACCAGCTGGCCGCTCACCAGCGCAGCGAATTCGATCCACGCTAATCGGCCAATGCGTAGGGCGCGAGTTAAGCGAACACCCGGTATTGTCCCCAGCGCACTGATGAGGGGCTCGAGCGATAAGCTGCGCAAAGCCCAGATGGCCGTAATATCCAAATGGTAGATCGAGCCTATAGTATCTGCTAACAAGGCTAGCAGTCCGCTCCATACCAGAGCAAACAGCAATCGTAAAGTGAAGCCGATCTGTTCATCAGTGGGTGTGAGCGCTTCAAAGCGTTGGATCA
>DASSFZ010000019.1:0-3187 GCA_035693785.1 Anaerolineae bacterium | reverse complement strand
CAGGGCCGGCGCGCGCCGATCGTCGGGCGCGTGTGCATGGATCAGACCATGATCGACGTGACACACGTTCCGGCAGTGGCGCAGGGCGACGAGGTCGTGCTCATCGGCGCGCAGGGTGAGGATCGGATTCGAGCGGAGGATGTGGCACGCAACCTCGGCACGAACAACTACGAGGTCGTGTCCATGCTCATGTCGCGCGTGCCGCGCCTTTATCTTCGGCAAGGCTCTGCGTCGACATAGGCGCCGGCTTCCCCGCTGTATCCTTACCGATTTCTCCTTGTCCGGCCAGGCAAACCGTGGTATTCTCTAAATTGGCCGCGCATACCGGACCCCGCTCGCGTGAGCGGGGTTTCATTTGGGGAGTCCGCGCGCAGAGGATTCGTGATGGGTGATCTCGAGCAACTCATTCAGACCGTCGGTTACCTCGGCCTGTTTGCCATCGTCTTCGCCGAATCGGGCTTGTTCTTCGGCTTTTTCTTGCCGGGCGACAGCCTGCTGCTCACCGCCGGCCTGCTGGCGTCGCGGACCGATCCGAGCAGCGGCCAGCCGATTCTGAACATCTGGGTCCTGATGCCGCTTCTCGCCGTGGCGGCCATCATCGGCGATAACGTGGGCTACTGGTTCGGCGCCAAGGCCGGCCCGCACATCTTCAATCGCGAAAACTCGCGCTTCTTCAAGAGGAAGAATCTGATTGCCGCCCACAACTTCTACGAAAAGCACGGCGGCAAGACGATCGTGCTGGCGCGCTTCATGCCTTTCATCCGCACCTTTGCGCCGATCGTCGCGGGCGCGGCGTACATGAGCTACCGCCGCTTCTTTTTCTTCAACGTCCTCGGCGGCCTGCTGTGGGCGATGGGCGTGACGCTGGCCGGGTACGGCATCGGCAAAGCCGCCGCCAATGTCGCTCCGGAGCAGGTCGACAAATACTTCCTGATTCTGGTTGCGGTGGTGATCTTCGTCTCGGCGCTCCCGGCGATGATCCACGTCTGGCGCGAGAACAAGCACGAGATTCTGCGCCGCCTACGCCGCCAGCCGGCCCCGGCGCCTGTCGAGGCCATCGAAGAATAAGCCGCTCTCCGACAAAGGACAGGCGCGAATCGTGACATCTTGCGGTTGACACGCCTGAGGCACGCGGCTACAATCTAGCCGGGGTAAAGCCTGCTCATCCTCTGGAAAGTCGCCGAGCCGCTTCGCCGTGTGGCCGGCGACACCGAAGGGCCAACTCCTCCATGCGGCATGGGGACGACTCTCTCAGGTCACAGGCGGGGGACGCACAGCACAGCCGTGCTTTGCGTCCCTTTGTTATGGGCAGGCGCCATCCAGTCTCGGTCGATCCGAAAACGCTCTGAGGGGATTGCCCAATCCCCGGTTTGGGCCTGAATTTGGCAATCCAGGCCGAGCAAAATCGGATCTGCTGAGTCTTATTCCAATCGTCAAGGAGAAAAACATGAACATTCCCGGCGATCTCAAGTACACCAGGGACGACGAGTGGATCCGCGTCACAGGCGGCGAGGGGGAGGTCGGCATCACCGACTACGCGCAGGATCACCTGAGTGACATCGTGTACATCGAGCTGCCCGACGCGGGTAAAGTGGTGAACAGTCACGACAGCATCGGCACGATCGAATCGGTCAAGGCTGCCGCCGACATCTATTCGCCGGTGAGCGGCACGATCACGGCCGTGAACGAGTCGCTTCCCGATTCGCCGGAGCTGGTCAACCAGGATCCGTACGGCCGGGCCTGGATGGTGCGCATCGAGTTGTCCAATCCGTCGGAACTGGATGCTCTGATGGATGCGACAGCGTATCAGAAGTATTGTGAGGAGAGAGGCTAAAACGTGAAGCGTGAAACGTGAGGCGTGAAGCGTGACGAGTGATTTCACGCGTCACGCTCACTCGAAAGGAATCGGCGATGACCTATATTCCCCATACCGACGCCGACCGCACAGCCATGCTCGAGGCGATCGGCGTAACGAAGCTCGAAGACCTGTTTGGCGACGTGCCCGAGCGCGCGCGCTTTCCCAAGCTGGACCTGCCGCCGGCTTCCTCCGAGATGGAAGCCTGGTGGGAGATGCAGGGGCTGTCGGAAGCGAACGCCGACGTGAACCACTATGCCTGTTTTCTGGGCGCGGGCGTATACAACCACTACAGCCCGCACACCGTCGACTACGTGCTGCGGCGCGGCGAATTGTACACGGCGTACACGCCTTACCAGCCTGAGATCAGCCAGGGCACGCTGCAGGCCATGTTCGAATACCAGAGCATGATCTGTCAGCTCACTGGCATGGAGGTGAGCAACGCCAGCCACTACGACGGGGCCACTTCACTGGCCGAGGGCGTGCTGCTCGCACTCAACGCGGTTAAGGGCGACCGCAGGAAGGTGATCGTCTCCCCGGCGCTAAATCCACAATACAGGCAGGTCGTGCGGACGTATCTGCAAGGAACCGGCGTGTCGGTCGCCGGCGACGAAAACCTGATGGCCGAGATGTCCGATCTGAGGGCCTTGCTCGACGATCAGACGGCCGCGCTGATCATTCAGAATCCCAACTTCTTCGGACAGTTTGAGGACGTCGCCGGCCTGGCGGATGCCGTGCATGCTGCGGGCGCGCTCTTCATCGTCGTGCCCGATCCGATCTCGCTCGGCCTGTTCCAGCCTCCCGGCGCGTACGGCGCGGACGTCGTCGCGGCAGAGGGCCAGTGTCTCGGCATTCCGCTCTCGTTCGGAGGGCCGTACCTCGGCATATTCGCGACGAAGAACGCCTACGTGCGCAAAATGGCGGGCCGCCTGGTCGGCGAGACGCGCGACGTGGACGGCAATCGCGGCTACGTGCTCACGCTCAGCACGCGGGAGCAGCACATCCGGCGCGAGAAGGCGACGAGCAACATCTGCACGAACGTCGGCCTGATCGCGCTGGCTGCGGCCGTGTACCTGGCGACGATGGGCAGGTGCGGCCTCGAGCAGGTGGCGAAACTGTGCTATCACAAAGCCCACTACGCCGCCGGGCAGATCGACAAGCTCAGAGGCTACCGGGTGAATCCGCAGGCCAGCAAGCCGTTCTTCAAGGAGTTCGTCGTGAAGTGTCCCCGGCCCGTGAACGAGATCAACGACGTGCTGTTCGACGAATTCGACATGATCGGCGGCTACGACTTGGGACGCGACTATCCGCATCTCAAGAACCACATGCTGA
>DASSFZ010000018.1:0-4464 GCA_035693785.1 Anaerolineae bacterium | reverse complement strand
CCCGGGTTTGTACTTCACGTAGGTGATGCGGGCTGCCCCCAAATCGGCGTCGGGCACTGACCGCCGCAGAGCACCGACAAAGGCCTCCGGGTCAAGCACGGTGGCTAGCCCCGGAAGAGCGGGATCGCGCCGCGCGAGATCCACGTTACCGGGTGATAGCACAGATGCTCTCCTCGGTGGCGCAGTCGAATGGATTCTTGTACCGCTGAATGTGTTGATTTCTACTCGATGCACCGCAGGCTCCAACGGCTGACCAGCGCTCCACTTCCGTCGCGTTATCGCCGACTCCCACCACCGGCGACACCGCTCGGCAACCGCTATGACTTCTTGCGAGATGGTAGTGACGCCCCGCTCATAGCCAAGGGCAGTCAATAAATCCCCGGCGAGCGCCTCGAACAGCTCCACGTCTCGTTCCCTCATCTGAGTGCGCCAATCCCTTAGCCCTGGGGTCGGCGGGAGCCATGCCTTCTTGGCCGAGAGACCAGGCTTGTTTCGGACCTTGCCGACGTAGTAGGTTAGCATCGCCTGAGCGAATGGCAGGTCGAGGAAGTCAGCAAGGGCGTAAAGGATTTTCTCAGGCTGGGTTACCAGGTCTTCATACCTCACCTCACAATACTGCGTCGGCCTTAGAGCCGCACCGCCTTGCCGGCCGGTGCGCACATGCCAGCGCCACCACAACGCGCACACGGCTACAGGTTCTTCCCCCCACAGCTCGAATTTTCTCGGTCCTTTGTCCTCGCGTGCCCATTCCAGCGTGGACAGTGCAACATCCCGTCCGTCACGGAGGATGTGGATCGTCCTGACCCAGGGAAACAGCGCGTGCAGTCGAGGCAGATGCCGAACGTAGTCCGGGGTCTTCTCGCCCGCCAGGGGTTTCCCATCCAACTGACCGTATTCCGAATACAGGGCGCTCACAAACTCCCGGTACGTGCGCGCCTTTGTGGCAGCCTCGTAGACGGCGGCATGCGAGAGGCCGAGGCGATAGAAGCGGCGATAGGTGCGTACCCATTCGACCAACTCAGGAGTAAGGGGCGGATCAACTCCGATGGGCACGTGCTCAATCGCCCGCGGGATGAAATGCGAATCGTTCGCCACCGCGAGCTGCGGGTGATGATCGAGCATCCGCTGCAGAAGGGTCGTACCAGATCTTGGGCAGCCTACGACGAAGACATAGGGGTTCCGGCCGGTGACTTGTGCCGTCTCGACCTGGGTTTGGCTGGACCCGCCACCTTGCGATTCCGTTATCACGCGTGATGCCTCCTTTCCTACGCCGACCTTCGCCAAGGCGCTGGTGTTAGTATGCGGCGCCATCCTGGCCCCCGGGGAATTTCGGGCGAAGTGGTGGTTTCAATGCGCTTCGGATCGCGGGCAGGTTCACGCCAACGGCCACGTCCTCGATGGCCTCGGGGATGAAAGGCGAATCGTTCGTGGCTGCTTGCAAGGTGTGTAAGGAAGCGTACCGGCCGTTGGCCTGCATAAGCTCCAGGTGCGTGCCACGCTCCAGGACGCGTCCATCCTCAATGTAAAGCATTAGATCGGCGCGAGCCGCCAGTTGCAGATTGTGTGTGATGAGGAAGGTCGTGCATCCCTGCGCCGGGCTGGCGGATTTATCTTGCCCGCCGTTGCTCCCGTCGCCCCTTGCCAGCCGTACAAGGGCCTCGATCACCACCCGTTCGTTCTCCTCGTCCAGACCCGTGGTCGGCTCGTCAAGGATGAGGATAGGCGCTTGGCGGAGCGCGGCACGCGCGATGGCGATCCGCTGGCGCTGTCCGTGAGAGAGGGTCACGCCACGCTCACCCACGGGGGTATCGTAGCCCTGCGGCAGGGCCTGGATGAACTCATGGGCATTGGCCAGCCGGGCGGCGGCCTCGATCTGTTCGAACGTGGCGCCAGGCGCTCCGTAAGCAATGTTGTCCGCTACACTGGCGGCAAAGAGTATACTGTCTTGTAGGACGACGCTTATCTGGGCACGTAGTGACTCCAGCCGATAGGTGCGGATGTCGCGCCCATCAATCTGAACGCAGCCTTGCACGGGGTCGTACAAGCGCAGGATCAAACTGATGAGCGTGGATTTGCCAATACCGGAAGGCCCGACCAACGCTACATGTTGACCCGGCTGCGCCTCGAATTCGACCCCGTCCAACACCCGTTGGCCAGGCTCATAGCTGAAGCTCACGTTTTCAAATCGCACGACGCCTCGAAAGGGCGGGGCGCGCACGGCGTCGGGCAGGTCGCGCACCTCTGGTGTCCGATCGAGGAGATCAAGCACGCGCTCGCCCGCGGCGGCGGCTTTCGCCAGCCGCCCCGTGTACTTGGCGAAATCTTGCAAGGGGTTGAGAGCCCGCTTGAGGTAGGTAAGGAACACCAGCAGTTCGCCGGGGCTAAGCGCATCGTGCAGCACCAGCCACCCTCCATACCACAACACAAGCGCTGTGGCGATGGCGAGGAGCACGTCCACCGTGCGTCCCAGGCTGGCGGTGAGCCGGCTGCCTTTCACGTCCTCCCGCTGGCTTTGTTGGCTTCGGCTTATGAAGGACCGCGCAAATATCTCCTCCAGCGACAGGGCTTGCACCACCTTGATCGCTCCAATCGACTCCGCCACGGTCGCCGCCATAGCGCCCTGCCGCTGGCGCTGCTGGCGAGCCGCCTCGTGGATGCGCCGGCCGAAGCGGACCGTCGAGAGCCAGAATAGGGGGATAATGGCTATGGCGAGCAGAGCCAATTGCCATTGCAGCCAAAACATGAACACCACCATCGCGACCAGGATGAGCAGGTTCGCGATCAGTGGCAGCAAGGCAGTGACGGCCACATCCCGGAGCATGTTGACGTCGCCGATGACTCGCACCACCAGGTCTCCACTGCGCGCCTTCGTATGAAATGACAGCGACAGGATCTGCAGGTGGCGGTAGAGATCATTGCGCACTTGGGTCGTCACGCGGTTGCCGATGAGGGCGAAGCCTACCGTATGAGCGTAATCGGCCAGCGCTCGCAGTCCGGTGATGATGACCAGTGCTAGCGCCGAGAGGGTGAGCAGGGCCACGGGATCGAGTGCGTCGAGGGCCGGGATGCCAAAGGCACCGTCGCTGGGCTTGAGGCCGACGACGTGGTCGATGACGATTTTCAGCGGCCAGGGCTCGAGCAACCGCAGGCCGATCCCGGCGAAGAGCGCGAACAGCGAGGTCACGATCAGCAAACTGTGCCGGCGGATGTAAGGCCAGAAGCGTCCCACCACTCGCCGAAGACCGGGTACGGTTTGCTTAACCGTCTGAGGACGCTTCATCTAATCTATGACCTCCAATTGACGTGAAGGTGAAGCTGGCTCGAGGCCGGCGAGTCGCAGGAGGCGGCGGGCAACAGCCTCCCAGGTGTGGTGCCGTAGCACAGTGGATCGAGCAGCCTGCCCCAAGCGGGTGCGCAACTCAGGCTCATGCCGCAACCGATCGAGGGCCGCCCCCAGGGCGACGGGATCGCCCGCCGGACAGAGCAGGCCATTGACGCCGTCCTCGATCAGATGGACGAGTTGACCGATCCGGCTGGCGGCAACCGCGCGGCCCGCGGCCATGTACTCGTACACCTTCAGGGGTGAGAAATAGAAGGGTGACTGACGTGGATAGGGCGCGACGGCCACATCCATCGACGCCACCAGCCCCGGCACCTGGCTCGGAACAACTGCGCCTGTGAAGTAAGCAGCTTCATGCAATTTTCGCGCTGACAGGCCCGTCTCCAGCCTCTCACGTTCCGGGCCATCGCCCACGACGAGCAGCCGACTGTTGGGAGCATGCTGGCGAAGCATCGCAAACGCCTCGACTAAAACTGAGAGGCCATGCCAGGGCTTCAACGTACCGACAAAGCCCACTGTAAACGTTCCCGCGCGGGCCGGGCAAGACGGTTTGAGATCGGCGGGAAAACGATTCGGATTCACGCCATTCGGCACCACATGCACGCGTCCCTGCGTGGCCGGGTAACCGTCCAGGTACGCCGCGATTTCCTCGGAGACAGCGATCAGCACGGTGGCCGCATCAAACACCTGCTGCGCCACTCGCTCGGCGCGGGCGCAGTTCACCAGTCCCCGGTGCGCTGACTGTTCCTCAATCAACGGCGCGTTCACCTCCAGCAGTCCGGGGATGCCCATAGCCTGTGCATACTCCATCCCGGCAAAGCTCCATAATGAGTAGCGTTCGTAGACTACGTCGAAGGGGCCTTCGCGCTCGAGCGTGTTGCGCAGGTCGCGATTCGCCGCGAGAGCCGCCTGCTCGCGGGCGGCCAACTCGCCCTTCGGGAGAGCGGGCAGCTTGTGGAGACGAACTGCTTCCAAGTCGGGGGGCGGATAACGTTTCAGCACGTAACCAATGCGTATCGCTTCAGAGTACATTGCTTCATTCCCTTTACCCCAGTCGCTCTCTGGGGTCTGTAGCGGCAAGGGAGGGTTCAGCCAGTCTTGTGCTAAGGCATGACCCCGTCCTT
>DASSFZ010000017.1:0-28668 GCA_035693785.1 Anaerolineae bacterium | reverse complement strand
AATCATCGTCATGGGCTTCGTCGGGCTGGGCATGGCCTACGGACTGGCTACGCCCATCTTCGAGAAACCTGACGAGCACTGGCACATGGCGTATATCGCCTCGCTACTGGAAGCTCGTGGCTATCCTGCGCCGCCGGTCGTGATAGGCGATCTCACGCCGGCCCAGGAGAGCAGCCAGCCGCCTCTGTATTACACCTTGGCGGCCGGTGTGGCGCGTGCGGCTGTTTCCGATTTGAGTGACCGAGCGGACTGGCTTGTGCACAACCCCGGTTTTCCGTACATCGCGGAGGAAACGCTGAATGACAACAAGAACCGACTCATGCACGCCCTGCCCGAGTCGCCCACCTATGGCGGAACCCCGCTGGCCGTCTTCGTTGCGCGGATGGTTGCGCTGGCTATGGGGGCCGTAGCGGTCGGTGCCGCCTACGGTCTTGGCCGTGAGGCATTTCCCGAGCGACACCTGGTGGCGCTGACAGCCGCGGCCACGGTCGCTTTCCTTCCGCAATTCCTATTTATCAGTTCTTCTGTCAGCAACGACAGCACGGCGGCGGCGACTTGTGGGCTGGCGATGTGGGCGACGACGCGCATCTTGCGGCGGGGTATGACGAGCCGGCGCGCCGCCAGCGCAGGGCTTGCGCTCACACTGGCCGCGCTGAGCAAGGCCAGCGCAGTGGCGTTGATGCCGCTGACGCTACTGGTCCTGGCCGCAAACCTGCGTCGCCCTTACCGCGACTCTCTGGGACAGCTAACACTGGTCGCGGCAGTCCCGCTGTTGATTGCCGGCCCGTGGTATTTGAGAACTTGGTCGCTATTTGGCGATCCACTCGGCGCATCAACGCACCTAGCCATGCCATGGGCGTATGCCGAGCCGTTGTCGTTGATTGGCACGATCGGTCAGTTGCCGGGGGCGGCCGTGTCGTTCTGGCTTGCATTTGGCTGGGGCAATGTGCTGCTGCCCGACGCGCTGTATTCGGTTCTCAATGCGTTGGCGTTTCTCGGCTTGGCTGGCGCGGTCATCGCCGGCGTGCGCAACCGAGACCGCGTCACGCGATTGAGCCTCGCGTATGCCGCGACTTGGATCGGGCTGGTCTTCGTCGCATTGCTGATGTGGATTCGCGTGCTGAGTGCCCCGTTAGGTCGGCTGCTATATCCGGCGCTGCCGGCATTGGCCTTGCTGCTCGCGGCGGGCTGGGCGACGCTGGCTTCGCCGCGCCGCATGTGGCTCGCGGCGCTGCCCGGGGTGTGCCTGCTGCTCGTGAGCATAGCCGCGCTGCCCTTCGTCCTCATGCCGGCCTATGCTCGCCCTGCCTTGTTCTCGGTCGAGCAATTGGCTGCACAACCCGGTCTCGCGACGGATGTTCGCTTCGATGACGTGGCGCGCCTGGTTCGCGTCGACGTGCCCCGTGACGTGTGGCCGCGTCCGGGCCAGGAGCCTATCGTGCGTCTGTGCTGGGAAGCGCTGCAATCCGACGCTCGTCCACTGATGGTGCTGGTGCAATTCGTCGGCGAGGCCAACCGTGTCGTCGCCACACGACGCACGCTGCCCGGTCTCGGCGCGTTTCCGACAGCCGCCTGGCGGCCCGGCGATCGCTTCTGCGACGCGGTGCGCGTGCCGATCCCGCAGGATGCGCCGGCACCGCTGATGGTCCGGGTAGAGGTGTCGATCATCGATCCCGCTACCAGAACGCGGCTCCCCGCCTTCGCGCCAGACGGCTTGCCGCTCGAAGCGACGTTCGTCGACCGGATGAAGATCGCGCCTGCGGCATACGCCGAGCCGCCCATCGAAGCCGCGATGAATACCCGGTTCGGCGATCAAATCGCGCTGGTGGGCTACGCGGTTGAGGCCTCGACGGTCCGTCCCGGGGAGGCCGTCTCATTTCGGTTGTATTGGCACGCGCTGCGGCGGCCCCAGGCCGACTACACGGTCTTCGTCCATCTACGCGATGAGTCAGGCGAAACGGTGGCTCAGGGTGACGGCCCGCCGCAGTTTGGCGAATATCCGGCTTCGTTCTGGGAAGCTGGCGAGGTCGTCACCGACGAACGCGTCATTGCAGTGCCGGCGGACACTGCACCTGGCGACTACGCGCTCGTCGTGGGGCTATACGAACTCGCCAGCGGCGATCGCCTGCTGATCGACGATGAAACGTCGCAGACGGAAGTCACGATCGGTTGGGTAACGGTACAGTAGCAAATGACCCGGTCCAAGCAGCTCGTTCTGGTGTTGACGCTGCTCGCGTTTTCGCTGCGCGCTTACCGGCTGGATGTGCAGAGCCTGTGGAGCGACGAAGGACTGTCGCTGTATCGCGCGCGCCTTTCGCTGAGCGAGAACCTGAGCAACGTCATCGTCGTGCCGCCCGGCGTGTCGACACAAGACACCAATCCGCCGCTGTACTTCATTCTGCTGAGCGGACTATGTGCCGCCGCCGGCGAGAGCGAGTACGCGCTGCGCTTTCTGTCCGTGATGGCGGGCGTGCTCCTGGTGCCGTTGTTGTACGTGTCGGCCAGGCGACTCTTCTCGGAGCGTGCGGGTGTGCTGTCGGCGGCCTTGGCTGCGCTGTCACCGTTCCTGGTGTGGTATTCGCAAGAAGCGCGTATGTACACCCTGCTAGCTGCGCTATCGACGGCCTCGGTTTATCTGCTGCTGCGTGCTCTGTCGCTGCGCGGCGCGTCACGGCTGCAGGATGAACAGGAGCGCCTCCGCGCTTCGCGGCGCGCGGCTTGGTTGGTATGGGCGGCTGTCACGGCGGCCGGCCTATATACGCACTTCGTCGCCTTCTTCGTGTTGCTGTTCGAATGCGCCGTGGTGCTCGTCGTCGTGGCATGGCGCCGGCGACGTGACGCGCTTCTGGCCGCGGCGCTTGTCATTCTTGCGGCGGTTCCGGCCACGACGTATGCGCTGTCGCGCGCGGCGGTCAACCCGTCGCCGGCATCGGGTTTCCGCACACTGGACAGCATCGTCGAGGAGCTGCTGGGCACGTTCGGCATCGGCTGGTCTAACAATTTCTTCCAGCCGTTGTGGGCCGTCTTGCCTGCGCTTGGACTACTGATTGTCGGCGCGTTCGGTGGGCGGCTCCAACGGCCACGGCACGTGTTCGGCGGATTGTTCACACTGGCCTGGCTGCTCATCGTGCTGATGGCCTTCTACGTCGCGACGTTTATCCAACCGCTGTACACGGGGCCACGGCATTTGCTTTTGCTGGCCTTGCCATTCTATCTTTTGGTCGGCAATGGGCTGGCGCTAGCCTGGCGTCGATCTCGCCTGGTCGGTGTGGCCAGCTTAGGTTGGATGGTCGTGTCGATGGCAGTGTGGCTCGGGGTGCAGTTCTTCGATTCGACTTACACCAAGCAGGACATTCGATCGGTTGCCATGTTGATCGCGAAGCGAGCCGCGGCAGGAGATGTGGTGATCGTTCACGACGCCGTCACCTCATTCGTATTCGACTACTACTACGACGGCGCCGCGCCCTGGGCGATCATCCCGACCTATCCATCGCATGAAGTGAGTGCCGCCTTGGCCGAGTTCCAGGCACGAGCAGAAGCAGCCGATCGCCTGTGGTTCATCACCGAGCCGCCGCCGCTGAGCGGCTTCGACAGGCAGGCGCTGGATGTGTGGGCGCGCGGCCACCTGCTGCGGCTCGACCATCAGCGTTTTTCCGCGCTCTGGCTTGGCTCTGAGTATCAGTTGTACACGGCGCATTACCCGGTGCTCGACGCGCTGCCGGGTGGAGCCAAGCCCATGGACGTCACCTGGGACACCGGCTTGCGCCTGGTGGGCGTGGCGGATGTCACAGGTCAATTGCCTCCCCCGACGGCGGCCGGGTCGTCGCATCTAGCGCTCTTCTGGCGTCAAGACCGGCGTGCGCAAGGCAACTATGTCACAACGTTTCGCCTGGTCGATCCATCCGGCGACGAGCGTCTGCGGCAGCGCGGCACGATCTTCGACAACTGGTCGGCTCGGCAATGGCCGGTAGGGAAGATCGTCCGGCAGGATGTGACCTTCAACCTGCCGCCTGATCTGCCGCCCGGTGTTTATGATGTCTGGTTGGCCGTCGCTGAACGCGCGTCGGAGGAGGTAATCCTGACCGTGGATGGTGAGGGCGACGTCGCGATCGGCTCGCTGGCCTTACCCGGCGAGCCGGTCAATGGCAAATTGACGAATCCGTGATAAGCGCATCACGCTTCATCTCCATCCGAATCATCCTCGCCGCTTACCTCCTACTCGGCGTCACGTACAGCAGCGTGGCACCGATCTTCGAGGCGTCCGACGAACTCTGGCATTATCCGCTGGTGCAGTGGCTGTCGAATGGCAATCCGCTGCCGGTGCAAGACCCTGACAACGTGGGGCCCTGGAAGCAGGAAGCCAGCCAGCCGCCGCTGTACTACGCTCTCGTCGGCTGGGCGACCTCATGGATCGACACAGGCGACATGAACGACGTGCTGCGCCCGAATCCGCATGTCAACAACGGTGTGATTACGCCCGATGGCAACATCAACCTCGTCGTTCACGACCCGGCACGCGAAGCATTCCCCTGGCGTGGGACGGTGTTGGCTGTTCACCTTGCGCGGCTGCTGTCCGTATTGATGGGCGCGGCGACGGTATGGCTGACCTATCGCATTGCACTCGAACTCTTCCCGCCTGCTCGCGGGGGGGATAGAGGGGGGGCTTGGTTCGCATTGAGTGCGGCAGCGGTCGTCGCGTTCACACCGATGTTTCTCTTCATCAGTGGCGCAGTCAATAATGATAACCTGGCCATGCTGCTGTGCACGCTCGCCCTGCTCCTCATCGTCAAGCGGCTGCGCGCGCCGGAAGAGCCAGCTACCCTCGGTTTTCGGATCGGGCGATGGGTGCCGCTCGGCGTCGTGCTGGGGCTTGCCACGTTGTCCAAGACAAGCGCCATCGCGCTGCTGCCGATCGCCGCGCTGACGGTGTCCGTCGTCGCGTGGAAGCGCCGGTCGTGGCCCGAGCTCATCGCCGGCGCTCTGGGGACGGCCGTGCCACTTTTGCTCATTGCCGGCTGGTGGTATCTGCGCAACATCCAACTGTACGGCGATGTGACCGGCCTCAATGCGTTCATCGAGGTGCTCGGCAGGCGAGAGGCGCCCGCTTCGCTCGCGCAGTTGTGGGGCGAGCGCTGGGGATTCATGCTGTCGTACTGGGGATTGTTCGGCGGCGTCAACGTGCCGATGGACGACTGGGTTTATCACCTCCTCAACGCGTTAGCGTGGCTGGCCCTCACGGGCGCTGTTGCGTATCTCATCTCGAGCACCGCGAAGTGGTTTCGCGAGGATCCAGGGCCTCCCCCTTCGCTATGCTCAGGGCAGGCTCTGAGCCTGTCGAAGGGCCAACCGCGTCGCGATTTCGGTCGCGCCTTGAGCGGCTACCTACAAGAGCGCATGCCCTTGTTCGCCGTGGGCCTGTTTGGCGTCCTCGTCGTCGCTGCGTTGACGCAGTGGGCGACGGTGACATGGTCATCGCAAGGGCGCCTGGTCTTCAGTGCGATTGCCGTGTGGTCGATATTCCTCGTGCTGGGCTTGACCGGTTTGCTGCCAGACAGTGCCGGGCGATGTGCCGGCGCTGCCCTGGGCGTGTTTCTGTTCACCATCGCCGCGATCGCACCGTTCGCGACGATTTCTCCCGCCTATGCCCGCCCTGATCCGGTGACTCCACCTGACACGCTCGACGTTCCGCTCGACGTCACGTTCGGCGGTCGCATCAGGCTGCTCGGCGCGGATGTCGAGTCGGACTCCGCCAGGCCAGGCGGGTCAATGGAGATCATTCTATACTGGCAGGCCAGCGCGCCGATGGATCGCGATTACAGCACATTCGTCCATCTGCTCGACGAAAACGAAATCGTCGTGGCGCAGCGCGATATGTTTCCCGGCCAGGGATTGTGGCCGACCTCGCAGATGAACGTCGGGCATGTGATCGCTTCGCACTATGTGCTCAACATTCCGAAGACGGCTTACGCCCCCAGCGCGCTCATCTGGGAAGTCGGCGTGTACGACAGATCGACCCCGGGCGAGCCGCGCTTGTCTGTGTCGAGCGGCGGCGATAATGTGCGATTCGGCTCGATTGCGCTCGCGCCGAGGCCGGGTGATGTTCCCAACCCGGCCGCCATCAATCTCGGAAACCAAGTCGAGCTGATCGGCTATGATATGGACCGGCGTGTCGCTGCGCCCGGTGAAACGGTCCGCCTGACGCTTTACTGGCGAGCGCGTTCCAGAATGTCGATCGACTACACAGCCTTCACGCATATTCTTGAGCCTCCCGAGACGTTGTGGGCGCAGCACGATAAACAACCCGCGCCGCCCACCTCCACGTGGGTCGCGGGGCAGGTGGTCAGCGACACGTACGAGTTGACGATCGAGCCGGATACACCACCCGGTGTGTATGAAGTCGAGGTCGGTGTTTACTATCTTAGATCGCCGGCTTTCGATCGCCTGCGAGTGCTGACCGACGATGGCCGGATCACGGAGAACTACATCTTGTTGAGCAAGGTGCGCGTCCGATGAAGCCGACTCACCGGAGAAGTATTCGGCCTGAGCGCCTGGTCGTCGTCGCGTTTGTCCTGTTGAGCTGCCTTTACAGCGTCGTCATGCCCATCTTCGAAGCGTCTGACGAGCTGTCGCATTTCGCGGTCGTAAAGCACATGGCCGACGGTCTGGGGCTGCCGGTGCAGCGCCCCGGCGTCAAGACAGCCTGGGAGCAGGAGGGCAGCCAGCCGCCGTTGTATTACCTTTTGGTCTCACCCATAGCCCGCTGGATCGACACGAGCGACGTGAGCGAGCGCCTGCGCTACAACCCGCACGCGCAGCCAGGCGATCCGTATCTGTATGCGAACAGGAATCTTGTCGTGCACTCCGACGCCGAGAATGCCCCCTGGCAAGGTATGACGCTCGCCGTTCACCTCATCCGCTTTGTATCGATCTTGATGGGCACGACCACAGTAGTGCTCGTCGGTGTGCTGATGCGTGAGATAGCTCCGGGACGTCCTGACCTGGCGACAGGCGCGATGGCGATCGCGGCGTTCACGCCGATGTTCCTGTTCATCACCGCTTCGGTCAACAATGACAACTTGTTGATCCTGGTCTCGACGATCGCGCTCGTATTGACGATGCGCATCCTGAACGAGCGACGCTATGGATCGCGCGAGGCGGAGCCGGACCAGCGCCGCTGGCTGATCCGGCGTGCCGCATTGGCAATGACCATCGGCCTGGCCGCGCTCTCCAAAGTGAGTGGCTTAACTCTGCTCGTGCCGGCGGCGATTACTCTGTCGGTAGTTCATCTTCCGAAGCGCGAGTGGACACGCTGGGTGGGTTCGGGACTGATGCTAGCGGCCGGTGTGGCGCTGATCGCCGGCTGGTGGTACGCGCGCAACTACGAGCTGTACGGCGAGTGGCTCGGCATCGAGACAATGGCCGACGTCGCCGGGCGTCGATCCATGACCCTGCTGCAACTGATACCCGAGCTCGAGGGGTTCAAGATCGCCTACTGGGCGCTGTTTGGCGCAGTCAATATCCTGACCCTGCCTCTGGCATACGTCTTCTACGACATGTTGACGGTGCTGGCGGCACTGGGCGCCGCGTTATACGTTCGTCGCGTCTGGCGCGAGGGAGACCGATCTCGCCTGTGGCCGTGGCTGGTGTTGGCGCTCTATGTGCTCACGGTTTTCGTCGGCATCGTCCGCTGGACGTCGATCACACCGGCCTCCCAGGGACGGCTGCTCTTCCTGGCCATCGGCGCGATCAGCGCGCTGATTTGGATGGGCTGGGACGCGTTTGTGGAGCGCGTCGCCGTTCGCTTCTCCAATAGGCCTGTGTCGCTCGTCTTGAAGTGGTGTGTGCCTATCGTGATGCTCTTGGTTGCGCTACGCGCGCCGTTTGCCGATATCGCTCCGACGTACGCGGCCGTGCGCTATATCGAGCGCTCTGATTTGCCCGCCGACCTGCAGACGCTGAACGTGACGTTCGATGACCGGATGAGATTGCTCGGAATCGTACCCTTTCGGAGAGTTGACTCGGACGGTCAGCTCAGGGTCACGCTGTATTGGCAGTGCCTCGTCCCCATTCAGGACAATTACAGCGTGTCAATTTCGGCGAAAGGGCGTGATCTTGCCGAAATCGGCAAGATCGACGCCTATCCGCATCGCGGCTTGCTGGCGACGAGTGATTGTCCGGCGGGCGCGATCTTCGCCGACGAGTATCGCATTCCACTCGACCCTGATGCGCAGCGCCCCACCCTGGTGCGGGCGCACATCAACTTGATCGATTGGTCTCGGCGGCGTTGGGCGGCGCTCACGGACGGTGCGGGAAACCCCATTCCGGCATTGATATTCGATGCAAGCGCGTTGCCGTCGCCCGTGACTTGGCCCGCGAAGTCCCCGACCGAAGGGAGGAGGGAGCCGGCCGTCTCATCAAGAATCACATTCGGCGACGTGATTCAACTGGATGGCTACGAGTTAAATGTCGCTTCGTCCGCGTCGAAGCAAGTCGCGTTGGGGCTACACTGGTCTGCCTTGCAGCGTCCTCCTGAGGATTACACGGTGTTCGTCCATCTACTTGACAGCCAGGGCCGTATGATTACACAATGGGACAGTCAGCCGCTGAATGGCGACTATCCTACCTCGTGGTGGCAGCCCGGCGAGACGGTGTTGGACACGCGTATTCTGCCGCTGCCGGGTGATCTGCCGGCCGGCGCTTATCGACTGGCACTCGGCCTGTATCGCATAGATGACGGGGCGCGTCTGCCCGTTCGTGATGCGAGTCAGAATCCAATGCCAGACGATCGTGTTCTGATCGGCATATCACTTCCCTGACCATGTTTGACCGATTGAAGCCTGTTCTGCGCGGAGCTGCTCCCTATGGGTTCCTAGGCCTTCTGTGCGCTGCGTTCTTTTGGCGTATCTGGACGCCCAGTGCGATTGATCGCGCCTCGTTTGCGGCGGGCGATTTCTCCGGACAGTTCTACGCGTCCGCAGTTTACCAGTCCGAGCGCCTCTGGCAAGGTCAACTTCCATTGTGGAATCCGTACGTGTACTCAGGGCATCCTTTCCTGGCCGACGTGCAGTCGGCCAGCTTCTATCCGCCGCGCTGGATCACCATCCTGCTTGCCGGCCCGGGTGGCTTCACATATTTCGCGTTGGAGATGGAAGCGATCGCGCACGTCTTCCTGGCCGGCGCTTTCATCTTCGCCTTCGCGTGGCGTGTGCTGAAAGACCGGATAGCGGCGCTCGTCGCAGCCATCGTCTTCGCTTTCGGCGGTTACCTGACCAGCTATCCCATTCTTCAATTGGCCATCCTTGAGACTGTGACCTGGTTGCCGCTGCTCTTGCTCCTGGTCGATATCGCCTTCACCTCGGCGCGGGCTGGGTCGCGCAGCACGGCGAGTGTCGGCGCCGGGCTCGTCATGGCGATTGCGCTGCTGGCAGGGCATCCCCAAACGGCGCTGCACATGGCCTACCTGGCTTTGCTGTATGGCGTGTGGCGCGCGTACTCGCAGCGCACCGGCTGGCGCGAAGCGGCGGCACGGTTCGCCGTCTTGGGACTCATCGGACTAGGCGCGTCGGCAGCGCAGTGGCTGCCGTCGCTTGAGTTCATGCGACTGTCCACGCGGAGTGAGTTGGGATATGACGCGCTGGCGGGGGGCTTCGCCCTGCGCGACATAGTCCAGATGCTGCTGCCGGGTACGACTGGGGCATGGTCGCCGCTGTACGTGGGCCTCGTGCCCTTGCTCCTTGCCGTCTTCGCGGTGCTGGGCGATGGCAAGCGACTGGCATTCTTTTGGTTGGCCATTGCGCTGGGTGCGTTTGTATTGTCTCTCGGCGGCGCGACGTTTCTGTATAACCTCCTGTACCAGTGGGTGCCCGGGTTCAACCTTTTTCGATCACAGGAACGAGCCGCGGGCATCATGAGTTTCGCACTTGCGATCGCCGCCGGAATCGGATTCGTAGCGCTCCGCGCGCAGGATTCGCAGCGCCTGGCTGGCTTGATGCGACGCGCTCTAGGCTGGCTCGTTGCCGGTTTAGTCCTTTTGGCAGCGGTTCTGTTTGCGCTGTGGCAGGCGGCCTATGCCCGTGGCGCGCCCGATGTGACGACGGCGCTGGATCGAACCGTGTTCGCGGCTTTCCTGGCACTTGCCTCGATCGGCTGGTTGAAGCTGCGCCAACCTCCATCGACGGGACGCCCGTTATGGCCGGCGCTCGCGCTCGCGCTGATCGTGTTTGACCTGTTCACGACCAACTGGCGCACGGACCTTGAGCCGCGTCTGCCCGAGCTGCAGGCTGCTCTTCCCGGTCTGCTCGACACCGTTCGCGCGGATGCCGATCTCGCCCGCGTAGACGACCGCGGCTGGCTTGAGGGAAACTGGGGCAACCTGGCGCATGTGCAGTCCGTGAATGGAGCCAGCCCGCTGGTGATCAGGCATTATGCGCGCGTGCGTGATGCGTTGACAAAGGAGCGGGAGTGGGAATTGTTCAACGTGAAGTACGCCATCATCGACCAGGACAGCCTGTCTGTCCCGGCTGAAGTCGTTGACAGCAGGAGTGGGCTTGGCCGACGCTTGAATCTGTTCCGCCTGGCCGACCCGGCGCCTCGCGTGTGGATGGTGCATCGCGCTCGCGTGATGGATGACGACTCGGCGCTGGCCGCATTGGCCGATGTGGCGTTCGATCTGCATCGCGAGGCAATCGTCGCAGAGCCTGTGACAGTAACTGAATCGTCCGCCGGTTCCTCGCTGCGAGTCTCGACCTATGGGCCGGAGCGCATTGTGGTCGACGTCGACGCATCGGCAGCCGGCCTTCTGATGTTGAGCGAGCTAGACTATCCCGGTTGGCGTGCGACATTGGATGGCGCCGAGACGCCCGTCGTGCGGGCAGATGTCGCGTTGCGCTCGGTGGTGGTACCGGTGGGACATCATCGTGTGGAGATGGTCTTTCAGCCTTCCAGCGTATGGATCGGTGTCGGTATCTCGGGTGTGACGTGCTTCGCCGGATTGATCGTGCTCGCACGGTCTATGCGGAGGCGCCATGAGCGGTGAAGGCGCGGCTTCTTCCGCGCGCGAGCGCGACATGCTGCCCGTGTTGCTCGGCGTCATTCTGTTGGCGTTCGCGCTTCGCATGTTTCAAATCGACGCTCAGGAACTTCGGGGCGATGAAGCATTCAGTTGGAGCTACGTCACCGGCGAGCCGGATCCGATCGCGCTGGTCGCGCGCATCGTGCGTGAAGGCGATCCTCAACCGCCCATGCATTACTGGCTATTGCAGATATGGATGCGCGTTTTCGGCGATGGCGAGTTTGCGTTGCGCAGTCTGTCGGGTTTTCTCAGTCTTTTACTGGTGCCGCTGATCTTCAAACTTGCCCACCGGGTGGATGAAGACGATTGGCTGGCTCTCAGCGCGGCCGGCATAGCCGCCGTGAATCCGTATCAGATCTGGCTGGCGCAGGATGTGCGCAGCATGTACCTGCTTGCACTGATAGGGTTGGTTGTCGCCACGCGACAATTGCCAGGTGTGCTGTGCCCCGGTCGGCGCAGTTGGGCGCTCTATGTGCTGAGCGCATCGTTCGCGCTGTACAGCCATTACTACGCCATTTTCGGGCTGTTGGCGCATGGCCTGTATGTCGCGCTGAAGCGCCCCGCACGACCCGGCTGGCTGCGGTGGCTAGGCGCCGGCGGCGCAATCGCGCTCGTCGTGCTACCATGGTGGATAACTATGCTGCCGATCTACAGCGCCGGCCAGCTCGCCGACCCGGCGATTTACCCCGTGGCGGACTTTCTATTAGAGACTCTGGGCGACGCGGGCTTGGGGCCGGCGGTGCCCGATCCCGTTGCGCTGGCGGGAATGCTCATCAGTACGGTTGCGGTCTTGGCCGGCGCGATGTGGCTCTGGCCCAGGCGCCGGCCCTGGGCCGGGCTGCTGTTGGGCTGGCCGTTGATCACGTTGGTCGGTATATATTTAGTGACACGGACCCGCGCGACCTACAATACGTTCTACTTCAGCGTAGCTTTTCCCGCTCTGTACATCCTGTTCGCCGCTGCGCTGGCGATGCTGTGGCAGCGTCCCCGCCGTGTCGCCCTAGTTGCTCTATGTGGACTGGCACTGATTGGATGTGCGGCGAGCCTGTATAACTATCATTTCGATCCGCACTGGAGCAAGTCGCGTGGACTACGAGATCTCGCCGCTCTGCTCGCCACGGACAGCCGGCCGGGCGACGTCATCGTCGCGAATCTTCCAGATCCTGCAACCGTGTACTACTTGAGGCGCCTCACACTGCCATACGATATGCTGCCGGCCGAGCCCGACTTCGATCCAGTGGAGGTGGACGGTGCAGTTGGCGCACTCGCGTCCCGATACGACCGAATATGGCATATACCGATGCGCGTGGCTCAATGGGACGCTGATGGTTTTGTCGAATCGCGGCTTGCGGACCGTTACTTCGCTGCAGCAGATTACCGATTTGGCAAAACACGGCTGCGGCTGTTCGTGCCCCGCCCGGAAGACTTGCCATACTATCGATCGCTGAATGTTGAGTTTGCACAGGGGATAAGATTGGTGGGGGCGTACGTCACCGTAAACGGCAACCCGAATTATCCTCACCCTAAGGGAGGAGATTGGCTGCGGGTTAGCCTCATATGGACAACGACAACTGCCATCCCCGCCGATTACACGGTCTTCGTGCACGCGCTCTCATCGGAGGGCGGGATCGCAGGTCAGCACGACAGCATCCCGCGGAACAGCGCAGCGCCCACCCGTGCCTGGCGGCCTGGCGCGATCGTTCTCGATGTGCACGAATTTCAGCTCCCGCCGGAGAGCGCCGTTCTGGATCGGATCGTCGTGGGCATGTACGATCCCACAACCGGACGACGGCTCAGTCTTTTGGAAGGTGGCGACAGTGTGCTGGTCTGGCAGCCAGCGTCTCAATAAACCTGGCCGTGTTTGAACGAGGTCAACCTTTCAGTGGCACGGTACGAGCATCTCCATGCCCGTGACACTCACGGAGTAGATCGAGGCTCATGCGTGAAGCAATCCCTGCACGGCTGACACTGCGCCCTGTCAGCGTAAGGCCGACTTTTCTGGCTGTCCTGATCTGCCTTGCCTTCCTGGCAGTCTGGATCTGGGACCTGGGTTACCCGTCGCTCAGCAGTGATGAGTCGTTCGTGGCGATTTTGACCACCCGGCCGGCCGGTGAGATATTGCGACTGCTGAACACCGATGAGCCACATCCGCCGGTCTATTATCTCATCATGCGTGCCTGGCACATCCTGGCGGGGAGTCGTCCGGAGTTCCTCGTACGATACCTGTCAGTGCTGAACGGAGTATTATTGCTTAGCCTGGTCTACCGCCTGGGACGCACAATCGGTCTGGGACAGCTCGCAGCATTATCGGCCGTTCTCTTCCTGGGCTTGAATCCTCAGGTTACGGCGCATGTGCGCGAGGCGCGAATGTACGGCCCGATGATCACCGGTCTGGCCTTCGCGGTGCTAATTGGGCTGCGCTTCGAGCGGTTGCCTCGACGCTCAGCCATCGGGATCGCGGCTGTGGCCAGCCTGTTGGCCTTGCTGACGCATTACTTTAATGTTCTATTTGTGGCTGCGCTAGGCCTATGGGGACTGATGGCGTTGACCGGCGCTGCCCGCCGCCGCTGGCTCGTTTCGCAGGTTATCGCCTGGGGGGCTTTCGCGCTTTGGCTGCCGCTGATGGGGCAAGGCTTTTTCAACCCAACGAGCCTGAGCGCGGGCAAGACGTGGTCGTTCACGCTGCTGCCGTGGGACACCCTGGGGCGTCTGGCGGTGGTGGGGACATTTGGGTATCGGGACATCCCAGACGTGTGGCCGAGCGTCATGGGTGGGGCGTTGCTGGTAGGGGGCTGGCTGGCAGGGAGTCTCCAGGCTGCGAAGCCCTGGCGCTGGCTGCTGCTGGGGATGGTGGCGCTGCCGTTAGGAGGGTATGCGGTGTTAGTGTGGGTCAAGCCGCTTTATCACCCGAAGTACATGCTGCCGTGGCTGCTGTTTGCGGTGTTGGGGTTGGGGAGTCTGGTAGGGCGTCGGCGCTGGCTGGGGCTGGGGGTGTTCTTCGTGCTGGCCGCGGTGATGCTCTCACCTACCTGGCGCACGATACGCCTGCCATATGATCCAAGATTCTCGATGTCCCCCAACGAGTGGCTGCGCCCTCTTCCTCGCCAATTGAGCGCGTATCTGGTGGAGCACGCCGGGTCGAGGGACGTGTTCGGGCTGGGTACGCCCGATGCGGCGCACTGCTACTACTCCGATGTCTACTTTGAGCGCAGCCTGGGCTGTGCACTGATCCCGGCCTACCCGACACAGACACTCGAAGAGTTGGAGGAACAACTTGAAGCGCTGCTGGCCGAGCACGAGGTGCTATGGTATCTGGACTACCACAACCCGGCCTGGGATCCGCAGCGCATCGCCGAGGCGGCGCTGGCTCGACTGGCGCTGCACCTGGGCCCGGCCGACGCGAATGGCAATCGGCTGCGCCTGTACGCCAGCCCGGCGACCATCCTGCGCCGCCAGCAGGCGGTCGGCGCGCGGTTCGGGGAGGTGGCTGAACTGGAAGGCGTTTGGATCAGGCGCGGCACTGACTTGCATATCGTGCTCATCTGGCGCGCTCTGGCCGATCGTCCGCACATCGGCGCTAAAGTCTTCGTTCACTTGTTGGACGTATCCGGCCGGCTCGTCGCTCAGGCTGACGGTGTGCCCGTGTGGTGGACCCGCCCTTTGGAGACATGGCGCCTGGGCGAGCAACTCTTGGACGTTTACACGCTATCTTTGCCGGAGGGTATTCACCTGGATGAGGGGAAGCTCCGCATCGGTCTGTATGATCCAGATACGGTCACCCGGCTGCCGGCGCGCGATCAAGGGGGAAACCGGCTTCCTGAGGATGCAGCCTCATTACCCCTGGTCGCCTGGTTCCCACCCGCATCCACAGCCGATCCGTGATCGCCGTGTGCCGGTCAGACGCCACTGAACCTTTTGCCCATTCCAGGAGTTTAATTTGTATATGCAGCGCACACGTTGGTTTCAATCTGTGTTCCGACCCACTGACGCACGGCTGTCAATGCCGAGCGTGCTGATCCTGGTGCTGGCGGTCTCGCTGGTCGGCGGGCTGCTCGTCTCACTGCTGGGCGGGCTGATCAGCCTCGGCCTGCTCGCCGGCATGACCCTCGGCCTGTGGGTGCTACGCGACATCGACGTCGGCTACGTGGCCCTGATTGCCGTCATTTGTCTTCTTCCCTTCGGCGCGTTGCCGGTCAACGTCGGGTTCAAGCCGACGTTCCTCGACCTGATCGTCGGGGCGCTGTTCTTCGTGTGGCTGATGCAGCGTGTGACGGGCAAATTGGGCCGGTTCGCCGCTGTGCCGATCGGCGTGCCGGTGCTGATCTTCCTGGCGCTGGCGCTGGCGTCCTTCGTGGCCGGGCTGGGGCACGCGCCCTTGACGCAGACCGTGGCGCGCCACTTCGCGGAGGTCTTGCTCAGCATCATGCTGTTTTTCATGGTCGTGGATACGGTTCGCGACGAGGCGCGCCTGGCGAAGTTCGTCCGCGCGATCATGATCGCCGGCTTCCTGGCGTCGCTCATCGCGATCGTGTTGTACATCCTGCCCGATGGCACGACGATGGAGCTGCTGTCCCGGCTGCGCGTTTTCGGTTACCCGGAAGGGCCGGGCGTGCTGCGCTACATCCGCGACGATCCAAGCCTGACGCAGCGCGCGACCGGCACTGCGGTCGATCCGAACGTGCTCGGGGGGCTGCTGATCATGACGCTCTCCGTGAGCGCGGCGCAGGTCTTCGGCTCGCGGCCGGTCGTGCGACGCGGCTGGGCGGCGATCATCGCTGCGGCGATGGCGACTGCGCTGGTGCTGACCATCTCGCGCGGATCGTTCGTCGGCGCCGGCGCCGCGCTGCTCGGGTTGAGTGTGTTGCGCTACCGCAAGATCATGCCGATCCTGGCTGTGGCGGTCATATTCATACTCATCTTGCCGCAGACGCAGGCCTACGTCACGCACTTCTTCGAAGGCGTGCAGGGTGAAGACCTGGCGACGCAAATGCGCTTCGGCGAGTATCGAGACGCGCTGACCCTGATCGGACGCTATCCCATCTTCGGCGTCGGCTTCACCGGCGCTCCCGACCTCGATACCTACCTCGGCGTCGCCAATGTGTACCTGACGATCGCTCAGCAAATGGGAATGGTCGGCCTGGCCGCCTTCCTGCTCGCCATGCTCACGCTGTTCGCGTGGTCGTGGCGAGCGCGTCGGGCCGTGCGCGACCGCCCAGCGCTGGAGCCGATGTGGTGGGGGCTGCACGCCGCGATCGCCGGCGCGCTGGTCGGCGGCATATTCGACCATTATTTCTTCAACCTGGACTTTCACCACTCGGTTGCCTTCTTTTGGCTGTTCGCCGGCCTGGCAGCCGGCGCCACGCGACTGGCTAGTAACCAGTGAGCAGTAATCAGTGATCAGTAATCAGTGATCAGTGAGCAGTGATCAGTGAGTAGCGAAATGACTGACCACTGACCACTGATAACTGATGACTGACAACTGATGACTGATAACTTTGGCCGTTGCAAAATGCCTGTGGTATAATCGCTCACACCCTAAACAGGAGTCGAGGGATGCAGATCTCTAGCCGCGATTTGAAGCGTGTCAACGTCGTTACGGTGAGCGGCCGCGTCGATAGCGCGGCATCGCCGGATCTGGAAAAGGCGCTGCAAGACCTGCTCGAGAGCCGGCGCCATCAAATCGTCATGGAGCTGGCCGAAGTCGAATACATGAGCAGCGCGGGTCTGCGCGCGTTGGTGTCTGCGCTCAAAGCGGCCAAGAAGGCGGGGGGCGACGTGGTGATCGCCCGGCCCTCGGAGCGCGTGCGCGAAGTGATCGATCTCGCCGGGCTGACGTCGGTCTTCACCATGTACGAGGACACTCTGGAGGCAGTCGGCTCATTTTGAGCCTTCGATGTCGGAAGAGAAAACCCTCAGAGTGCCGGGCCGCTTCGAGAGCCTGGCCGAGATCGCAGACTTCATCGCTGGGGTCGCCCGGGATGCCGGCTTCGACGAGGATGACGTCTTTCGCGTCCAGATGGCCGTCGACGAGGCGTGCTCCAATGTCGTCGAGCACGCGTACGGTCCGAATCGGGTGGGCGACATCGTCTTATCCTGCCGCGTCGACGGCAACGGCGATTTGCGCGTAGACATCTACGACCGGGGCCGGCCGTTCAATCCGGACGTGGTTCCGGAACCACGGGTCGGCGCCAATCTGTTGGATCTCGAAGAGATGAAGGTCGGCGGACTTGGGTTGTTTTTCATGCGCAAACTGATGGACGAAGTGACGTTCCATTTCGACGAGGGCGTGGGCAATCATCTGAGCATGGTGAAGCGGGGCGCCAAGTGAACGGCGCCGTGGCGCAGGAAATACTCGAGGCCGATATCGTCCGCGTTGCCCCGCAGGGACGGTTGGACACGTTCAGCGTGCCGCCGTTCGAACAGGTCCTGACGGAGCACCTGGACGCCGGTCGCGCGCGGCTGATCGTGGATCTGGCGGGAGTGACGTACGTGTCGAGCAGCGGCCTGCGCGCGCTGCTGAGCGCGCGGCGGCGCGCGCGCTTGGCCGGCGGCGACGTCGTCCTGTGCAGCATGGCGCCGCGCGTGCGCGAGATCTTCGAGATGGTGGGCTTCATCAGCCTGTTCAACGTATATCCGACCGCCGAGGAGGCCATCCGATCCGTCCGAGAAGGCATACCGCCGCGCGCATGACCTGACACACAGATTTCTCACCCCCGCACACCCCCGCAGACAGCGGGCGAGGGCAGGCAGCAGGCGAGGGCAGGCGGATGACACGGATTGGTAAGTATTCCGGCACGGTCAAGGCGCAAGATGCATTAGAAGGGAGGTGAGGCCAGGGAGAGTCATTCTGGTTCGCTTGTCGGTACAACGTCTCTACACGCAAGTTTTCTCTAAGGAGGAGAAAGAATGTTGCACAACCGCAAGCTGTTTGCAGTGATGTCGCTGCTGATGGTCGCTTCGGTCGTTTTATCGGCCTGCGGCGGCGCGGCGACGACGGTCGCGCCGACTCAGCCGCCGCCGCCCACCGCGGTGCCACCCACGGAGCCCCCGCCACCCACCGCAGCGCCGCCCGAGTTCGAGGGCATGGCCTACCCTGAGGCGGGGCCGGCAGACTGCGCTTACGGCGGCATCATGAAGCATATCGAGGCCGTGGATGAGCTGACGGTCAAGTTCACGCTGTGCGAGCCTGATCCGGCCTTCCGGTCGAAGGTCGCCTTCTCATCGTTGGGTATTCACTCTGCCGCGCAGTTGGAAGCGACCGGCGGCGGCGGCGACCTGCTGGAGCAGGCGCTTGGCACCGGCCCGTACATGGTCGAGGAATGGGTGCGCGGCGATCACCTGACGCTGGTGGCCAACCCGGACTTCTGGGAGGAGCCGGCCAAGACGGAGCGCATCATCTTCAAGTGGAATCCGGAGGCGACGGCGCGCTTCACGGCGCTGCAGTCGGGCGAGGCCGACGGCATCGACAACCCCGATCCGAACGACTTCCCGGCGATCGAGGGCGATTCCTCGCTGACGCTCTATCCGCGCACCGCGCTGAACGTGTTCTATGTCGGCATGAACAACTTTTTCCCGCCTTTCGACGACGAGCGCGTCCGCCAGGCGCTTGCGATGGGCATCGACCGGCAGGCGATCGTTGACAAATACTACCCGCCCGGCTCAGAGGTCGCTTCGCACTTCACGCCGTGCGCCATTCCCGGCGGCTGCGAGGGCGAATCCTGGTATGAGTACGATCCAGAGGGAGCCAAGGCGCTGCTGGCCGAGGCCGGCTACGCCGATGGATTCGACGTGACGGTGTCCTACCGCGATGTGGTGCGCGGCTACCTGCCCGCGCCCGGGAAGGTGGCGGAAGAGATACAGGCGCAGCTCAAGGAGTACGGCATCAACGTTACGATCGAGGTGCAGGAATCGGGCACGTTCATCACGAATGCCGGCGAGGGCAAACTGCCCTTCTTCCTGCTCGGTTGGGGCGCAGACTTCCCGGACATGGTGAACTTCGTGGACGTGTTCTTTGGTGCCGGCGCCAGCCCGCGCTTCGGCGACCTGTACCCGGATATTGTCGAGGTGCTGGCTGAGGCGCGCACGCTGGCCGATCAAGGGGAGCGCAACAAGTTGTATGCCGAGGCCAACACGCTGATCAAGCAGCACTCGCCGATGGTCGCCGTGGCTCACGGCGGTTCGGCGACAGTCTTCAAGGCCGACGTGGAAGGAGCACACTCCAGCCCGCTGAGCACCGAGATCTGGCGCGTGCTGGAAGCGCCGGACCGCGACACGCTGGTGTGGATGCAGAACGCCGAGCCGCTCAGCCTGTACTGCGCCGACGAGACCGACGGCGAGACGCTGCGCGCCTGCGAGCAGATCTTCGACGCGCTGCTGTCGTACAAGATCGGCAGCACCGAAGTCGAACCCGGCCTGGCCGAGAGCTGCGATCCGAACGCCGATCTGACCGAGTGGACGTGCAATCTCCGCCCGGGCGTCACGTTTTCGGATGGCACGCCGCTCACGGCGAACGATGTGGTGGCAACGTTCGCCGTTCAGTGGGATGCCGCTCATCCGCTGCACGTCGGCAACTCCGGCCTGTTCGAGTACTGGACGTTCCTGTTCGCTTCGTTCCTGAACCCGCCGCCGCAGTGATCACGCGGCGCAGGTAGGGGTAAGTGCAGGGAGATAGGCGGGTGAGTGGGCATAGCCCCGCTCACCCGCCATAATCGGTCAAGAGTGTGAGAGCCGAATGGGTAGCTTCCTGTTGCGGCGCCTGTTGTTGATCGCCCCCGTTCTCATCGGGATCATTTTCGTTGCCTTCGTCCTTGTGCGCGCCATCCCCGGCGATCCGTGCACGTCGCTGCTGGGCGAGCGCGCCACGCCGCAGGCCTGCGAGGATTTCAAAGAACGCTCCGGGCTCAACGACAACGTCGTCGTTCAGTTTCTGCGCTACCTGTCGAACCTGTTGAGCGGCGATCTGGGCAAGTCGATCAAGTTCGGCCGGCCCATCGACGTCATCCTGCTGGAACGCATGCCGATGACGCTCGAGCTGGCGATCGCGGCCTTGCTCTTCGCCGTCGTGTTCGGTATTCCGTTGGGGATCATCTCAGCCTATCGTCATAACTCGCCGATTGACGCCGCCACGATGATCGGCGCCAACCTCGGCGTGTCGATGCCGATTTTCTGGCTCGGCTTGCTCCTGGCCGGCTTGTTCGGCGTCGGCCTGAAAGACACGCCGCTTCAGTTGCCGACGCAGGGCCGGTTGACGGCGGGCGTCACGATTCCGCCACTGATCGAAACGTGGCAGCTCGGAAACCTCGAAGGCCTGCCGCTCACGATCGTCACCTTCCTCTCCAACATGTACACCTTCAATGCGCTGGTGACCGGCAACTGGACTGTCTATGGGGATGCCGTCAAGCATCTCATCCTGCCTGCCATCGCGCTCGGCACGATCCCGCTCGCGATCATCGCCCGGCTCACCCGCTCCAACTTGCTCGACGTGATGGGGCTTGACTACATCCGCACCGCGCGCGCCAAGGGCGTCGTCGAACGGGCCGTCGTGTTCAAGCACGCCATGCGCAACGCGATGCTGCCGCTGGTGACGGTCATCGGCCTGCAGTTCGGCGCGCTGCTCGGCGGCGCCGTGCTGACCGAGACGGTATTCGGCCTGCCCGGCATGGGCAAGTTCCTGGTGGACTCGATTTTCGCGCGCGATTATCCGGTCATCCAGGGCTTCACGCTTGTCATCGCCCTGATCTTCGTCGGAGTCAATTTGCTGGTCGATGCTTCGTACGCCTACCTCGACCCGCGCGTGAGGTTGAGCTGATACGTGATAGGTGGCGCGTGATGAGTGAATCGAGAATCGCCATGGGGTCCTTCGACGTTGTGACCGAGGCGGGGACTCAGGAAGCAGCGATCCAGCCGGCCAGTCTATGGCGCGACGCCTTCCACAGCCTGCTCCGGAACCGATCGGCCCAGATCGGATTGTTTATTCTGGGTGTTCTGCTGTTCGTCGCGATTTTCGCTCCGCTGATCGCGCCGTACGATCCGATCGACTACCTCGATCCGGACAACACGACGCGCACGCCGCCGTGCATCCACCTGCTGGGCTGTCCGGACGATCAGCCTCAACACCTTTTCGGGCTGGACAGCAACGGCCGCGATTTGTTCAGCCGGGTCGTGTACGGCGCGCAGGTGTCGCTCTTCATCGGCCTGGCGACGGTCACGTTCGGCATAGTGGTCGGCACGTTGATCGGCGCAGTGGCTGGCTACCTCGGCGGCTGGTTCGATAACTTGGTGATGCGCTTCATGGACGTGCTGCTGGCCTTCCCCAGCCTGTTGCTGGCAATTGCGCTGGTAGCGATCCTGCGCCCGATCATCGTCGAGGGCGGCCTGTCGCCGCTCGTCCCGGCATTGTTTGCTATCGGCTTCGTGTCTATACCCGTCTATGCGCGCATCGTGCGGTCGAGTGTGCTGTCGATCAAGGAGCAGGATTACGTCGCCGCCGACCGTGCGCTCGGCGTGTCGCGGGCGCGCATCCTGTTCCGGCGCATTGTGCCCAACTCACTCACGCCGCTCATCGTCGCCGGCACGCTGGGCATCGCGACGGCGATCCTCGACGCGGCGGCGCTCGGATTCCTAGGATTGGGCCAGCAGCCGCCGCATCCTGAATGGGGCGCGATGCTTGGCGTCGAGCGCGCCAGCGTGTTCAACGCGCCGCACCTTCTGATCTTTCCGGGCCTGGCGATCATGCTCACCGTACTGGCCTTCAATCTGCTCGGCGACGGTCTGCGCGATGCGCTCGACCCGCGTCTACATCGCTGATCCCTTGTGCGCGTAGCCGACCGATCATCGCAGCTATGTCTTCTAACGGCGAGCTTCTCCTCGACATTCAAAACCTGCGCACCTACTTCCATACCCGTGATGGGATCGTCAAGGCGGTGGATGGCGTGAACTTCCACGTCAACCGCGGCGAGATCGTCGGGCTGGTCGGTGAGTCGGGCTGCGGCAAGAGCGTGACCTCGCTGTCGATCCTGCGCCTGGTCGGAGCGCCGGGCAAGATCGAATCGGGTCGCATCCTATTCGACGGGCAGAATCTGCTGGAATTGTCGCGCGATCAGATGACCAAGATTCGCGGCTCGCGCATCTCGATGATCTTCCAGCAACCCACCTCATCGTTGAACCCGGTTTTCCGGGCGGGGCCTCAAATCAGCGAAGTGCTGGAGATTCACCAGGCCATGGGCCGCAAGGCGGGACGCGCGCGCGCGATCGAGATGCTGAAGAAAGTGGGTATCCCTGATCCGGAGCGCCGCGTCGACTCGTACCCGCACGAGATGTCGGGTGGCATGGCCCAGCGCGTGATGATCGCCATGGCGCTGGCGTGCATTCCCGATCTTCTGATCGCCGACGAGCCGACGACCGCGCTCGACGTGACGATCCAGGCGCAGATCCTCGACCTGATGCGAGGCCTGCAGCGCGAACTCGGCACCTCGATCATCCTGATCACCCACGACCTGGGCATCGTCGCCGAGATGTGCAGCCGCGTGGCGGTGATGTATGCCGGGGAGATCGTCGAGGAAACCGACGTGCGCACCCTGTTCCGCGACCCGAAGCATCCCTACACGCAGGGCCTCATCGAGTCGGTTCCCATGCTGGGCATAGAGCGGGGCGAGCTGGAGGTGATCCCGGGCAATGTGCCGAACCTGATCGACCTGCCGCCCGGCTGCCGCTTCGCGCCGCGCTGCCGGGCGCGCGTCGAGCATGGGCTGGAGATCTGCACGCGCGAGAGGCCGAAGTTGAAGCCGGTTGCGCCCGGTCACGGGGTGCGGTGTTGGTTGTATGAGTAGAACTGACGAGTGGTCAGTGATTACTGGTGACTGATCACTAATGACTGATGAGTGACACGTCGTATGCCTTCCGACAGTCTTGTCGAAGTCAGGAACTTGGTTAAATACTTCCCCGTCAAGGGCGGTGTTCTGCAGCGCACGCATGGGTGGGTGAAGGCCGTGGACGATGTGTCCTTCACCATCCGGCGCGGCGAGACGCTGGGGCTGGTGGGGGAGTCGGGCTGCGGCAAGACGACCGTCGGGCGGCTGATTCTCAAGCTGATCGAGCCGACGTCCGGACAGGTTTTGTTCGACGGCCACGACCTGGCGCACCTCAGCGAGGGCCAGCTCAAGCCATATCGCCGCCGCGTGCAGATCATCTTCCAGGACCCCTTCTCGTCGCTCGATCCGCGCACGCCGATCGGGGACAGCATCGCCGAGGGCCTGCGCGTGCACGGCGTGAGCGATTCACGCGAGCGGCAGCGCCGGGTGCTGGAGATGATGAAAAAGGTCGGCCTGGAGGATTATCACGCGCGCCGGTATCCGCACCAGTTCTCCGGCGGCCAGCGCCAGCGCATCGGCATCGCGCGCGCGCTCGTCCTCCGGCCGGATCTGGTCGTGTGCGATGAGCCGGTGTCCGCGCTCGACGTGTCGATCCAGGCGCAAGTGCTCAACCTGCTCAGCCAGTTGCAGCGCGAGTTCGATCTGACGCTGCTGTTCATCGCACACAACATGAGCGTCGTCGAACATATCAGCGACCGTGTGGCGGTGATGTACCTGGGCAAAATCGTCGAGGTGGCCGAGCGCATGAGTCTGTATCGTAATCCGCAGCATCCGTATACGCAGGCGCTCATGTCGGCTATTCCCATGCCCGACCCGACGCTCAAGCGCGAGCGGACTATCCTCAAAGGCGACGTGCCCAGCCCGCTCAACCCGCCGGCCGGCTGTCGCTTCCATCCGCGCTGCCCCCTCGCCATCGACATCTGCTCCCAGGTCGAGCCGCCGCTGATCGACCTGGGCGGCGGCCATTGGGCGGCCTGTCACCTGCGCCAACCCGTGCCACCCGGCATCGGCCTCACCCAGCCTGCCGCCATCTCACGGCAGACGACTGTCTGACAAGTGAGGCAAGGACGAAGGACGAAAGGCCGGCCCAGCGTAATCGGACTTTCGTCATCGCTTATCACGTGTCACGCTTCACGCACTATCATGTCGGACTTGCTCGACCACATTGCCCAACCCGGCGATCGCTGGGAAGTCAGCAGCCGTGCCACAGGTGACACCTGGCTTCTGGATCCGTCGTGGGACATGCTGCTCGATGCCGGCGAAACGGTGACGCTGATCGCATCGGCCGCGGGACAGAGTGCCTCAGCCCGCTATGACCTTGAACAACACGCGCTGCGCGGTGAGGGCCTGGGCAGCCTGGTGCTGCACACCGCCGGCGGCACGCAGTACCTTGAACTGGAGAACACCGTCCCGCTGCGCTTCCGATTGGTCGTCGAAGCCGAATCGCCCGTCGCCTTCCCCTCCGAAGTGATGACGGATCGCGGCATTCCCGTGGCTTTCTCACCCGACGACCTGAACGTGCTGAGACAACCACCCGCGCCGAGGCCGACCTTTGACTTGAGCCGGCGCGCCGCCGAATTCGCCGCCTCGCCCGGCTTTGACAACCTAATCGGCCTGCCTCTGCTGCACGACGTAGAGCTCTACCCGCATCAGTTGAAGACGGTTACGACGGTGCTGCGCCGTTTCCGTGGACGGGCGCTGCTGTGCGACGAAGTGGGTCTGGGCAAGACCATCGAAGCCGGCATGATCCTGCTCGAGCTGCTCATGCGCAAGCTGGCCCGCCGCGTGCTGATCCTCACGCCGCCCTCGCTGATCGAGCAGTGGCGCGGCGAGATGAGCCGCAAATTCGGGCTGGACTTCATCACGCACGACGACGAGACATTCAAGGCGCTCGGCGCGCAGGCCTGGGCGTCGTTCGACCGCATCCTGGCTTCCTACCACACCGCCCGGCGCGAGCCGCACCGCGCGGCCATCGCCGACCAGGACTGGGACATGGTCATTGTTGACGAGGCGCATCACTGCCGCAACCGCAACACGCTGTTGTGGAAGCTGGTCAACGTCTTGCGCAAGCGATACATCCTCCTGCTCACCGCCACGCCGATCCAGAACAACCTGGAGGAGCTGTACAACCTGGTGACCCTGCTTCAGCCCGGGCTGCTCAGCACGGCGCGGCGATTCCAGTCGCAGTTCGTCGACCGGCGCGACAAACTCACGCCGCGCCCGCAGGCGGTCGATCAACTGCACAGGTTGCTGGCCGAGGCGATGGTGCGCAATCGCCGCTCGACCGTCGCGGTGCGCCTCACGCGCCGCTTCGCGCAGACCCTGCGGGTGGCCCCGCTGCCTGCCGAGCAGGCGCTGTACACCGACGTGACGCGTTTCGTCAAGGAGCATCTGCGGCGCGAGGACTCGCCGCTCTCGCGTATGGCGCTGATCACCCTACAAAAGGAGCTGGGCAGTTCCGGCTCGGCCGCGGCGGCCACGCTCGATCGCCTGGCCCAGGCGGCCAAGCTGGAGGTTGCCGAATCGCAGGTTCTGCGCGCGCTGGCCGAGCGGACGCGTCAGCAAGTCGAGTCGGCCAAGGTCGGGCGGCTGCTGGTGCTGCTGCGCGATTTTCCGGATAAGATCGTCATCTTCACCCAGTTTCGCATGACGCAGGATCACCTGTTCCGCGTCCTGTCCCAGGCCGGCGAGCCGGCGGCACTCTTCCACGGCGGCCTGTCGCGCCTGGAGAAAGAACAGGCCATCCGCGCATTCCAGGGCCAGACCCGCATTCTGCTCTCCACCGAGTCGGGCAGCGAGGGGCGCAATCTGCAATTCTGCCACGCGATATGCAATTTCGATCTGCCCTGGAATCCGATGCGCATCGAGCAGCGCATCGGGCGCTTGAGCCGGATCGGCCAAACGCGAGACGTGCAGGTCTTCAACCTGGTCAGCGCCGGCACCATCGAAGCGGACTTGCTCCATCTTCTGGAAGCCAAGATCAACATGTTCGAGCTGGTCATCGGCGAGATCGAGATGATCCTGGGTAACCTGGATGAGGAGCGCGAGTTCGAGGACATCGTCTTCGACCTGTGGACGCAGTCCGAAGACGAAGACCAGTTCGGCCGGCGAATGGAAGAGCTGGGTCGCCGCCTGATCGATGCCAAACAGGCCTATCTGCGCCAGCACGAATACGACGACCGTCTGTTTGGCGATCGGTTTGCCCCCAAGGAATGACGCCGTGACCGACGACGGCCCCCTGGAGAAACTTCTGCTGGAATACGTCGACGCGGTCGGCGGCGTATGGCAGGATGTCGAGCCGCAGGTGTACGACGTAATGCTGCCGGCTTCGGTTACCGGACAGCTCGACCTGCCCGCGCGCGACGAGATGATCCGGATCGCCTTCGACCCCGAAGCGATGGCCGATTATCCCGACGTGCACCTGATGGCGTTCGGCAACCCGCTGCTCGACCGGATCTTCGAGCACGCCCAGTCGCTAGGCCGGTCGAGCCGCGTCTATCTGACCGGCCACAACCTGTCACCGCACGATCTGCCCTCTCTCCTGCGGCGAGGTCTGCAGGCGCCGCCCAGCATCGACCTTCAACCGGCGACCCCGCGCGTGTACCATTTCCGGCAGGCGCTCTTCTGGTTCCAGGCAACCTTCATCAGCGACGAAAAGGAGCACAGCACTATTCCGGTCGGGATCGATCTGTACTACGGCCGGGTGGCGCGCCACCAGGAAGAGGTCTTGCAGCATGCCGTCATCTCCGATACCCGACCGTTTCCTTATCCCGATGCGCCCTGCCTGACTCCGGCACAGGCGTATCGGCTCGCCCGCGAAGAAGCGACGCGCAGCGTGGCGGTGGCAGCCTCCGCACGGCGGCATGAACTTCAGCAAGTTCTGCAGCGCGAGACCCAGCGCATCGGTCACTACTTCGACGACCTGCGGGCCGAACTGGCCGAGCGACAGGCGCGCGCCGAAGCCCGGGGCGAAGATGCAGCGCACCCTTCGGCTTCACCCACGGCCCGCTTCGCTTCACAGCGACAGGCTCTCGATCGCGAGGAGCAAGCGCGGATCGCCGAGCTGCGCCGGAAGATGACGCTGCGCGTTCAGGTGCGACTGCTCAACGTGTTGTGGGTGATTCAGCCAAAACTGCGGGTGCGTGCCCGGCTGGTTCCGCAGCGGGGGAGCGCCGGAGAGACTGAAGTGGTGTGGGACCCGGCCCTGCAAAGAGTGGAAGCGACAGTGTGTCCCGTCTGCGGGCGGCCGACGCTGGCCCTGACGCTGACCCGTTCCGGCCAGGTCGTGTGTCCGGCCTGCGTCGACGCGCACAAGAAGTAGCTGTTGTGTCTGATCTGCGGCCTACCCATCTTTGAGTGTCTTGTCCGACTTATAGGCCATCTCAATAGTGCTGTTGGGAAGAAAATTGGATGTCAAATAGCGAAGCGATCGTTCGCGATCTTCACCGCCTTCGGTTGTCAAGAAGATGTGCTCGCAGAAGACCGCAATGTCTTGAATGATTCGTTCATAACGATAATACGCCAACGCTATTGGATCGATTTGTGTTTGACCATAGCCCCGGTAGAATAGGGTTTCTTCTTCTTGGGCTGTATGCCCGTCACCCCCCAGACCGCCGCCGACGAACATCAAATCACGCTCTTTGGGTGCAAAGATTGGATTGTCCCAATCGACAATGTAAAGAGCGCCGTTTGCATCAATCATGATATTGCCTGCGTGGATGTCAGAATGACACAAGACAAATTCCAGGGATCGGGCTTGAAGTGCCAGAGCGAGCCGTTCAGCGCGCCCGACGAGATCGAGAATCTCACCGCGTCTGGCCTTCAAAAACGCCGCTAGTTCTGCTGCAACGGGGTCGGCAAAAGTGCCATCGGCAACACGCCCCAAGAACGTCTTTACGATTTCGCGCCACTGTGGAGAATAGGCCTCCTGCTGGATGCGTCTCGCTAGCGCTGGAGGCACTACCGCAGTGTGAATGCTCTTGAGGGCTGTGCCAAGATCGCGCCAGTGGCGATCCGACAAGTCGACCTCATAACCACTGTGGCCCTCAATAAAAGGGTAAAGGATCAACTTGAAGGCCTCCAGGCTTGCCCAGAGTTGCTCTGTCTTGGTTGGGAGGGAGGCGATGATCTGCACGATGCCCTTGTCGCTGAGAAATTTGGGTAACGCCACGGCAGTCTCGTCAAAGACCCCCCGTCTCAACTTCACAAAGTACGGCGTTTCATCCTCTGCCACAACGCAATACGCGGCGGTATCCCGATCGGCCCCGAGAGGAAGAAAGGCGACTTGGACGACAAGCAACCCATATTGATCCTTCAGACAAGTGACTATTTTCTCGTCTTGGAGATCTGGTTTTTCAAGCATGGGTATGTGAGTTTTCCATCTTCACAGGGGCACCTACTTTCCAAACATCGCCTGCGGAGGCCAGCGGAGCCAAAGCTGGGTAGCGAGAATGGCAGTGTTCATTGTCAGTGCGACGAACGTATTGAGGATGGACCTCCGGCGGTCTGGCGATCCAGGCCATATCCCTGAGAACAGCGCGATCCCCAGAATCGACACGATCGAGCATGCTAGTGCAAGTTGCCTCCAGGCATCGCCCCACGCAAGGATGCCCCAGAATGAGATGGATGCCGCCAGGAAGCCAATGGCCGGGAAACCCCAGAAAGGAATGGCTACTGTTGCTGCGGCCTTCGGCCGGAGAGCACGGAAGACCCAGGACCGAACTGCGA
>DASSFZ010000016.1:0-2586 GCA_035693785.1 Anaerolineae bacterium | reverse complement strand
GACGGTTATCCGCAATGTGTTCGAGAACGTCGAAGCTGTATACGAAGTCGAACGCATCTGGCATGTCGAGCTCGCACAAATCCAGCTTCTGAAACCGAACATTAGGAAATTTGAGCTGCTTCTGGATGCGGGCGCACGTATCGAGCGTGCTTTCCGAGCTGTGCAGTCCCTGCTCGCCGATATCGACGCCGAGCACCGAAGCCTCCGGCAGCCGCTGCGCGACATAGAATGTGAATGTGCCGTCGCCGCACCCCGCATCCAGTACTCGCTTCGGACTTACCTGCTTGAGTGCCTGACGAAGATAGTAACCGTTTGCATAAGAACCAAGGTTAGGTGTACCGAAAAGCAGCAGATAAAGTTGTCCCGGAATGCCACGTCGTCGGATATTTTCGTGGAACAAATCGGTCGCGCCGAGACGGCCGCTGGCGAGGACGAGGCGATCGAGAATCGCGCTGGATCGCATGTTTGAATTCACAGTGTAACAGCGCCAACGCTTCAGGGCGGCGCTCGGTTGGGTGTGCGACCTCAAAGTGCGACGACGGTGGGCTTCTTTTTTGGGTGGCGCTTATCTTAGCGTTGCTATACGCTAAGAGGAGGAGGCCACCCATGAACGACTCTTTGCCTCAGTTGGAAGCCCAAAAAAGCGATCTGCTCCGCCAGCTTGCCGCCGTCGGTGATCTCCGGCGCGGGTCCATCACCGTCACTTCCGGCAAGTGCGGTAAACCGAACTGCCACTGCGCCAAACGCGGCGACCTCGGCCATGGTCCCAATTTCCGCCTGACGCGGCGGGTTGCCGGCAAGACCACCACAGAAACCTTTGCTACCCCGGCGGCGCTGCGCAAGGCGCAGCAGGAGGTGGCCGAGTTTCATCGATTTCAGAAACTGAGCGGAGAGGTCGTCGAAGTCAGCGAGAAGATCTGCGCGTTGCGCCCGGTCGAGGACAGGTTGACGCCAGAGGAAAAAAAACGGCCGCGGCGATCCACGCCGAGGTCGCGCGCGAAGTAACCACGCTGCTGGGCCGCATCTTCGCCGAGCGCAAGCAGACCGGCGAGTTGGATCTGGAGGCGGTGGAGATGGCCTTCCGTGCCGCCCTGCATCAGGCTGGCGCAGCAGCCCTCAGTCACTTGTTGCAGTTCCCCGAGCCGGCCGCCGATCAGCGCACCATCCCCTGCCCATGCGGCAGTCAGGCTTACTACCGCGAACTGCGCTCGCGGCGTATTCTCACCGCTGTGGGTGAAGTGGAACTGACGCGCCCCTGGTATCTGTGCCCGCGCTGTCACAACGGCCAGTTTCCCGTGGATCGCCAATTGGACATCGAAAACCGCGACTGCTCACCCGGAGTGCGCCGCATGGATGCGATAGTGGGCCAGCAAGGGCCTTTTGATCGTGGTCGGGAGCAGATGAAGGTTCTGGCCGGATTGGAAGTGACCGCCAAATCGGTGGAGCGCACGGCGGAGGCCATCGGAGCCGACATCGCCGCCCGCGAGCAGCGGGAAATTCGCAAAGCCGTCCAACTGGAGCTGCCCGTCATTGTGGGTGAGCCGATTCCGATTCTGTATGTGCAAATGGGACCGGAGTGCCGGTGGTGAAGAAAGAGACGGAGGGACGCAAAGGCAAGACCGACGGCCAGCCGGCCCACACGCGGGAGGTCAAGCTGGGATGCGTGTTCACACAGACCACGTGGGACGAAGAAGGTCATGCCATTCGCGATCCGGATTCCACTACCTATACCGGAGCCATCGAAACGGCCGAAGAGTTTGGCCGGCGCATCTATCTGGAAGCCTGGAACCGCGGCTGGAGTCGCGCGCAAAAGAAGGTTGTCATGGGCGACGGCGCCGAATGGATTTGGAACCTGGCCGACCAGCACTTTCCCGGCGCGGTCCAGATCGTCGACCTGTATCACGCTCGCCAGCACCTGTGGGGCCTGGCCCGCAGACTCTATCCCAACGATCCAGCCGGGCAGCAAGCCTGGATGAAGGTCCACCAGAAGCGGCTCCTCGACAAGGGCAAGATCGAAAAGCTGGTCCTCTCGTTGCGTTCCACCAAATCCACCAATCCTGAAGCTCTGGAAAAATTTCGCACTGAGGCGGATTACTTCCAGCGCAACGCCGAGCGCATGCGCTATCCGGAGTTCCGCCGTCAGCACCTGTTCATCGGCTCCGGTGTAATCGAAGCTGGCTGCAAGACCGTAATCGGTTGCCGCCTGAAGCAATCTGGCATGTTCTGGACCGTTCGCGGAGCCAACGCCATCATCGCCTTGCGATGCTGCCATCTCAATAGTCGCTTCGAGACCTATTGGGAGGGGCGTCGGGCAGCATGAGTTGCACTTTCATGTCGCGCACCCCAGCCGCGATCGCCTGATTGAGGCCCTTGCCGCCCACAGAACGAACGAAGTGATTGCCCTCGACAGTGGACAGCACGCTTCGTAAACCATAATGGCTGTAGTGGCTGCCCGTAACAATCCAGGTTCTGAATGGCTCTCCCATCTGTCGGACGTGGATATCGCCTATTACGCGCCTGGAGCGGCGGAGGCGGACCAAAAAGACGTCATCGAGCGGCACATCGCCGCGTGTGATGAATGCCGCG
>DASSFZ010000015.1:0-4435 GCA_035693785.1 Anaerolineae bacterium | reverse complement strand
ATGAAGATCGCTCGTTTTGCCGTCAACGGCCAGGTGCTGCAGGGGACATTCGAGAACGGTCGGCTGGTCGCTTCACAGGGGGACGCTTACGATCCTGGCGACGTGGTGTGGCTGCCGCCCGTGGCGAGCTTCAGCAAGATGATCGGCCTGGCGCTGAATTACTCCGACCACGCGGCCGAGCTGAACCTGCAGCTTCCCCCGAATCCGATCCTGTTCAATAAGAATCCGAACACGCTCATCGGCCACAGGGGGAAGGTCGTCGCGCCGAAGAACGTCGAGTACATGCACTACGAGAACGAGCTGGTCGTGGTCATCGGCCAGCGCTGCCGCAGGGTGAAGGCCGAGCACGCCGCGCGCGTGATTTTCGGCTACACCATCGGCAACGACGTGACGGTGCGCGATTTCGTGCAGAACTTCTATCGCCCGCCGGTGAAGGCCAAGGGCTTCGACACCTTCGGTCCGCTCGGCCCGTGGCTGGTGACGGCCGACGAGATCCCCGACGACGGCAACCTAGACGTGCGCACCACCGTGAACGGCGATCTGCGACAGCAGGGCAATACGCGCGACTTCATCTATAGCGTACCGGAGCTGATCGAATACATCACCGAGTTCATGACGCTCGAACCCGGCGATATGATCTGGACGGGCACACCGAAAGGCATTTCGCATGTATACCCTGGTGATGTGATGCGGCTGGAGATTGAAGGGATTGGCGTTTTGGAGAATGAGGTGGTTGAAAGCGGGGAGTGGTAATTGGATATTGGTGATTGGTGAGGGGAATCTCCAATCTCCGATTACCAATCACCAATTTCGGGAGCAACATGACCTACCGATATGAGATCAGGCACTTTATCAACAACGAGTTCGTGCACTCTGTCGCCGAAGGGACGTTTGAGACGCTCAACCCGGCGACGAACCGGCCGATCGGCGTCGTGGCCGACGGGCAGCCGGAAGACGTGGATCGCGCGGTGAAGGCGGCGCGCAAGGCGTTCGACGATGGCCCCTGGCCGAAGATGAACGCCGAGGCGCGCTCGAAGAAGCTGCGCAAGATCGCCGATCTGATCGAGAAATACGCCGATGAGATCGCGGAGCGCGAGATCGCCGACTGCGGCGTGCCGATCAGGCAGATCAGAGGCGGCGCTATCCCGCGCGCGGCGTACAACTTCAACTACTTCGCTGACATGACTTACCGCGTGACCGGCGAGAGTTACCCGGTGGGCGATCAGTTCATCAACTACAGCATCCGTCGCCCGGTCGGCGTGGCGGGCCTGATCACGCCGTGGAACGTCCCGTTCATGCTGGAGACGTGGAAAGTCGCGCCGTGCCTGGCCTTCGGCAACACCTGCATTCTCAAGCCCGCCGAATGGTCGCCGCTCTCGGCCGACATGCTCGCGCGCATCGTCCAGGAGGCCGACCTGCCGCCGGGCGTGTTCAACATCGTGCACGGCTTCGGCGAAACGGCGGGCGCGCCGATCGTCGCGCATCCGGGCGTACAAGTCATCTCGTTCACCGGCGAGACGACGACCGGCCAGATCATCATGCGCAAAGGCGCGTCGACGCTCAAGCGCTACTCGATGGAGCTGGGCGGCAAGTCGCCGACGATCGTCTTCGAGGACGCCGACATGGAGCGCGCGCTCGACGGCACGATCTTCCAAGTCTACTCGCTCAACGGCGAGCGCTGCACGGCTGGCTCGCGCCTGGTCCTGCAGGAATCGATTTACGATACATTTGTCGAGAAACTCGCCGCGCGGGTGGCGAAGATCAAGGTCGGCCCGCCAGAAGATCCGGCGACGGAGGTCGGGCCACTGATTCACCCTGAGCATTGGGAGAAGGTGAACGGTTACATGGACATCGCTCGCACTGAAGGGGCGACGATCCGGGTCGGCGGCGTGCGGCCAAAGGGTTTCCCGGAGGGCAGTTATTTCAGCCCGACGCTGATCGTCAACGTCCGAAACGACATGCGCATCGCACAGGAAGAGATCTTCGGGCCGGTGCTGGTGGTCATTCCGTTCAAGGACGAGGCCGAGGCGATCCGTATCGCCAACGACGTGAGATACGGGTTGGCCGGATACGTGTGGACGCAGGACATCGGCCGCGGGCATCGCGTGGCGCAGGCCATCGAGTCGGGCATGGTGTGGATCAACTCGCACAACGTGCGCGACCTGCGCACACCGTTCGGCGGCTCGAAGCACTCCGGCATCGGGCGCGAAGGCGACCACTACAGCTTCGAGCTGTACACCGAGCTTAAGGCAATTCACGTCGCATTAGGCACGCATCACATTCCGAGGATGGGGGCAACGGATTAACAGCGGATAAGCGGATGCAGTACCGCGCAGACCGTATCCGTTTATCCGATGCCTATTCGTTGCTTCGCTGTTCAGCATTCCGATAAGCCGTTTCTAAATTCTGGAGGGAAGATGGGCGCACGACGGGGTAAAGATGTCATCCAGAAGCTGAAGGAGCAACCGGCCGAACTCTGGCATCGCGGCAAGCGCGTCGCGGACGTGACGGCCGAGCCGGGCCTGGCGAACGGTGTCGCCAGCCTGGCCGAGCTGTACGACCTACAGTGGGAAGACCCCGGCACGATGCTTTTCGACTCGCCGACGACAGGCGACAAGGTTGGGCGCTCGTACCTGATTCCGAGGACGAAAGAAGAGCTGATGAGCGTCGGCACGATGATGATGCGCTGGACGCGGCACACGATGGGGATGATGGGCCGCGCGCCCGACTATATCAACCGCGCCATCTCGGCCTACGCCAGCGGGGCCGACTTCCTGGCGAAGCAAGATGCGCGCTTCGGCGAGAACATCCGCCGGTATCATGAATACGCGCGCGAGAACGACCTGTGCCTGACGCATACCTTGATCAATCCACAGGCGAATCGCGCGGTGGGCGCCGCACAGCAGGCCGATCCGTTCCTCGCTGCGCGCGTGAAAACAGAGACCGACGCGGGGATCGTCGTCAAGGGCGCACGCATGCTCGCGACGCTGCCCATCTCGGACGAGATCATGGTCTTTCCCTCGACGCTGCTCAAGAGCGGCGAGGAAGACGCGCCGTACGCCTTCGGCTTCGCCATCCCCAACTCAACACCCGGCCTCAAGTTCATCTGCCGCGAGAGCGTGGACTACGGACGCAGCAAGTACGACCATCCACTCGGCTCGCGCTTTGAAGAGATCGACGCGACCGTGATATTCGACGACGTGCTCGTGCCGTGGGAACGAGTTTTCTTGTACCGCGACGTGGCCGCCTGCAACCGGGCCTACTCGGCGACGGGCGCGGTGGTGCACATGTCGCATCAGGTCGTGTGCAAGAACGTCGCCAAGACCGAGTTCGTGCTTGGCCTGGTGTCGCTGATGGTCGACGCGATCGGCGTCGAGCAGTTCCAGCACATCCACGAGAAGGTCGCCGAGGTGTGGTGCATCCTGGAGGCGATGAAGGCCTTCAAGCGCGTGGCCGAAGTCGACGCCGCGCCGAACGAGTACGGCGTGATGACGCCGGCCTGGGATCCGCTGGACGCGGCGCGCAACATGTATCCGCGCCTGTATCCGAGGCTGATCGAGATCGTGCAGCAGGTAGGCGCCAGCGGCCTGGTCAGCATGCCGACGGAAGCCGATGTCAACGGCCCGCTGGCCGAAGACATCCGGAAATATTACCAGGCCGCGCGCATGGGCGCGCTGGAGCGCATCCCGCTCTTTCGCCTGGCCTGGGATACGGCGGTGTCGGCGTTTGGCTCACGGCAGGTGCTGTACGAGCGGTTCTTCTTCGGCGACCCGGTGCGCATGGCGGGCGTGCTGTTCCAGGGCCACGATCGCAAGCCGTACATGGACATGGTGCGCGAGTTCCTCAGGCGCAGCGCCCGCGATGGTGAAGAATAATCGGGACGCGGACGCGAAGCATGGATAAACGCGGATTCGACTTTATCTTCCGAGCGATGAGCCATCCCTCCAACAGTTCGACGATCGACCCGCGCGCGTATCGCAATACCATTGGCGCGTTCGCCACGGGCGTGACCGTGGTGGCCGCCGGGCACGGCAATCATTTGCACGCGATGACGGCCAACGCCGTCACCTCATTATCGCTTGATCCGCCGCTGTTGATCTTCTGCGTGAGCAAGAAGGCGAGGATCGTCGAAGTCCTTGAGGCGGCCCATGGTTTCTCGGTCAACATCTTGCGCGACAGCCAGCAGGCGCTCTCGACGTATTTCGCCGGAGGATGGAAGGAGCCGGCGCCGCCGCCGTTTCGCTTCGTGCCGTGGGAAGGAGGGCCGCGCCTGGAAGGCTGCGCCGCGTCGATCGGCTGCACGCTGCACGAGCGGATCGAGGGCGGCGACCACTGGATCGTGGTGGGGCACGTCGTGGCACTGCATCAGGGCGAAGAGCCTCAGCGCCCGCTGATTTTCTACGGCGGCAAGTACCGCCACCTCGACGCAGCGGGC
>DASSFZ010000014.1:0-3081 GCA_035693785.1 Anaerolineae bacterium | reverse complement strand
ACACGTGCGATCGGATCACGCCGCCGCCCACTCCGCGCAGCACGTAATCGCCCGCGTCAAGGTCCAGATGCCGCCGCTCGAGCTTAAGCGTCACGCGGCGCCCCGTGCGTGCGTCGCCGGTCAGGCCGGTTTCGAGATTGCCCAGTAGAATGTGAATTCGGCCATCACTGCGCCACAGGTGAAACGCGACAGGCTGTGCGAATGGCACGTCGGCGGCGTGGCTGAGTCCGGCTCTCGCACAGGCGTCCACCAGCGCGCGGGCAGCCAGCGCGTGCGTGGCGAGGCTGCCGATCTGGTAGCGCGGAAGGAACGGGTTCGACGGCTCGCTCCAGTCGGGCGGCTGCCAGTAAATCACGTTATCGCGCCGGACGAGCGCCGGCGTCGACCCGGCGCGAACCAGGACCTCGCCTTCGCCCACGATCGGCTGGTGCGGCGGCAAGTGCAGCACGTTGAAGTCCGGCAGGTCGCCCTTGAGCGGCGATGGGTCAATGCTGGCGCGCACGAATCCCTGCGGCGACAGGTCTCCGCGGGCGCGCGCACCCGCGCGCTCGAGCAATGCCGGGTCGATCACGTCGGCGCGCCCGATCATGAGCGCCGGCTTTGTGCGCAATGTGTCCAGCCAAGCTCGCTGCTCCGATTCGAGGAAGTGGCCTGGTGTCTGCAAGACCAGAGCCTCCGGCTGTGCCCCCCGCGCCCACTCGCTGCGGGTCGCCGATAAGATGGGCACGCCCCATTTCATCAGGAACCCGATCTGCTCGTCGATCCACTCGCTCACGTTCCAATCCGGATGTTCTGCCGAGAGCCATTCCATCATCGGGCGGTGATACACCGCTGCCGGCCCGTAGACGCGTTCGAGCCGGGCCGCGCTGACCTGGGCCGCATCCAGGTTGCTCTTCACGCACGCGACGTCGGCTTCGCTGAGCAGCTCGCCCGCGCGATTGTTCGCCCACGAGATGTACGAGCCGTCGGGCGTGCGCGGCGCGCCGGTTTCGTCGATCGTGGCTGCATGCGAGAAGGCCCATATTGCCCAGCGCAGCTTGCCCGGAACCTGATGCAGTGTGTCCCACGGCTCCCACGCATCCCACGTCTCGATCAGGTTGTAGTGCTTGCACGGCGCCGCGCGACGGCGGTTCGCCGCGCGGATCATCACCGCGTGCAGGAGCAGGTAGGCCAACTGGAAGGTCCAGCCCTTCCATTCCTGATGCCACCAGTCCTGCCAGGCGCCGCCCCACGTCTGGTCGATCCAGGCGTCGATTGCGCCGTCGGCGACGACGCTCTCGAAGTCGACACAGCCGACGCGCCAGTCGGCGACCGCGCTCACCGCCGACGAGTAGCCGATGACGAGCGCGTCGGGGTTAGCATCTTTCACGGTGCGGAACAGCCGCCGCACCTCGTCCGTCCAGCGGCGCACCTCACCCGGATCGGCTGGCGCCGTGTGGCCGAACGGGCCGGTGCGCGTATAGATCATCGGCCCCATGAAGCCGTCGCGCAGCACGATCGCGTCAAGCCCCAGCGCGCGCGAGACCGATCCCCACTGCGGGCCAAGCAGATCGATGAAAGGCGTGCCTTCGCTGACACCGTTCGGATACGTTGCATACGGGTACGAGTCGGCGTGCAGCAGGCGGCCCGGATGCAGCTCGGGCATGCCGATAAATGAGTGCGGCTCGCCATAGACTTCGGGATGGCGATCGTACCAGTCACTGTCGAAGTCATAGGTCTTGAGGTCCGGGGGCCATGTCACGTGGCCCCAGTTCACGAACAAGACGCCGATCTTGAGATCGCCCAGGTCGCGCCGGGCGGCTTCCTGCTTCAAACGAGCGAAGAAGGAACGTAGATCGCCGTACGTCCGATCGTTCCAGCCCGCCGTGCGGCGGCTGTGCAGCGGCAAAGGTTGATCGACCCGGCCGCTCCATTCGGTGACCAGGTCGATCAACCAGCCGACGTTGAAGACCAGCCCGCGCATCCCCGCAATTGGCGCATACAGCGGCGCCAGCCGATCGAGCAGCACGGGAATCTGCTCGCCGAGTCGATCGGGATGGAACCATTGCAAATCCATCTCGATCCAGCGATCGAAGGGGAGACGGGAGCGTGCTTTCATGGGATATTGGTCGTCAACAGGGTGAGCGTGATACGTAAAACGTGATACGTGATGCGTGATGCGTGACTTATCATGCATCACGCAACACGCAACACGCATCACTCGCCACGGTTCACGTCTACTTCGGAACCTATTCGGTCACTTTCTCGACCGGGACGCGGATGTTCTTGGCCACGGTGGCGCTGGAGAGGATCTTTACAGCGGCGTTGATCACCATCTCGCCGGTCGTGGCCGGTGCGGTGTCGACCGTGCCGCGGTAGTAGCCGCCTTCCTTGATCAGGTCCTTGGCCTGCTGTTCGGCGTCGATGCCGACGACGATCGTCGTCGCGGGGTCTTTGCCGGCGGCCTCCAGCGCCGTCAGCGCGCCATACGCGCCGGCATCGTTGATGCTGACGACGACGTCGATGTCAGGGTTGGCCTGCAGCGCGGTCTCCATCGATTTGAGTCCATTCTCGGTCGTGCCACCCAGGAAGCGGCCGACGACGTTCACATTTGGCGCTTTCTCCTTCAGGCACTTCTCGATGTTGTCGGCGCGCACGACGACCTGCGGCAGGTCAGGATAGTCGAGGATGGCGACGGTGGCCTCGCCGCCCTTCTCGGCGACGATCAGGTCGCCGGCAATCTCGCCCGCCGCGCAGCCGAGATCGGCGTCCTCGATGCTGATGCCGATTCCGTTCACCGCCGACTCGCGCCCGGCGTACTGGATGATGAACACGCCCGCGCCGGCCGCTTCCTTCACGGCTGCCTCGATCACCTTCGGATCGAGCACGCATAGGACGATCACTTGCGCACCCTTCGATACGAAGTTCTCGATCGCCGAAATCTGCTGCTCGGCCTTCACCTCGGAATCGAAGATTTCGACCGTGATGCCCAGCTCGTCGGCACGCTCCTTGGCCGAGTTGGGAACCGTGGAGTGATACTCGGTGCTCAGCGTGCAGGCGATGATCCCGATCAACCCTTCCTCGCCCAGCACGGCCTTGGCC
>DASSFZ010000013.1:0-2325 GCA_035693785.1 Anaerolineae bacterium | reverse complement strand
CCGCCTCGGCCAGCAGAGCGCCGGCCACCGCGAGGCATATGAGAAACGCGCGCATCCGCTGCATGTGGCTGCCTCCGTGGAGAGGGGGCGCGCGCCCCGCGCGCGCTTCGGACAGACAAACGTAGGGAGCATCGTGCCGGCCCAAGACCCGGAGAAACCCTGAGCTCGGGGTAGGGGAAGCCCTGGGGCGGCGGCAGGGTCTCGCGGCGACCGTGACATTCGTCCGCTACCTGCCGCCCGTGCGCCAAGGCGGTCGGGCATGCCGCGGCTTCGATCCACGTCGACCGGAAAGCGCTCTAGCCCGGATATCTCACGCTAGGTTTGGCATCGGCCGGGGCGAATCAGTGAAAGTGGTTGTGCGACCAAGCACTTCTGCTGATCACGGAGACCCGGCCGATGGGAACAGACTGTAGCTCGGAGCAACTGGTCTTTGAAGGCTTTGCAGGGCGCCAGGTTGTGGGTTCGTTCGACGGTGGGGAGGTCACCTCGAACGGAGGGGCGCCGCTGCTGCGCGAGGCGGACCGGGCGATCGGCCTGACAGCCAAGGTTGCACGCTGCTTTCGCGACGATCGCAATCCCGCCTTCGTCGAGCATCGTCTTGAGACGCTGCTGAGCCAGCGTATCCATGGTCTTGTCCTCGGCCATGAGGACCTCAATGACCACGACGAGCTACGCTTCGACCCGGCCCTCGGGCTCCTGTCCGATGTCCTGCGGTCCAGGCCCCCGGATGCGGAGCCGGGGAAAGCCGTGGTGGCCACGCTGGCCGGCAAGTCGACGCTCAATCGACTGGAGCACGGCCTCATGGGCGAGGCGAGCCGCTACTGCAAGGTCAGCCTCGACGACAAGGCGATGGAGCAGGTGTTCCTCGACATCTACATCGAGGCTCACAAGACCCCGCCCAAGCGCGTCATCCTCGACCTGGATGCCACCGACGATCCGCTGCACGGGAACCAGGAGGGGCGCTTCTTCCACGGCTATTACCGCTGCTACTGCTACCTGCCGCTCTATATCTTCGACGGCCGGCACCTGCTCCTGGCCAAGCTGCGGCCGGCCAACATTGACGCCTCGGCCGGCGCCCGCGAGGAGATCGCGCGCATCGTGGCTCACCTGCGCAAGGCATGGCCGGAGGTGGAGATCTGGCTCAGGGCCGACTCAGGCTTCGCCCGCGACGCGCTGATGAGCTGGTGCGAGGAGAACCGCGTGGACTATGTGTTCGGGCTCGCCCGCAACCGGCGCCTGGAGCCGATGATCGCTGCCGAGCTGGCGCAAGCCAAGGCGACCTTCGAGGCGACGGGCAAGGCAGCCCGTGCCTTCAAGGAGCTGAGCTACCGCACGAAAGACAGCTGGGCGCGTGAGCGCCGCGTCGTGGCCAAGGCCGAGCACCTGGAGAAGGGGGCGAACCCGCGCTTCATCGTCACCTCGCTCACGCCAGAAGAGATCGGGGGGCAGGAGCTCTACGAGCGCATCTACTGCGCGCGCGGCGAGATGGAGAACCGCATCAAGGAGTGCCAGCTCGATCTCTGTGCCGACCGCACCAGCGCGGCGACGCTGCACGCCAACCAGATCCGTCTGTGGTTCTCGTCCTTGGCCTACACGCTGCTGGAGGCCGTGCGGCGCCTGGCGCTGGAAGGCACCGAGCTCGCCAATGCCACGGCCGGCACGATCCGGCTGAAGCTCCTCAAGATCGGAGCGGTGGTTACCGTCAGTGTCCGCCGCATCAAGCTCGCCTTCGCCAGCTCCTGCCCGATGAAGCGGCTCTTCGTGCTTGCCGCCGAGCGGCTGCGACGCCTGCGTGCCCCTCCAGCCGCCGTCGCGGCGTGACGCCCCCGCCCGTCCGAGGATCAACAACAGAGGATCAGCACCGAGCCTGTCCAAGCCGCCCAACACGGCAACCCTTCCGCGCGTCCGCGCCGAAAATCCTCAATCGGCTCTGTAACGCGGAAGGTGCCCGCTCAAAACTGAACGCTGTTGTGAGAAATGCGGGTTAGGGTGAGGGGCAGCCAGAGGGGAGAACCTCGCCACGGAGGGCCTGAGGCTGACCGTTCGGTGCATTTTCAGATGATCTGTTTTTGCAAAAAATAGAGATTTCTATTACTAAAAGAGCTGTGCACGTACTATATAGGGAGCCATGAGCACACTGGCGCAAAGGCGAATGACGGTCGACGAGTTCCTGGCCTGGGCCGAGGGGCGCGAGGGCCGCTGGGAGCTCTACAATGGGGTTCCCTGCGCCATGGCGGCAGAACGGATGCGGCATGGGAAGGTCAAGTACGCCGTGCAGAAGGCACTGGAGCAGGCCATCCGCAAAGCCGGCCTCCCGTGTCATAT
>DASSFZ010000012.1:0-4163 GCA_035693785.1 Anaerolineae bacterium | reverse complement strand
GCGGCGCGCGTCGAGCGGCGCCGGAGCCTCGATGGCACGGCCGTCGAACACGATGCGCCCGGAGCTGGGGCGCTCGAGAAACTGCATGAGTCGCAGCAGAGTGCTCTTGCCCGACCCGCTCGGCCCGACGATCGCCAAAGTCTCGCCGTGGCGCACCTCCAGCCGCTCCACGTCGACGACGAGACGAGACCCGTACCGGTGTTGAATGGTGTCGAGTATGTACATAACACTTGCTTAAAGCGCATCTTAAAACCCGTAGAACGGGCATCCCTATGCCCGCTGTTGACGCATGGGGATGCGTCAACCACGGTCGATTTAAGACAGCCTGTTAGCCAATTACCAATTACCGATTACTGCTCAGATACGTCAACCACGGCGGATTCCAGACAGCCCGTCAGCGCACCCTGCCCTGAAACCGCAGCAGCAATGCGTTGGCGGCGAAGGCCAAGGCGATGAGAATGACGCCCAGCGCCATGGCCAGCGCGAAGTCGCCCTGACGGGTGTAGAGCACGATCGCGGTCGTCAACACGCGCGTCTGGCCGGCGATGTTGCCGCCGACGAGCATTACCGCGCCGACCTCGGAAATGACGCCGCCGAAGGCGGCGATGACAGCGGCCGTGACGCCGATGCGCGCTTCGCGCAGCACCATCCAGCTCGTCTGCCAGCGCGTCGCGCCGAGCGCGAACACTTGCTGCCGCAGCGCCGGATCGACGCTCGCCACAGAGCTCATCGTCAATCCGGCGACGAGCGGGAAAGCGATAATCGTCTGCGCAGCGGTCATCGCAGACGGCGTGAACAACCAGCCCAGCGATCCGAACGGGCCGCTGCGAGAGAGCAGCAGGTACACAAACAGCCCGACGACGACCGGCGGCAGGCCCATGCCCGTGTACAGAGTCGCCGTGACCAGGCTTCTGCCCCGGAAGCGCGCCAATCCCAGCGCCGCGCCGAGCGGCACGCCGATCAGCGTGCTGATCAGCAGCGCTGTGCCGGTCACGCGCAGGGTGAGCGCGACGATTTCGCCAAGCGCCGGATCGGTCAGCGCGCGCAGAATGTCTTCGATAGAGCACCTCTCACACGGATTACACGGATTGGCAAGTATTCAGCACGGTCAAGGCTCAAAATGAGCTCACGATTGCCCAGGTCGATAGCAAGTTACCTGCCAATTTCGGAGCCCAAAAATGTCCCCAGGGAAATCGGTGTGTCAGGTCACCGACCGGCATTCGGATAGAACAGCGGCTGACCATACTTGTCCGCCCCGTAACTTCCTATCTTCGCCTGCGTTTCAGGTGAAGTCAGCCAATCGATGAACTGCATCGCCAGATCGAACCGGACGCCGGGGTGCAGATCGGGATTGACCGCCATCACGCCGTATGGATTGAGCAGGGCCTCGTCTTTGTTTTCCGACAGGTTCGCGCCGCCGACCAGAACAGCCAGGTTGGGCAGCCCGTCGCTCATCGAAAGATACGTGCCGCGATCTGCCAGGGCATATGCACGCTGCTCATTGGCAAAGACGAGCGTCTCGCCCATGCCCTGTCCGAGCGATTTGTACCAGAGCATCTCGGCCGTCGGTGTGATGTTGAGCGATGACCAAATGCTCAGCTCCTTGCTGTGCGTTCCCGACTTGTCGCCCCGGCTGGCGAAGAGCGCCTGCGAGTTCATGATCGCCTCGAACGCATCCTTCGCAGCCGCCAGGCCGGCGATTTGGGCCGGGTCATCCCTTGGGCCAACGACGATGAAATCGTTATACATGACGTCAAAGCGCTCCCGGGCGTGACCCTCCGTCACGAATTTGTCTTCTGCCTTGCGGCTGTGCACGAGCACAACGTCGGCGTCGCCCTTCGCGCCGATCTCCAGCGCCTGGCCGGTGCCGACGGCGACTACGTCGACGCGACAGCCACATCGCGCTTCAAAATCCGGGAGAATCGCGTCCAACAGACCGGAATCGTCCGTGCTTGTCGTCGTCGCCAGCCGGAGCACCTTTGTTTCGCCCGGCGGCGCCGGGTTTGACGCCGGGGCAGGTTGCGCTGCGGAAGCGCAGGCAGCCAACATAAGGACGAGTATCGGCAAGAGCGCGATGTGCTTGCAAGACATAGCTGGGTTCCTTTCCGGTGAGAGATGATCCGTTATGCCTGTTTAGCATAACGGATTTCACCAATGAGAACAGTGACATTCGTCGCCAACCCTGGCGCTATGCTGCATGTGCATAACGATGGGAAAACAAAAAGCCCTATACGGCTATTTGCCGAAAGTCTCCTGGAAGCGATGCTCGACCTGCTCTTTGAAGCCGGCCTGAAAGCGGCGGAACCTTTCGACGTATTCCAGGCCGTCGGGCGTCAACTGTGCACCGCCTCCGCCCGCGCCGCCCGTCTGTGTCTCGACGAGTTTGACGCCCAGTCCGTCTTCCATCTCGCGGATCTTGTCCCAGGCGCGATGGTATGGGACATTCATCTTGGTCGCCGCCGCCGAGATGGAGCCGGTCTCCGCGATCGCCTCGAGCAGGCTCACACGCCAGTCGCTGAGGACGACCTCGCCGTCGTGTTCGATCCACAGGTTCACTCGTGGTCGCATACTCTTAGACAAGGATACCACGCCGCCCACGATAAGCAAGCTGTCGATCAGCGGACGAATGACAGTCGAAGGACGCTTTGCGTTGTGGCCCTGACGGTGCACGGCTGTCCGACGCGGTATCCGGCCACCCACGCAATGCGACCGCCGGCGACGATGAGCGGCAGCCGATCGCGCGCGCGCCGCGGAATCTTGACGTTCGTCATCCAGTTCGTCAAGCGCACGGGCGAGGGCATGCCCTGTGGGTGGAATTCGTCGCCCGGCGCGCGTGTCCGAATCGACACATCGAAGCCGGCCGCTTCGCCGTCGAGATAAGCTGTCCACGGGTCGGGATTGGCGAACACCTCGTCGCCCCATTTGTCGAGCGCGACGGCTTCGAGCGACCATTCCGAGGCGGGAAGCGGAGTGATGCCAGGCAGTGTCACACTCACGATCTGCCCGACCTCGAGCAGCGGCCAGTCAGGCAGGTCAGGCTCGTAGCCGGAATCGGCGACGGTGAACGCGTCGTAGTTGACGCTGAGCATCAGACGCTGGGGAAGGCTCGCTCGCGCGCCGGTCCGCGCAGCGTTCACCTGGTTCACGGCGTCGTCGACGTGCACGAAGTTGATATTGCGCAGCGAGGGCCGCAGGCGGTGGATCGCCTCGCGCAGCGTGGCGCGCTGCATCGCCGGAGGCAAATCGCGCCAGGCACTCAGGTTGAAAGTCACGGCCTCGCCGGTTTCTGAAATCGCTGCGACACGCCAGGCTTGCTCGGAGGCGTCGCGCAGGATTTCGACCTCGGCGGTGACGACGTCCGCCGTGCGGCGCAGCGCCTGGCGGATGTTCGGGTTGTATGTCTCCAGCAGCGGCAGCAGCTCGTGGCGCAGGCGATTGCGGAAAAACGTCGTGTCGAGATTCGACGTGTCGAAGCGCGGCCGAAGATCGTGCTCCCGGCAGTAGCGCTCTACGTCCGCGCGCGGCACGGCGAGCAGGGGACGAATCAATTTCAACTCTGAATTCTCAATTCTGAATTCTGAATTCAGAATTCGGAATTCCAGCAGATCACTCTTATGGAGCATACCTCGTAGGCCCGCCGTGCCGCTGCCGCGCAAGAAATGCATCAATACGCTCTCGGTCTGATCGTCGGCATTGTGGGCCACGGCAACGGTGTGGCTGTCGACGCGTTGCGCCGTTTCGGCGAGGAACGCATAACGCGCGTGGCGCGCCGCTTCCTCGATCGACAGTTTGTGCTCGCGCGCGAGGGCGACCACGTCGCGCCGGGCGACGGTGCAGAGCAGCCCCCACTGAGCAGCAAGCGCGCTGACGAACTGCGCGTCGGCATCAGCTTCCGCGCCACGCAGCCCGTGGTTGAGGTGCGCCACGTGCAGCTCGACGCCGAATTCGCCGCGCAGCGCCTTCAGCGCGTGAAGCAGGCACAGCGAATCAGGCCCGCCGGACACACCGACGACGACCGTATCGCCGCGCGGGAGTAATTCGAAGCGACGGACAGCACGCCGAATCTCGGCCAGAACATCCACGCCGACCATTATACACCCGCGATCGGCGCACTCGATCGCCTGGAACCTGCGTCTCCCGGCTCGCCGCGCCGTCCCTTCGAC
>DASSFZ010000011.1:0-8846 GCA_035693785.1 Anaerolineae bacterium | reverse complement strand
TTTGCCGCCGGCCTCACGCCGAGACGCCAAGCGCGTCTGCAGAGTCATCTACCGCACCAGGCCCACCTCGACCTTCCACTCCGCCGGTATGCGTTCCAGTTCGGGATCGAGCCGCTCGCCGATCACGACCTGCTCTGCGCGCGTGACGCTCATGATGTCCGCTTCGGCGCCGCGCAATGCCTCGGCCAGGGCCGGGTCCGCCGTCGACAGATGCAACTGCCGCAGCGCCGTGCCCAGCGACAGGCTGCGCTCGCTCTTATACCGGCGCACCGCCGTGGCGATCGCCACCAGCTCTTCGCCGATCGCCTCGGCCCGCTCGTCGAGCAGCGTCTTGTCCACCTCGGGCCAGCGCGCGACGTGGATCGATAAAGTTCCCTCAGTTCCCTCAGTTCCTTCAGTTCCCTCGGTTCTCGAAAACAGTTCCCTGTATATCTCCTCCGTGACGTGCGGCAAGATCGGCGCGAAGAGCTTGATCGTCGTCAGCAGCACAGAGTAGAGCGCGTAACGCGCGCCGGCGTGCAGCGGGTGGGTCTCGTCGTATAGCCGCTGCTTCGCCATCTCCAGGTAGTTGTCGGCCAGTTCTCTCCAGAAGAAGTTCTCCGTCTCGCTCTTTGCCGCCGCGTAGTCGTACTCGCGCCACAGGCGTGTCGCGCGCCGGACGAGCTGCTGAGCCCGGGAGAGTATCCAGCGATCGGCCGCGGACAGGTTGGGCATCGACGCCGGCGGGCGATAGCCGGCCAGGAAGCGCTCGCCGAAGCGGGCCACGTTCCACAGCTTGACGACGAGCTTCGTTCCGGCCTGAATCTTCTGCTCGTCGATGACCGAATCTTTGCCCAGGCTCGTGCCGGCGGCCCAGTACCGCACGGCGTCCGCCGAGTAGCGCGCGATTGCATCCAGCGGCGCCATCGGGCCACTGCCTCGGCTCTTGCTGATCTTCCCCATGCCCTCGCCGGCCACACCCCAGCCCGAGATGGCGACCTCCCGCCACGGCAGCGCGCCGAAGTGGAAGTGGGATTTCGCAATCGTATAGAAGGCCCAGGTGCGGATGATCTCGTGCGACTGCGGGCGCAGCGAAAAAGGAAAGACCTTGCCGTAAAGTCCTTCGCCGGCCAGCCAGCGACCGACGATCTGCGGCGTGAGCGACGACGTCGCCCAGGTGTCCATCACGTCCTGCTCGGGCGTGAACGAAGTGCTGCCACAGCCACAGGGCCGATCCGGCTGCTCGTCAGCCGGATTGACAGGTAACTGCTCTTCATTGGCGACGATCGTCTCGCCGCACGCAGTGCAGTACCACACGGGAAATGGAACGCCGAAGGTTCGCTGGCGCGAGATGCACCAGTCCCAGCGCAGGTTCTCGACCCATTCGCGATAGCGCGTGTGCATGTGAGCCGGATGCCAGACGATCTTATCGCCGTCTTCGAGCAGTTCCTGCTTGAACTCGAGCACGCGCACGAACCACTGGGGCGCGACGATATACTCGACCGGCGTGTCGCAGCGCTCGTGGACGCGCACGGACTGGGCTGCCGGCTGCCGGTCGAGGAGCAGGCCGCGCGCTTCGAGCGCCTCGACGATCTGGCGCCGCGCGTCAGGCACGCGCAGCCCCGCGAAGCCCCCCGCCGCTTCGGTCAAGCGGCCGTCTCGACCGACGACGACCTTCAGAGGCAGGCGATGCGCGCGCCACCACTCGACGTCGACGGCGTCGCCGAAGGTGCAGCACATCACAGCGCCGGTACCCTTCTCCGGCTCGGCCGCCGGGTCCGCGAGCAGTGGCACGGACTGGCCGAACAAGGGCACGGTGAGTTGTCGACCCACCAGGCGCTTGTAGCGCTCGTCATCGGGATGGACGAAGGCGGCCACGCACGCCGGCAACAGCTCGGGCCGCGTCGTCGCGATCGGCAGCGTCTCGCCGTGTTCGAAGCGAAACGCGAGCGTGACGAACTCGCTATCGCGATCCAGATCGTTCAGATCCGCCTGCGCGATGGCCGTGCGGCATTCGGGGCACCAGATCGCGGGCGCTTCCTGCCGGTAGGCCAGTCCCTTGCGGTACAGGTCGATGAAAGACCACTGCGACGTGCGCCGCGAGAGATCGTCGATGGTGCGGTACGTGTGCCGCCAATCGACCGACAGCCCCAGGCGCTGCCACAACGCCTGGTACTCCTGCTCGGCCTTCTCGCCCACTTCGAGGCACTTCTCGACGAATGCGCGGCGGCCGGCCTGCTGCGCGGTGGTGCCGAGCCGGCTCTCGACCAGGTGCTCGGTCGGCAGCCCGTTGTCGTCGTAGCCCATCGGATAAAAGACGTTATACCCGTTCATGCGCCAGAAGCGCGCCAGGAAGTCGGCGTGGCTGTACGAGTAGACGTGTCCCAGGTGGAGATGGCCGGAGACCGTCGGCGGCGGCGTATCGATTGAGTAGACCGGCCCGGCGGCGTCGCGTGAGAAGTGGTAGACGCCCGACGCCTGCCACCCGGCCTGAATCCTCGGTTCTGCGCTGTTCGGATCGTATTGCTTCGACAGTCCCATGTTGCCCTCCAAAACAAAATGCCCCTCCGTCCATGAGGACGGAAGGGCACGCCTTCCGTGGTACCACCCCACTTCGCCGCACATGATTGTGCAGCGCACTCGCCGCCCCGACCAGCATCGGGGCCTCGCTGTAACGGGCTTACCCGTGCCGGTCTACTTTCCGCACGCGCGAATTTCTTCGGCAGTCAGTCCGGGCGACGTTCGGCAGCGGCTTGCTGGGGAGGCTCTCAGCCTGTGGCCTTTCCTTCTCTGGCAGCGCACCGGCCGCCTACTCCTCCCGGATGCAGGTATGTTGTTGTCAGTGGTCAGTGGTCAGTGATCAGTTGTCGGTTATCAGTTTCCAGCGTACCGGATATTGGTTATTGGTCATTATACGCCACATTGAGGAGGTGTCAATAGGTTCAGTTTTGGTAAATGAACTGTTTGACCCGGTTGCGAGTAATACTGCAAAGTTCAACGGTTCAAGCCCGGTGATTACCCACAAGTGCTCTAACCGCCGTCCCCGGCGGCTACTGCCCGCGCCGAGGACGGCGCGCGGAGCGAGATGTGTGCAATCACCAGTTCAAGCGTATCGGCTGTGGAAGATGTCTCTCACGCCCGCGTTGCTCACGACGAAACTCGCGATCCCGCCCACCCGCCCCGATCTGGTCACGCGTCCCCGGCTGATCGAGCGGCTGCACCAGGCCCGGCATTATAAGCTGACGCTCGTGTCGGCGGCTGCCGGCTTCGGCAAGACGACGCTGTTGAGCATGTGGAGCCAACTGACGCCGCTGCCCGTGGCCTGGGTATCGCTCGACGCGGACGATAACGATCCGGCACGGTTCCTGGCCTACCTCATCGCCGCGTTGCGAACCATCCATACGAGCATTGGGGATGCAGCGCAGGAGCTGCTGCACTCTCCGCAACTACTCCTCCAGGCGGTCGTGGCGACGCTGATCAACGAAATCGCCGCCGGGCGCGATGACTTCGTGCTCGTGTTGGACGACTATCAGTCGTGCGATGATCCCGGCATACACTGGACGGTCGCTTTTCTGCTCGATCACATGCCGGCGCACATGCACCTGGTCATCGCCAGTCGCAGCGATCCGCCCCTGCCGCTGCCGCGCCTGCGCGCCCGGCGCGAGATGCTCGAGCTGCAGACGGACGATCTGCGCTTCACGCCGGAGGAAACCACGGCGTTTCTCACGCGGGTGATGGGTCTGGAGCTTTCAGCCCAGGACATCGCCGCGCTCGACGCGCACACCGAGGGATGGATCGCCGCCCTGCAACTGGCCGTGCTCTCCATGCAAGGCCTGAGCGACACCGCGGGGTTTATCGCCACCTTCACCGGCAGTCATCGCCACATCATGGACTACCTGGTCGAGGAAGTGGTGAGCCGTCAGCCGCCTGACGTGCAGTCGTTCCTGCTGCGCACTGCCGTCCTCGATCGATTGTGCGGATCGCTGTGCGACGCCGTCACGGGTCGGGACGACGGCCCGGCCATCCTGGATCAGTTGGAACGCGCCAATCTGTTCCTCGTGCGGCTGGACGAAGGGCAGCACTGGTATCGCTATCACCACCTGTTCGCCGACGCCCTGCGCGCTCGCCTGCACCAGACACAACCGAGCGTGGTCGGGGAGCTGCATCGTCGCGCCGCCGAGTGGCACGAGCGAAACGGGTCCGTCGAAACCGCGATCGGTCACGCGCTGGCCGGACAAGATTTCGAGACCGCCGCGCGCCTCATCGAGTGCATCGTGCAGGTCAAGTGCGCGCGCGGCGAGCTGGCGACCTCCGCGCGCTGGCTGAACGCCTTGCCCGACGAGTTTGTGCGCGCTCGGCCCCTACTCGCCATGTATCAGGCGCAGACGCTCCTGTATGACGGTCATCCAGACCGGGCCGAGCAACTCCTACAGAATGCCGAGCGTATCCTTCAGGATGAAGCGCCTGCCGATCACCGGGAGCACATGAGCGGGCGCCTCACCGCGCTGCGCGCCGTCATCGCCTGTGTGCAAGGCCGTATCACCGAGTCACTCGACCTGGCCCGACAGGCGCTCGAACGCGTGCCGGCCCACGACGCCGCGACGCGAGGCCGAGCGGTCAACATCATGGGCATCGCGCTCAGTCTGCAAGGTGACGTGGCGGAATCGGGTCGGGCCTTCGCGCAGGCGCTTCACCTGGGGCAGACCACGGGGCACATCTATCTGACACTGACCGCCTTCAGCAACCTCGCCGACGCGTACCACATGCAAGGTCGGCTGCGCCAGGCCGTCGAAACCTGCGACCGGGCGCTGGGCTTTCTCTCGGAGCGTAGCTGGCAGCGTATCCCAGCCGCGAGCGCGGTTTACCTCAAGCTGGCTGATCTCGACTACGAGTGGAACAAGCTGGACGCCGCAGAGCGCCACCTGACAACCTGCCTCGAGCTCGCCGAGCAAGGCGGCATCGCCGACGTCCTGTTGAACGCCACCCTGACGCGGGCTAGCCTGAAGCAGGCGCAGGGCGATCGCGACGATGCCATTGCTGCGATCCAGCGTGCCAATGAGCTGGCGCAAAGGTACAACCCGTCCTTCACACTGATGGCCCCGCGCCTGGCGCGTATCTGGTTGAGCCTGGGTGACATCGACACGGCGGCAGGCACTGCGCAGACGGCGCTGCAACAGCCGGGCAGCGAAACGCCCGATTACTCGCGCGAGTTTGTGGACCTGGCACTGGCGCGCGTGCACCTGGCCCAGGACGCGCCCGATGCGGCGCTCCAGCGGCTCGAACGCTGGCTGGAGCCGGCGGAATCCGCCGGCCGCGCCGGCAGCGTTATCGAAATTCATTTGCTGAAGGCGCTCGCGCTCGAAACGCAAGGCGACACGCCTCAAGCGCTGGCGGCGCTGCACGCGGCGCTCTCGCTCGCCGAGCCGGAAGGCTACACGCGCCTCTTCTTGGATGAAGGGGCGCCGATGGATGCGCTCTTGAGCAAGGCGACCGAGTGTGGTGCGGCGTCGGGTTACGCGAGCAGATTGCTGGCCGCATTTGCCTCACACCGCCGGCCTGCCACACATGCGCACACGCTCGGGGACACGCTGCCCGTGCCTGGCTCCTATACCCTCATCGAGCCGCTCAACGATCGCGAGCTGCAGGTGCTGAGCCTTATCGCCGACGGCCTCTCCAACAAAGAGATCGCGAGAGAGAAAGCCTACACCCTGAGTACCGTCAAGTGGTACGTCCGCAACATCTACGAAAAGTTGCAGGTGCATAGCCGCACTCAGGCGATCGCGCGCGCCAGAGCGGTCGGCCTGCTGGGCTAGCAGCTCGCCGGAGAGAGAGCGGGCCGGCTCCCATGCCCGGCAATTTGCCTTGAAACGCGCTGAATCGGCGGTGTGCCCACTCCGCTGCCCCTTCCCCTTCGCAAAACTCAGGGTCAGGGCTTCGGCTACGGGGTGTTTCGCAAGGAGCCGCCTCTGCTGGGTTCTCCGACAGCCTGCTGGCGCCCGCTGTCGTTCTCTTCTCGCGTCGCACCACCCCCTCTCCTCACGTCGCATCCACTATCTTTTTATCGGCAGCGCACCGTCCCGATGACCGGTGACGGATACGCCCTGTCATGTTACCCTCCCCACTGAAGAGGCTTTGGTGATGCAAAGTCTTCTTCTCCACCAGGGAGGGGACCAGCGGCTCCCCTCCTAATCCTGTGCTACCAGGGCGCACCCCTTCTAATCCTTCATTTGACCACGGGTACGGAAGCGCGAAAGGAGGTGATGCTATCGAGAGACACTCAGGCCGTTTTCGTTTCCGCCCTTCGTTGTAAGAGAGTGTCTGAAAATGCTGATTCTCAAAACACTCTCTAAGCCAATCTACAAAGGAGAGAGAAGACATGCACCACAAACGGGTGACGACGACAGCCAGCCTGCTCGTGCTGGTATCCCTGCTGCTGGCGGCCTGCGCCACTCCAGCGGCGACGCCGGAGACCGTCGTCGTGACGGCTCCGCCGGAGGTACAGGTTGTCACAGCCACGCCGCCGCCGGTGCCACCGGCTGAGCCGAAGACGCTGGTCATCTGCCAGGGTCAGGAGCCGGATTCGTTGTACACCTATGGCACCGACATGCTGGCCGCCGCTCACATCCAGGAGGCCATCTGGGACGGTGGTGACTGGCAACCTGCTGGTATGGATAGCCGCACCTACGACTTCCAGCCGGTCATCCTGGAGAAGCTGCCCAGCGTCGACGACGGCGACGCCGTGCTTAACGCCGTCACGGTCGGCGAAGGCGACAGGGTGCTCAACGACGCCGGCGATCCAGTTGAATTGGCGGCCGGCGAGACGATCCGCCCGGCGGGCTGCCTGACCAGCGACTGCGCTGTGACTTACGAGGGCGGCGACGTCGAGATGGACCAGTTCGTCGTCACCTTCAAGATGCTGCCTGGCCTCACCTGGTCGGACGGCGAGCCGCTGACCGCCGACGACTCGGTATACGGCTTCGAGCTGCTGGCCGATCCCGACACGCCGGAGAGCAAGTTCACGACCGACCGCACCACCTCCTACGAGGCGACGGACGACGTGACGGCGGTGTGGACCGGCATCCCCGGCTACATCGACGCCACCTACTTCACCAATTTCTTCGTGCCGCTACCGCGCCACCTGTGGCAGGAGCAGTTGGGCTATAGTGCTGCGGACCTGGTCACCGCCGAAGAGTCGTCCCGCACACCGCTGGGCTGGGGGCCGTTCGTCATCACGGAGTGGGTCCCCGGCGATCACATCACCCTCGAGAAGAATTCCAACTACTTCCGCGCCTCGGAAGGCCTGCCCAAGGTCGACACGATTGTCGTCCGCTTCACCGGCGAGGATCCGAACCCGGTGATCGCCGCCGCGCTGGCCGGCGAGTGCGACATCATCGACCAGACGAGCGGTCTGGAAAGCCAGTCCAAACTGCTGATCGAGCTTGAGGCGAGCGGCCAGTTGATCCCGACGTTCGTGACCGGCACGCAATGGGAACACGTCGACTTCGGCATCAACGTCGTCGACTCGTACGAGCGCCCCGACTTCTTCGAGGACGTTCGCTTCCGCCAGGCATTCGCACAGTGCCTGGGCCGCCAGGAAGTCGTCGATGCCGTGCTGTTCGGCCGCTCGGTCGTGATCCACGACTTCATCCCGCCCGAGCACCCCATGTACGCCGAGGACGTCACGCAGTGGCCGGATGATCCGGCGGCGGGCATGGCGCTGCTGGACGAGATCGGCTGGGTGGACGACGACGGCGATCCGGCCACGCCGCGCGTGGCGCAGGGTGTGGAAGGCATCCCCGACGGCACTGCCCTGTCGTTCAAGTGGCAGAGCACGACGGCCGAGCTGCGCAGGTCCTACATGCCGATCTACCAGGAGAACCTGCGCGAGTGCGGCATCGAAGTGACGCTGGAGAACCTGTCGGCCGCTGAGTACTTCGCGGATGGCCCGGATGGCCCGCTGTTCGGGCGCGCCTACGACGTCGGCTCGTTTGCCTGGCTGACAGGTGTCGTGCCGGGGTGTGATACATACATCACCGATCAGATCCCGTCCGAGGAGAACAACTGGGGCGGCCAGAACAACCCCGGATTCACCGACGAGGAGTACGATGCGGCCTGCAAGACAGCGCTCGGTCAGCTGTACGGCACGGACGCCTACGTCGAAGCGCAGAAGGAAGCGCAGCGCCTCTTCTCTGAGCAGTTGCCGGTCGTCCCGCTGTTCCTGCGCCTGAAGACGGCTGCCTATCGGCCGGAGGTCGTGGGCTTCATCATGGACCCGACCGAGAACAGCGAGATGTGGAACATCGAGAACTTCGACCTTCCGTAAGAGGCTCGCCGAATGGTTGTGGTTCACACGGATTTCGGGCGCGGATTGCACGGATAGAGTGGAGATGGCCGCGCTTCGAGCGCGGCCATCTGCTTTCGGCATCTGGAGATGCCTCCTACAGATGTCCCTGACAAAACTGCTCGAAGCGGTCTGATCTATTCATCCCATTCAGGTTCGGCGCTCCAAACGCGCGAAAGCCGGTCGCGATGGGCGGCGACCCAGCGATACGCCCGATCTTCGATCCACCGGATCGGCGCGAAGCGGTACAGCCGGGCAAGCCAGGGCCAGATGCCGCCCAGTTCCTGCAAGATACGGTTGATCGCCGCCGCGCCGGCGAACCTGCGGCCATCGGCGTCGATCGCCCATACCTCTCGATCCACTTCTTCGCGCGTCAAGCCAAACTGCTCGATCAAGTGAGGCGTTTGATTGGGGAGTGCCAGCACCCGGCCGGCGGTGTCGCGCGCGCGAATCCACTGCGCGCTGCGCGTTCAAAACCTTCAAGCGCCGTCGAAGAGGACGATCAAAGGATGCCGGTTCACCATGG
>DASSFZ010000010.1:0-15733 GCA_035693785.1 Anaerolineae bacterium | reverse complement strand
ATCGTTCTTGACACGGTGGTCTTTGTGCGTGCGTTGATCAATCCCAAAAGCCGTAGCGGTCGACTGCTATTCGAGTATTCAGACCGGTATAAGATCATCATCTCCAAACCGACCGCCCAGGAGCTTCTGGAAGTGATTCATCGACCAGAGCTTACGGCCAAATACCACGGTCTGGCCAGGATCAGTCTGCGTAAGGTGATTGACTTACTGTCCAAAGCCGAAGCCGTCGACATCGGTACTCCTCCATCTGTCGTCCGGGATCCAAAGGACGACATTTTTATCGCAACTGCTCTGGCGGGCCGTACCGACTACTTGGTCAGCGAAGACAAGGATCTGCTTGCCCTGGGAAACACGGCGGGCGTCCCGATTATCAATACGCAGATTTTCATCGAGCTGTTAGAGTCGGAAAGCTAGATTCTACTGTGCGGCGCATCAATGACTTTCCGGGATCATCGTCTGCTGCACAACGCCGGCATTCGGCTTGAATCGATTGAGACGCAAGCGATTGGTCTGCCAGCCCAGCCAGTGGTAGGGGATCGAAGCCAGCAGCCGCGCGTGGCGAAGCCGCCATCGACGAGGGTGCGGCGCCACGCACCGGATAACGCGCCACGCCCGTCGCATGCGGAACTCGGCATGAACGGCGCGATGCAGCACGCGATAGAACGCTTGCGGGAACGGCCCCTGGTAGAGCATGGCCAGATCGTCGCTGTCGAACCAGTTTTGCTTCTCGCCCAGTTGTGATTTGACACGCTCGAAAAACTTAGTGCCCGGCAGCGGATACGATACCGAGATGCCGATGTCGTCCGGCATTGTCTCGCGCACCAGCTTCAACGTTGCCTCCACGTCGGCGCGTGTCTCGCCTGGGTAGCCAAACTGCAAGAAGAATGCGACTTGGATGCCGGCGTTCCCCAGCAGGCGGCGCGCCTCGGCAATTTGGGAGACGGTCGTACCTTTCTCCATCCCATCGAGTATCTTCTGCGAGCCGGACTCGGCGCCCATCCACACGCTCCGGCACCCCGCTGACTTAAGCCCCTCCACAACCGATGGTTTGACGAGATCCGCGCGCAACAGGCACTTGAAGGGGATCACGGCATCCTGCTCTTCGGCGAGCCGGCCGAACCGCTCAATCCAGCCGGGTTTCAGTCCGAATATGTCGTCGGCGAACCCGATGTGGTCGGGGCGATAGTTTTCCTTCAGCCACTTCATCTCGGCGACGACGTTCTCGGGCGAGCGCGAGTTGTAGCGCTGGCCCCATATGGGTTTGGCGCACCAGTTGCAATGGTAAGGGCAGCCGCGCGTCGTGACCATGTTCATCGAGGTGTAGCCGTGTCGTTGGCGCCAGACCTTCTGGTAGCGCGCGATGTCGACGAGGTCCCAGGCCGGGAACGGCAGATCGTCGAGCCGGGTGATGTCTGGCCGGCGCGGGTTGCGATGCTCGCCGCCCTTCCCGTCGGGCCAGGCCAAGCCGAGTATAGAAGCGAACGCATCCTTCGACTGCGCCGCGCTCCGCTCAGGATGCGTCCGCAACGCATCCATCAACTCTCCCAGCGTCTCCTCGCCCTCGCCAATCAGCGCGAAGTCTGCGCCGCGCGCGAAGTACTTGAGTGAGTTATCGGTTGCATCCGCGCCGCACAGAATCACGATGCAGCCGCGCGCCTTGGCCATCTCGATCATCGTGAAGGCAGCTTCGCGCATGCGCAGCAGGCACATTTTGCTCAGGTAGTTGAAATTGTCCTCGAAGAGCACCGCCACCTGTGGCTTGTGGCGATCGAGCGCGGCCGCCCACTCCTGCTCGGACGCGGCGAGCATCGCGTCGAAGAGCGCCACGTCCCAACCGCGCGCGCGCATGTACGACGCAGCATACAGCGTGCCGAGCGGCGGATACGGCTGCATCGCCATGTAGAGCTTGGGATCGAAACGCAAATAATAGGATTGGCCGAATAGAATCTGCGCCATGGCTCTCTCCCGGACGTTCAGGCGTCTTCGGCATCCGGTATGGGGAATTGGGCCAGGCGCTCGGCGTACAATTCCATCACGGACACGCCGTAATCCTCAAAGTGACCCTTGACGTGATCGCGATCGAGGATGGCGCGAGACCGGTCCGTCATCCTCGATGCGAATTTGCGCTGCTTGCGCCGCATCTCCCATTCTTCGAGCGCTTCGCCGAGTCGCCCGGTGAGGAGTCGCTCGCCGGCTCGCTTGATGGCGCGCCCCAGGATTCCAGGCCTGACCTCGCGCTCCCTACGCAGCGGCGCGTAGGCGTTCGGCAGGTAATCATAGACCCATCGATTGGCCTGGCGCATTCGATCGTAAACGGCGAAACCGTACACCGGCACCATCTGCGCGAATTCGTGCGCGGCGAAGAGATCGCGCGTCTCCAATTCGAGCGCATCCTCGGTGATGACGTAGTTAGGGCACAACGTGTGACCGAAGAGCTTCCCCGCATAGACCAGTGCGACGACAAACAGGCGCGCTGTCCACGCGCGGCGGCTTGCGGCCACGATCATGACGTCGATGTCGTCGCCGGGAGCCGAGTTGTCCATCGCCAGCGCGCCGGTAATGCCCACCATGCGCACGAACGGCAAGATCGCCATCACGCGCACGAAGCGCCGAGCGCGCATCCACAGGCGCGCCGAAGACCCGCGGCGCGCGCGCCGGCGATCGACGATCGCTTCACGTGGATGCGCGAAGACATAGCTATCGCACTTCCGGAGGTGCCCGTCGAGGTAACTCGGCGCGGCGAGTAATGTCCGCACCATGTCCGCATCTGCCGGAACGCCGATCAGGTAGTGTGCTATCTCGGCATACGTCAAGGGATAGTCAAACAGATCGGAGTACAAGACGGTTTCGAGTATAGCGGATTCGATCTCGCGGCGGCTTGCGGCATCGCCTGGCGCTTGCACGGCTCCCCCTCCCTGGTTGGCGCCTATAAGCGCGAAAACAGAATCAGATGGTCAATTGTCGGATCGCACAAAGATACGCGCTGGATGCCCGCCTGGTTTGCCGCTTGGCCAGCCTCGCCGCGCGTGCTAAGATGTGGCTATGTGGCGAGCACTTTCTGGCCGCCAGCGCGGCGTGTTGATCGGGCTTGGATTGGCGAACCTGATCCTGCTGGGAGCGATCGCCGCGCTGGCGCTGTCACCGGCACCTGGGACAACCCCAATCGTCACTCCCGCGCCGCTGCATACGGTGAACGCCTGCCAGGCTGAGGCTGCTCGTGCACTGGCTGAACTAAACGTCGCCGGGATCGTCGCGATTCGCGACGATGGGGCGATCGATTTCACCATGAGCGGTGACGATCCGGCTGATGCCTGGGTTGCCTTCGCGGTCTCGGCCGAGCTGCCGAAACTCGACTGCGGCCCCTATGATCCCATTCGCGTCGACACGCCCGATCCGTCGCGCATCGCCAACCGGCGGCTCGTCGTCGAGGCATCCTGGCTCGACGTGCAAGCGTGGTCGCAGGGCCGCATCGACGACGAAGTGCTGAGCGAGCGCATGACGAGAACATCGTACATGCGCCCCGGCTTATCTCCCTAGACCCGACACCACGAGGTAAGTAACCAACCCCATCATCGCGCCGGCCGCCAGAGCCGTCGCGATCAGCGTAGCCCACTCGAGCAACCGGTATCGACCCCTGGAGCGACCGAGCGGCGCCGATCGTCGCAGAAACAGCGCCATGACCAGCAGGGCCATCACGATGGCGACCAGCCACGCGATCCATCGGTCGTCGCTCACGGGTCGCTGCAGTCCCGCGTAAAGCCGCAGTTGCGGCACACGATCTTGCAGTGCCGTTCTTCGGTAGGAGCGCCACACAGCCAGCACTCGCCGTCGTCGCCCGCCCGATCTGCGAGTTGCGCCCGTTTCGGATGGGTACCGTCCATGCACGGAATAGTAACACACATTCGAGCCGGTAGGCAAGCAGGCGTGTTTGATTTGCTAACCCACTCGCACTATACTTCACCAATGTCACATTTGCGCTCAAGCCGCCGCTCCCGGCGGCGGGGGAGATCGGGCCATGATCATTTCACGTCAACGTCTCGAACAAATCGAGCAGGAAACACTCGCGCCGTACGGCATGCGCAGCCGCAACACGCGCGGGCGGATCCATCCTGAAGAGGAACATCCTTACCGCACCGCTTATCAGCGCGATCGAGATCGCATCGTCCACACGACCGCCTTTCGACGTCTGGAACGCAAGACGCAAGTGTTCGTCGTCACCGAGGGCGATTACTACCGCACGCGCCTGACCCATACCCTCGAAGTAGCGCAGATCGGGCGAACGCTGGCGCGCGCGCTCGGCGCGAACGAGGATCTCACTGAGGCCATCTGCCTGGTGCACGACATCGGTCACCCACCCTTCGGCCATTCGGGCGAGTGGACGCTCAATCAACTGATGAAAGAGCGCGGGGGCTTCGATCACAACAAGCAGGCGCTGCGCATCGTCGAAGCGCTTGAACGGCGCTACCCCGACTGGCCTGGCCTCAATCTCACGTACGAGGTGCGCGAGGGCATCGTCAAGCACGAGACCGAATACGACCTATCGTCCGCCGAAAGTTACGAGCCGGATCAGCGCGGGCTGCTGGAGGCGCAGATCGCGAACGCCGCCGACGAGATTGCGTATAACGCGCACGACGCCGACGACGGGCTGCGCGCCGGTCTGTTCGCCGCGCGCGACCTGGAGGGGTTGGCGCTGTGGGAGATGGTGAAAGACAGCGTGGGATGGGACGGAAAGGGCTTCGACGATCTATGGCGGCACCGGCTCATCCGGCGGCTGATCGGCATGGAAGTGACCGACGTCGTGAGAGCCACCTCGAAGCAGTTGCAGGCCGATGGTGTGAAATCCGTCGATGACCTGCGCCGGCTGGATCACAACGTCGTCCGCTTCAGTGACGAGATGCGCGTGCGTAACCGCGAACATAAGGACTTCCTCTTTCAGCGCATGTACCAGCATTTTCGCGTGCTACGCATGCAAGCCAAAGCCGAGCGGCTATTGCAGCAGTTGTTCGAGGCATACGTCGGAGAGCCACGCCAGATGCCCGAATCGACGCAGGCGCGTATCGAGCGCGTCGGGCTGCACCGCGCCGTGTGCGACTATATTGCCGGCATGACGGACTCCTTCGCCCTGGATGAGCACCAGAAGCTGTTCGACCCGGCGGTGCGTGTGTAGGGTCAGACGCCGCGGCCGGCAAACACAAAACACGACACCCGGCTTCGACGTGGCGAAGCCGGGTGTCTGACTTTCCCGTTCTCTTCGCGCAAGCGCGGCAACTCACACCGGCACTGCATCCGCAGGCTGGGTAATACCACTGTCGCCGATGGGCCAGGCCGCCATCACGACGTGCAAGCGGTTGAAGAAGCTCTTTTCGGGTAGCGCGCCGGCGCCGTACTCGACCTCGGCCACTTTCGCCCGCACGCGCAGCGTCGCGGTTTCGAGCGTGACCAGCGTGCCCGGATCCGCCTTCACCAGGTCGCCCTTCGCCGCCAGCTTGGCTTTCAAGGCCGGGTCGTTGTAGGCGTGCTCGCTCATCAGCACGCTTGTGACCGTGCGAATGTCGTTTTTGTCGAAGAGCCAGACCTCGAAGGCGGTCACTTTGCTTGGATCGGGTGTGCCGATCGTCTCGCTGATTCCCATGCCGCACTCACCCAGAAACATTCCGCTCGACGTCTCTATCGCGTTAGACAGGTCGAAACGGTCGTCGCCGATAACGTAGGTCAGGTCGAATTGCCGCAGTGGCAGTTGCGCTTCGTCCGGCCATACGGCCACTGCGCCCGGCGCCATCGGCACGCCGCCCGGTGCGCGTGCCGCGCCAACAGCTCCGGCCGGCGCGGCCCGGCCGCCCCGGCGTACCAGCATGATGGTGAAGAACGCGACAGCAGCCAGGGCTAGAATCAGCAAGAGCCATACCAGCGGCGACGGCTGTGCTGCTGGGGGCGGCTGTGCGGCCTGTTCCTGCGCCGCGAGCGGTGCGAGGTCCAGAGCCAGTTTCTCGTAGGCGGTTTTCATTTGAGGGCTGGCGTCTGCGGCCAGGCGGTTTAACTCGGCTATGAAGCCGGCGTACGACCAGCGCTCGCCCTTACCGAGGCTCTCCACTTCATTCGAGGTGAAGGCACCTGTATTGTAGGCCGCCGCGACGCTCGCGACGTGAGCGTCACGATAGGTCGGCTGCAGATCGACCGGCGCGGCGTCCGTCCACTCGACCGGCGCAAGCCACCAGCCCAGCACAAACCAGCCGACGATCACACCGATCAGAAAGACGACACCGACGATTAGAAGCTCCCGTCGCACCGCTTTTACCATCGGCCAGGATGCTCTGAGTTGAGTGCCCAAGCTAGCCATTTTGCCCCCTTAGGGCCTATCCAAAACACCAGCAGAAGCGGCTCCCATGCCGTCGGATGGCTGAGCGCGGGAGCCTGGCCCGCCAGTTTTCGGATAGGCACGTATGTGCACGTGCCAGCCTCAAATAATCGATCGTTTGTGAGCGCGGCTCAGCGCCTCGACCCCATTCTCGCGCACGACGACGAGGTCCTCAATGCGCACGCCGCCCCACCCCGCTAAGTATACACCAGGCTCGACGGTTAGCGTAGCGCCGACCGGCAGCGGCGCTTCGGCATCGACGCGGCCCGCGCGTGGGGCCTCGTGCACGGCCAGGCCCACGCCGTGTCCCAGGCCGTGTCCGAAGAAATCGCCGTACCCTGCTGCGACGATGGCTTCGCGCGCAAGCGCATCGGCCTGCACGCCGGGCATGCCGGCGCGCATCCCGTCGAGCGCGACCTGCTGAGCGCGTCGAACAATCTCGTAGACCTCGTCGTATTTCTCATCGGCGCGGCCCAGGCTGACGGTGCGTGTCAGGTCCGCGCAATAGCCATCGACCTTCGCGCCGAAGTCGATCAAGATCGGCTCGCCGGCCTGTATGGCGCGATCGCCCGGGTGATGGTGAGCCATGGCGCTGTCAGGGCCGGACGCAACGATCACGTCGAAGGCCAATGCTTCCGCGCCGTGCGTGCGCAGGAACGCTTCAAGCTCCCACGCTGCCTCACGCTCGGTCATGCCGGGCTTGAGGACGCCGCACAGGAAATCGAAGCCTGCGTCGGTCACGGCCGCCGCCTTGCGAATGGCCGCCAGTTCCGACTCATCCTTGACGGCGCGAATCGGCTCGACGGCGTTCTTGGTCGCGACCCATACCACACCGCCGTTCATGTTCGACCAAGTCGAAAACTGATCCACACTCACGGCGGCGCTCTCGAATCCGACGCGCTTAGGATATCCGGCCTTGCCCAGGATATCCGCGAGATGATCCTCCAGCCGCGTCTTGATCTGGACCAGCTCGAACGTCGGGGCTTGCTTCGCGGCCTGTTCCCAGTAGCGCGAATCGGTGGCGAGGATGGAACGATCGAGGGTAATCAACAACACGCCGGCGCTGCCCGTGAAACCGGACAGGTACCGCCGGTTCTCCGCCTGCGTCACCAACAAGGCATCGATTTCCAATTCTCTAAGCCGGCCTCGGACCTGCGCCACTCGATCTGTCATTTCCTTTTGCTCCACAGAAGACGTACCCTTGCGAAGGTTTCATAACCTTCGCAAGGTCTTAATCCGCGACCGGTTCCATCTCTGGCAGCTCGTTCAGCGAATACTCGTTCTCGCAACGCAGGCACCTGGCCTGGTCTTTGCCCTTGACCGTCAAGAGGCCGCCGCAGTTCGGGCACGGCTGCGGCAGAGGCCGGTTCCAACTCGTGAACTGGCACGAGTCGGGATCGTCGTTCTTGTAGTTGGCACATCCGTAGAAGATACGGCCGCGCCTGGTCTTTTTCTCGACCAGATCGCCGCCGTCGAGCGGGCATTTCACACCGATCTTGTTAAGGAACGGGCGCGTGTACCGGCAGGTCGGGAAGTCGCTGCAGCCGATGAACTTGCCGAAACGGCCCCAGCGAACGATCAGCGGCTTGCCGCACGTCGGGCACGCTTCGCCGATCTCTTCGTTGACCTCAACCTTCTCGATCGCATGCAGCGCGTGCTCGACATCCTTCTCGAACGGCTCGTAAAACTCGCGTAGGACTTCGGCCCAGTCCTTCTCGCCGTCGGCGATCTCGTCAAGCTCTTCTTCCATGCGGGCCGTGAACCCTACGTCGATGACGTCGGAGAAGTACTCGACGAGCATGTCGTTGACGATGAAGCCGACGTCGGTGGGCCACAGGCGTTTCTCGCGCTTCTCGACGTACCCGCGCGCCTGGATCGTGCTGAGGATGGGCGCGTAGGTGCTGGGCCGCCCGATCCCGTTCTCCTCCAGCGCCTTCACCAGCGACGCCTCGGTGTAGCGCGGCGGAGGCTCGGTGAAGTGCTGATCCGGGAGCAGCGCGAGCAGATCGAGCAACTCGTCGGCGGACAGCTCCGGGATGCGCGCTCCCTCGTCCTCCTCCGGCGCGACGTCCTCGTCGCGCGCTTCCTCGTATACGACCAGGTAACCGGCGAACTTGAGCGTGGAGCCGGTGCTGCGGAACAGGTAGGGGAATCGACCCGCCACGCCGTTCACACTGGCGTCACCCAAGTCTCGAATCACGTCCGACAGTTCTCCAACGTCACCCGCCGCGACGTCCACCGACACTGTATCGTAGACGGCTGCGTTCATTTGCGAAGCGAGGAAGCGCTTCCAAATCAGGCTGTACAACTTGAGCTGCGCCGCGTCGAGAAACGGCTTGACGGCTTCCGGCGTGCGCCGCACGGAGGTCGATCGAATAGCCTCGTGGGCCTCCTGCGCGTTCTTGCGGCGCGTCTTATATTGGGGAGGCTCGTCTGGCAAATACTCCGCACCGTAGCGTTCACTGACAAACGCGCGCGCCTCCTGCTGCGCCTCGGCTGCGACACTCGTCGAATCGGTGCGCATGTAGGTGATCAGACCCACCGACCCTTCGTCGCCCAGCGCGATGCCTTCGTACAACTGCTGCGCCAGGGCCATCGTGCGCCTGGCGGGGTAGCCGAGTTTGCGGCTGGCTTCCTGCTGCAGCGTGCTGGTCGTGAACGGCGGGCTGGGCCGGCGGCGGCGCTCGCCCTTCTTCACGCCGGCGACAACGTAGTCGGCCTTCTCCAGCTCGGCGACGATCCCCTGGGTATCGGCCTCGTTCTTGAGATCGACGTCCTGTCCTTTGATCTTGACCAGTTTTGCCAGGAACGACGGGCGCTTCTTGGGTGCGTGCGCCTGCGGTTCGAGATGCTTTGCCAGCTCGGCGTGAATCGACCAGTATTCGACCGGAACGAAGGCCTGGATCTCGCGCTCGCGCTCGACGATCAGGCGCAAAGCGACGCTCTGCACCCGGCCCGCGCTCAGGCGGCTGCGCACCTTTTCCCAGAGCAATGGGCTGAGCTTATAGCCGACGAGCCGATCCAAGATGCGGCGGGCCTGTTGCGCGTTCACCAGCTCCATATTGATGCTGCGTGGATGGGCGAACGCCTCTCCGATGGCATGCTCGGTAATCTCGTGGAACACGACGCGCTTGACCCGCTCCCGCTCGAAGTCGGCGGACTCAACCAGGTGCCACGCGATGGCCTCGCCTTCCCGATCGGGATCGGTCGCCAGGTAAACTTCCTCGGCGCGCTGGCCCAACTCCGCCAGCTCCTTGACGACGGCTTTCTTCTCGTTCGGCACGCGGTACTTGGGCGCGAAGCCGTTGTCGACGTCGACCGACAACTGGGATCTGAGCAGGTCGCGCACGTGCCCGACGGAGGCCTTCACAGTGTACTTTCGTCCGAGAAAACGACCGACCGTCTTCGCTTTGGCCGGCGACTCGACGATGACCAGCGCGCCACGCCGCTCGGCAGGCGCGCGGTTGCGCTTGCCGTTGCGGGGCGAGCGAGCCGTTGCTTCCGGCCGGGGAATGCCTTCGTGCGCCGGCGTCCATCCCATGCGAAACAGCGCCGTGCCACACTCCGGGCAGGCGCCCTTCGTCGCAGGCGTCCCGCCAGCCGTGAATACGGGCTGCGGATTCACGATTTCACGCTTCGTTTTGCATTTTACGCAATAAGCTTCCATTTAGCTACTTTCACCACATGGATTCGACTCGTATGCGCCTCGAGCCGTCACAGGATATCCGTGCGCCCCTCGTCCTTGAGCCGATCGACCATTCGCTTGACAGCTTCGGCCTGATCCTTGCGACACACCAGGACGACGTCCTCGGTGTCCACGATAATGACGTCTTCCAGCCCGATGGTCGCGACGATGCGGCCGCGACCGTGAACCAACACGTGGCGACTGCCTGCGTTCAGGTGCTCGGCGTGGACGCACACGTTGCCATCCGCATCACCTGGCAAGACGTCCAGCAGCGACGACCACGATCCGATATCGCTCCATCCGATATCGATCGGGATGACGACGACGTCGCGCGCTTTCTCCATCACGCCGTAATCCACAGTCTGGCTCGCGACACGCGGCCACACGTTGGCGAGCGTTGAGGCTTCGTCCGGCGTGCCTAGCACGCGATCGATCTCGTCGAGCTGCGCAGAGAACTCCGGCATCGTGCGCGCCAGCTCGGCCAGGAAGCGATCGACGCGCCAGATGAACATGCCGCTGTTCCACGAATGCCGCCCGTCGGCGAGGAAGCGCTCGGCCGCCGCCGCGCTAGGCTTCTCGCGAAACGACATGACCTGGTAGGCCAGGAAGTTCTCCACGCTTTCCACGACGTCGCCGCGCTCGATGTAGCCGTAGCCGGTGGCCGGGTAATCCGGCGTCACGCCGAGGGTGACGAGATGGCCGCGTTCCGCGACCTTGGCGGCGGCGAGCAGCGCCCGGCGGAACCCGGCCTCGTCGGCAATGAAATGATCGGCGGTCAACACGGCCATCATGGCGTCAGGATGCTTGCGCCTCAGGTGGATTGCGCCCAGCGCAATCGCGGGGGCCGTGCCGCGGCCCATCGGCTCGACGATGAAATTCTCGCCCGGAATGCCGGAACCCTGCGCTTTCAGCAAGTCGACGTGGTTGCTCCCTGCCACCACGAGCATGCGATCCGGCGTGAACAGCGGCGCCAGGCGATCCAGGGCAATCTGAAACATCGTGCGGTCGCCGAGCAGGGGCAGCGCCTGCTTCGGCCGGCTCTCGCGGGAGAGCGGCCACAGGCGCGTGCCGGTTCCGCCAGCCATGATGAGCGCGTAGAAATTGTCGTGCACTTCCAAATCCCAGAGTTCCCTGAGTTCCCTGAGTTCCCTGAGTTCCCTGGATGCCTTATGATAAGGAACTGGGGAACTAAAGGAACTCCCGTCTCCTCAGTCCACCACGTATTCGGCCTGCCCCTCACGCGCCCGCACGTAGTTCATGCCGCCCACCTGGCGCACCAGTCCCTTCAGCTCCATCAGCGCCAATACGCTGCTCACCTGCGACACAGACAGGTTCATGCTGCGCACGATGTCGTCGATGTGCGTCGGCTCGTGCGAGATCGCTTTGAGCATCGCGGTTTCGACCGGATCGCTCGTCAGCACGGCCTGAGCTTCCGCCTGCTGAGCGACCATGCGCAAATTGAGCGCTTCGAGAACGTCTTCCGCCGAGCGCACCAGCGTCGCGCCTTCCTGGATCAGGCGATTCGCACCTGCGCTCGTCCGGCTGAAGATGCTACCCGGAACGGCGAAGACTTCACGCCCCTGCTCCAGCGCGCGGTCCGCCGTGATCAGCGCGCCGCTTTGCTCGCCCGCTTCGACGACGACGGCGGCCAGCGACAGGCCGCTGATAATGCGATTGCGGGCCGGAAAGTTGCCGGCTTCGGGCGGCGAGCCGATAGGTGTCTCCGTCAGCAGTGCGCCGCGCTCGGCGATCTGCGCCGCCAGACGCGCATGCTCGGCAGGATACACCAGATCGATGCCGCAAGCCATGACGCCGATCGTCCGGCCGCCGGCCCGCAGCGCCGCCCAGTGCGCCGCCGCGTCGATGCCACGCGCCAACCCACTGACGATCGTGACGCCGCTGCGCGCCAGATCGCTCGCCAATCGTTCGGCCGCCTGCCGCCCATACGCCGTCGCCCGGCGCGTGCCGACGATGGACACGGCCCACTGGCGATCGGCAGGCGTCAGCTCGCCCTTCACATACAGCAGAGGAGGCGCGTCAGGAATGGATTGCAGCAGCGGCGGATAATCAGGATCGCTCCACGTCACCAGCCGCGCGCCGCAGGCCGATACACGCGCGAATTCCGCGTCGAGATCCATCTTTGCGCGCACAGCGCGCAGGCTGTCGATCGCGCGCCGATCCAGGCCGGCAGCCTTCCACTCGGCTTCGCCCGCATGCCACGCCGCCTGCAAGTTGCCAAAATGATCCACGAGCGCGCGAATCTTGGCCGTTCCCACGCCGGGTGTTCGATTGAAGGCAACCCAGTAACGCAAATCGTCCATATGTTCCTGCCTGCGGTGGGTGACTATAAATGAATCGATAGGATGTGTCAAGAACCCGTTTTGCGGCATACACATCGCTTGCCGGTCACTCCGGCAGGAGTCCGGGCAACAAGGACACGCGCATGACACCTGACGCCAGGTCGATGTCGCGGATCACTTCGACGCGCGCGGGCAGAAGCACCTCGCCGCGCGGGCCGTGCACGACGTAGACGTCGTGCGCACCGGTTTCGAGAATCTCTTCGACTTTGCCCAGATCCGCGCCGTCGAGCGTGACCACGGCCAATCCGATAATCTGATGGCGGTAGTACTCGCGGGGTCGAAGCGGGCTGGCGCTGCCGCGATCGATGTACAGGTGAAGTCCCCGCAGCGCTTCAGCCTGCTCGGGGGTCGAGTAGCCGGCCAGCTTCACGATGAGGTAGTCGCCCTGGGCGCGCGCACCTTGTATTTCGCAGGCGCGGCGGTCCTCGCCCACGTACACCTGGCGGCCCGGTGCGATGTCCTCAGGATGCGACGATAGGATCTTGACCTTGACCTCACCTGTCACGCCCCAGGGGCGAAGCACGCGCGCCACTTCCAAAAACTCAGGCTCAGGTTGCGCCCGGCCACCTGAGCCTCTCGTTGCCGTCATCTTGTCCGTCCGTGAGCGATCGATCAGAGGATATCCAATTGGACGCGCTTGCCTTCTTTGGCAGCCGCCACGCGCAGCAGGGAACGGATCGAGTTCGCGACGCGCCCATTCTTGCCGATCACGCGTCCCGCGTCGTCCGGCGCGACGTGCAGCTCGAAAATGACCGTGTTGCCGCTGCGGCTCTCTTTTACCGATACCCGCGACGGGTCGTCGACCAGCGAACGCACGACGTATTCGAGCAAGTCTCGCATAGAGCCACCCGAACCGCTACGCAGTGGCCGCGGCCTGCGCCTTGGCCTTCTTCTTGCCCTTCACGCCGCCGAGCTGCCGGGTCTGGGCGCTGACGGCGCGCGCTGCCTCGTTGGCTTGCTCGGCCTCGGCCAGCAGGGCGTCGACCGCTTCGCCCTGACGCAGCCGCTCAAAGCGGTTCATCGTGCCGCGCTTGGTGAAGAGCTGCAGCACACTGTCCGTCGGCTGCGCGCCGACTTTCAGCCAGTACAGCGCGCGGCTCTCGTCGACGACCACCGTCTCCGGGCTTGTGCGCGGGTTGTACAGGCCGATGCTTTCAATGAAGCGGCCGTCGCGCGGCGCGTCGGCGTCGGCCACGACGATCCGGTAAGTGGGGGCTTTCTTCGCGCCCACGCGGCGCAGTCTGATTCGAACCACTCTTTGCTCCTTTGCTTGTCGCTTATCGCGTATCGCTTATCGCCTATCGCATATCGCAACACGGAACACGCATCACGTTTCATGCATCACGCTTCACGTTTTACGTTTCACGCTTCACACTTTGCGCCTACCGCCCACCCAACATTTTCAACAGGCCCTTTCCACGTCCGCTGTTGAACTGCCGCATCATCTTCTGCATCTCGCGGAACTGGCGCACGAGCTGGTTGACGTCCTGCACCGTCGTCCCACTGCCGCGCGCGATGCGGCGCTTGCGCGATCCGTTCAACACATCGGGGTTGCGCCGCTCGGCGACGGTCATCGAGTGAATGATCGCCTCCGTCTTCTTCAACTGCGTTTCGGCGAGCGCCGGATCGATCTGCGCCTTGATCTGGCCCATCCCCGGCAGCATGTCGAGGATCTGCGCGAACGGCCCGAGCTTCTTCATCTGCTGCATCTGTTCGAGGAAATCCTCGAAATCGAACTGGGCTGTGATGAACTTCTCAGCCGCTTTCTCGGCCTCCGCCTTGTCGAACGCCTCTTCAGCCTTCTCGATCAGCGTCAGCATATCGCCCATGCCGAGAATGCGCGTCGCCATACGGTCGGGATGGAACGGCTCGAGCGCATCGGCCTTCTCGCCAATGCCCAAGAACTTGATTGGCACGCCGGTGACGGCCCGGATGCTGATCGCCGCGCCGCCGCGCGCGTCGCCATCGGCCTTCGTCAATATCAGGCCGGTCAGCCCGACGCGCCTGTGGAACTCCTCGGCGGTTCGGACGGCGTCCTGGCCGGTCATCGCGTCGGCGACGAGCATGACCTCGCGCGGCCCGGCCAGCTTCTTGATGGCCTCCAGCTCGACCATCATCTGGTCGTCGATCGCCAGCCGGCCGGCGGTATCCAGGATCACGACGTCGTAGTTATCCTGGCGCGCGAGCCGCAGCGCGTTCTCGCAGATATTGACCGGCGCGACCTGGATGCCCTGGCCGTGCACCGGGATGCTCAATTGCCGGCCTAGCGTCTCGAGCTGCGTCACGGCGGCAGGCCGGTACGTGTCAGCAGCGACGAGCAGCGGTCGATGGCTGGTGTTCCTCAGCCGTAGCGCGAGCTTTGCCGCGGTCGTCGTCTTGCCCGAGCCTTGCAGGCCGACGAGCATCACGACGTGCGGCGCGTGGCCGGTCAGGTCGAGCGGCGCGGCCTGCCCCAGCGTCGTCAGCAATTCCTGATGGACGATTTTGACGACCTGCTGCGCAGGTGAGAGCGCGCGGTGCACCTCCTCGCCGATGGCCTTCTCGCGCACGCGGGAGAGGAAGTCCTTGACGACCTTGAAGTGGACGTCGGCTTCGAGCAGCGCCAGTCGTACCTCGCGCAGCGCCTCGTCGACGTCGGCCTCGGTCAACACGCCTTTGCGCGCGAGTTTCTTGAAGACGGCGTTGAGTTTTTCGGTCAGGCTTTCAAACATTGAAAAAGGAACTCAGGGAACTGAAGGAACTGAGGGAACTCTCGCGTTTCCCCAACACAAAAAATGACCCGTCCAACCCTGAGGGTCAGACGGGGATTGTAGCCGAATGTGGGGGATTCGTCAAGAAACGTATAAACAAGACTTGACCCCTTCCCCTCCCCTCGCTATAATGCCGCCGTACCCATTGGCCTCCAACCCAAGGCGTTTTTCCGATTTACCATAAGGTATTCCGTGCAAGACTCTATGCCAGGCCAATCAGGTCTCTCTTCCGAAGAGAAAATCCGCCGTGCCGTGCGGGCAGCCAAATTGGAGATGACGCCAGTGTACGTCGACTTCCTCAAGAAGGTTCCGCCCGAAGTCAATCTGGCCAACGCCTACAGTCTCTGGGTCATGGCACGCGATGCGCTGTACCACCAGGAGCTGCGACGCGGGCGATCCCCGGAGGAAGCGATACGCGTGGCCGCCCGAAGGATGCTGAACAGCACTGAGCAGGCGCTGTGGGATGAATACCAAACGAAGTGACATCACGCCAGAACTCGAGGCGCTCTTCCCGCGCATCTACGAGGTCGTCAAGCAAGTGCCATGGGGCACCGTCACGACCTACGGTAATGTGGCTCAGATT
>DASSFZ010000009.1:0-2561 GCA_035693785.1 Anaerolineae bacterium | reverse complement strand
GAACGCGTAGCCATACAGCAGCACCCACAGCCACAGCGCCGAATCGGCCTGCGCGGCGCTCGCGGCGCTCAGCGACAGGCCCTGCGCCAGGCTGTCGGCGATAACGAATTTCTTGAGCAGCCCGACCGCGATGCGCGTCAGTCCGTCGAGAAAGCGCGTTGCATCCAGCCCTCTGACGATCGGCAGCGCGCGGAAATCGACTGCGAAACGCTCGGCGCGATCGATGGGCCCGGCCGTGTACGAGGCAAAGAAGACCACATACACCATGTACTCGCGCAGCGACAGCGCGGGCAGGATGCCGATGTGCCGATCGCGCAGCGTATGCAGCAGGCGGAAGGCGACGTACGAGAAGCCCAGCCAGTTGAGATCGGCGCCGCTTGCCAGCGATATATCCTGGCCGGTGAGCGACCGCCACCATCCGCCGGCCGCCACCGCCAGCGGCTCGGTCTTCAAGACGACGAACAGCGCGATGACGAGCAGACCGGCGATGGCCAGCCCGCGCTCCGGATTGCGCTTCTGCGCCAGCCAGAGAATCGCGCCGAGCGCCGCGCCGGCGACGACCAGGCCTGCGATCAAGCCAAGTGGATCGGGCGGGCGCGATGCCGTGATTCGGTACTCGGCCTCGACGAAGCGCATGACCGACAGGCCTGCAACGAGCGCCGCGACGACGATCAGCGTGACGAGGTTTTCCCGGCGCGTCCCCGCTTGCTCAGCGTCGCCCCGTGTGCGAGTGGCCCACCACGATGCGACGGCCAACAGGAGCGTGGCCGTCGGCAGGATGAAATCCGCGTATCGGATCGGCAGCGGCGGCTGCAGCCAGTAGATGGCAAGCACGCTGCCGGCCAGCAGCGCCCAGGCGCGCCACCCGGCGGGCAGCAGCGCGGCATAGGGCAGCGCGGCAATCCCGAAGACGAGGATGGCACGGAGATCGAACGTCACCGCTCAGAAGCCCTGATAGATCCACTGCGGCGCGACATCGGCGGTGACGATGACGAGCAAGAGGACGATCAGGCACAGCCCCAGCGCGAGAGCGTTCTGGCGAGTTAGAATCCGTCCGCGCATCTATTGCGTCTCTCCGCACCACTTCCACTCGCCGTCTTCCTGCACGACGCGGTAGGCGACGAGCGGGAAGTCGGTCTGTTCCGTGCCATACGTGGCGACGATCTTTCCTTGACAGCGCACGGTGTTCGTGTCGCCGTCGCGGGCGCAGACCATGCCTTCCAGCCTGACGTCGGTGACGCTGACGAACGTCATCGACTCGCGCTCCAGGTCGGCTTCCATTTCCGAGCACAGCAGGCTGCGGATCGTCTGGGCATCGGCTTTGACCTTCGCCTCAAGGTACTTTTCGACGACCCTGGCCGGATCGCCCGCTCCGCCGGTGCTGCATGCGGCCAGGGCAACCGCCGGCAGCACGACGGCAAGAATCCACTTCTTCATCTCGGCTCCTTCTGTACTGGAGTTTGGCAAATCGCTGGAATCGAGCCTTCAGGCGGCTATATCTGGCGGTCAAAACCGGCTAAAGCCTCGACTCCAACCCAAGATATGGCACTTGCCAAAGTCCAGTTCTGTATGACTCTGGCGATAGCCCTATCCGGCGATCGGAGTGCAGGCTCAGCAGGTCCAATGATCGCGGAGCGAGGCACGCCTCCGTGCCGATTCGGGTCTCTCACGGGCTTCCCTGCGCCAACGCCTTTCGCAGCTCGTCGAGCATGATGAGCGCGCTGAGATTGTGAATCGCGTGGCCGCGCTGAAACGCCTCGGGCAGGCTGTAATCGTGCCGGTAGTAGAAGGTCATGTGCACGCCGTCGGACGAATCGATGCCGCGATTCGGCAGCGTCCCGGCCAGCAGATCGAAGTCCCACAGCGGGATGTTGTACTCAGCCGCGACCTGGCGGATGATGTCGTTGTTGACGTTGCCCGGCCCCTCGGCGCGATCGGCCTTCGTGCCGAGCACCGGGATCACGCCGCTCTCGATCGAGTACGACACCACCTTTCGCAGGTTGAATCGAAAGGAGTCCGGCACGCCGATGTCGTTCGAGCCAAGCCGGATCAGAATGATGCCGGGGTTATGCAGACGGAACTCGCAGGGGAGCGGACCTTCGTTCGGCTGGCACAGCGACTTGTCGGCCCACAGCGGATCGAACACCGACCACGAGTGCAGACCGCGCCGGACGGCGACGCCCTGACGGCCGAACGATCCCTTGTAGGTGTCGATGGCATCCTGGAGATAGGCATAGCTCGCCAGGTTGTAGGGACCCACGTCGAAACGCGCCAGGAAGTGCGGGTTCTCGATCGTGCTGTCGCCGAGCTTCGAGAAAGCGCGCGGGTTTCGCCCGAGCGACTGGCCCCTGGCATAACTCTCGCGGACGTGCTGCATCGCGGCGTCGGGAATCACGATGAACGAGCCGATCGGGACGCCGTTCACGTCAGCCGGTGGCGGGGGAATCAGCGTGGGGGTTGGCGGCGGAGACGTGCCGCCGGCAGGCTGCCCGCCGCCTCCGGGCGCCGTTGCCCCCGGAACCGGGATCACCAGCACCTGTCCGGCCGTGACCAGACTGGGA
>DASSFZ010000008.1:0-28365 GCA_035693785.1 Anaerolineae bacterium | reverse complement strand
TGACCGCCGGAACGTGAATGTGCTCGTCGCGTGTATGAATGGTCGAGCCGCGCTCTCCCATCGTCACGATCAGCACTTCCGCGCGCTCTACCATGTCGCGCTCGCTCCAGCCGGTGCGGCTGCGGATCATCTCGAACTCGTATTCGTTGACGACCACGACGTACGCGCCGCTGATGCCCTCACGCAGATCGTCGTCCGTCAGGCGCACGATCTGCCAGCTCACATCATAGAGATAGGGGATCCCCATCATCTTGCATTCGCGCACATAGCGGCGCATGGCCTCGGGATCGTTGGGGGATACGACGACCAGGTCGATCGGCGCAAGCTTGAGATCGGTCAGCGACATCTCGCCTGCGCGCGCCATCGCACCATTGTAGAAGCTCGCGATCTGGTTGTGCGCCCTGTCGATGTTGCAGAAATAGGATGCCGTGAACACGTCGTCGTACTGGCGCACGGCCGAGGTATCCACGCCGTGCGACTCGAGCCAGGCGCGATAATCGCCGAAATCCTGGCCGACACTTCCCATCAGCAGCGGCCGCTCTCCCAGCAAAGCCAGGGAGTAGGCGATATTGCTGGCCACGCCGCCGCGCCGGCGCACCATGCGATCGACCAGGAAACTCAGGTTGATGGAGTCCGCGACCTTGTCCGAAAGGACATGGTCCTTGAAATAGCCTGGAAACGACATGATGTAGTCGTAGGCGATCGATCCGGTGACGACGATGTTCACGTGCACACCCCTCACTTAGCTCCGCGTCAATCGCTCTCTCAGAATCACCCACAGCGCGTGCAGGCCGTCGCGCATAGCGCGGATCTTCTTGCCTTCCTCCACCGTGCGCGGGCGATACGAGATGGGAATCTCCACAATCGTATAGCCGTGCTTGAGCAGCCTGCACGGCAGCTCGAAGTCGAGGTCGAAGGCGCTGCCGCGCAGGCGGAGCGCATGAAACACGTCGCGCTTCACCATCTTCGTGCCGACGGCCACATCCGTCAGTCGCCCGCCGTACAGCACATTCGTGATCAGCGTCAGGCCGCGCACGCCGAAATAATTCTTGCGGTATTTGTAGATCGCCCGGCCGCCGAGCGTGCGCGAGCCGAAGACGGCGTCGGCGTTGGTCTCTGTCGCTTTCGCCATGAACCGCGTCAGATCTGCAGGATCGTACTCGAAATCCGCATCCTGAATCACGGCGTACTCGCCGGTCGCTTCGCGGAAGCCTGCCCGCACCGACGTTCCCTTGCCCATGTTACGCTCGTGGAAGATCACCCGCACATCCGGCGCGTCGAGCGACTGCAGCAGCTCGCGCGTCCCGTCCGTCGAGCAATTGTCGACGACGATGATCTCTGTCTCCCAGCCACCCACCGGCCGCACCTGGCGCACGCGCTCCAGGACCGGCAGCACGCTCGTCCTTTCGTTGTAGACACACATGATGATCGACAGCCGGTGGACGCGCGCGGGCGTGCCGGGTGCACTGGGGCGCCGCCCGTTCGGCGAGAAAGACACAGCGGGCGCGGCTCCGGCGACCCGATGGAGATCGTCATCCTCAGTGCGCCGGGGCGCAGAGCTAGAGCCTGGCGAAGAAGGCATGGAAGGCATCCAGCATGTATTCGATGCGCGTCTCGTCCAGTCCGGGATATACGCCGACGAAAAATGCTCCCCTCAAAACGACGTCCGAATTGGGAAGCTCTCCGACGACGCGTCGCTCGATGTCCCGGTAGCCGGGTTGCTCCAGAATGTTGCCTGAGAACAGGTAGCGCGTCTCGATATTGCGATCTTCCAGAAACCGAGTGATCTGCTTGCGGGTGAACGGCGCGCCAGGGCGCACCGTGATCGGGAAGGCGAACCAGGATGGGTCAGCCTTGGGGTGATGCATGGGCAGGATCAGATGCTCCTCGTAGCGTTTCAGCCCGGCCTCGATCAGGCGGAAGTGCTTCTTGCGCTTCTCGATGAACGACGGCAGCTTGTCGAGCTGCGCCACGCCGATGGCGGCCTGTAGATCGGTCATCTTAAGATTGTATCCGATCTCCGTATACAGGTAACGGTGATCGTACGACTCACCCGGGCCGGCGATTTTCCAGTCGAATCGGTGACCGCACTTGCCGTCCGGCGGATTGTCGTAGCCGCAGAAGCAGTCGCGTCCCCAGTCACGGATCGTGCGTGCCAGGCGGGCCAGGCGCAGGCTGTTGGTGAAGACCACTCCGCCTTCGCCGGTCGTGATGTGATGAGCCGGGTAGCAACTGAGCGTGCCGAAATGGCCGAAGGTCCCTACCAGCCTGCCGCCGAACGTGCTACCCAGCGCATCGCACGTGTCCTCGATCAGGTACAGGTCGTGCTTGCGGGCGAAGGCAGTGACTCTGTCCATGTCGACCGGGTTGCCCAGTGTGTGCGGGACAAACATCGCCCGGGTCCGGTCAGACCGGGCCTCTTCGAGGTGATCGACGTCGACGTTATAGTTGCCCAACTGGCAATCGACCATGACGGGCACCAGGCGGTTCTGCACGATCGGAGCGAGCGTCGTGGGGAACGTGACCGCCGGCGTGATCACCTCGTCGCCGGGGCGCAAGCCGTTGCGCAACTGCCGCGCGCACAGTGTGGTCATCGCGACCAGGTTCGCCGACGAGCCTGAGTTGACCGGTATGACCTCGCGAACCCCGAGAAAGGCGCCCAGCTTCCGCTCGAACTCGCGGCCGAAGCGACCGTGCGTCAACTGAAAGTCGAGCACGGCGTCCACCGCGTGCATCATCTCCTGCTCGTCGAACACGCGGCCCGCATACTGCACACGCGTCCGGCCCGGCGCAAATGGCTGGCCGGCGTGCTTCAAGCGGTAGTATTCGGCGACTTTGTCCAGGATCTCCGCACGAAGCGCCTCGACCGGATCACCGCCGGCGTCGCTCAGCCGGCTAGCTTGTTCAGCCACTCGCGTGTCCATTGAATCGTCTCTCGCAAGCCTTCTTCCAGCGTGAATTGGGCGCGCCAGCCGATCAACTCGTGAGTTCGTCCGGCATCCGCGACCTGCCGATCCACCTCGCCCGGCCGCGCCGGCAGCACACCCACCCGCGGCCGGCCCGCTCCGCCCACCCGCCGATAGATCGACTCCACCACTTCGCGTACAGAGGTCGCCCGGCCCGTCCCGATCTCAATCGCATCTTCAGCCATCAAGGAGTCCGGCGCAAGGAGTCTGCTTCCGATACGGATCAACGCATCGACGACGTCTTCGACGAATATCCAGTCGCGCTGCTGCTCGCCGTGCGTCATCGGGAAGTCTTCGCCGCGCATCGCGGCTTCGATCGCCGACGGCACAAGCGCAGCAGCCGGCTGGCCCGGCCCGTACGTCTGAAACGGCATCGCACCGGCGATCGACCAGCCGTGCGTGCGCCGATACATCCTGCAAAACGACCAGGCCGCCGCCTTCGACGCCGTATACACGTTCATCGCGTCGCGCTCGCCCGGGGTGCGCGCGACGACGACGGGCGCCTTGCCGTCCACGGCGCGCAGCAGGTGGATCGCGCCGTACACATTGGCGCGTATGGCCGCATCGGGCGACAGAAACGGATCGGTCACTCCTTCGGCGGCGAGGTGAAACACCAACTCCGGGCGCGCCACCCTCACAGCGCTCGAGACTGCGCCGAACGTGCGCAGGTCGACGTCGCGCCACTCCACCTGAACTTCGCGCAGCCTCTCATGCCTCCGCTGAGACTCGAGGCCGAAGCGCCGAAAAGCGACGACCTGCGCGCCGGCTGCGACCAACCTGCGGGCGAGATGTGCTCCGATGAAGCCGGTTGCGCCGGTGACCAGCACGCGAGTGCCATGCAGGTCGAACATGTCGCTCGCTAGACTTGCGACGCCTGCAAGATTCCCGGCATCTTCGACAGGCCCTCTGTTTCCGACAGGTAAGCGCGATACCACTCCATCGACCTGCGCAAGCCCTCTGCGAGTGTGTAACGCGGCTGCCAGCCCAGCAGGCGCCGCGCCTTTTCGCTGGACAGGTACTGATTCTGAATCTCGTGGCTGACGTTGTTCAAGATCAGCGGCTTCAGCCCAGGGTGGTCGGAGATGGAAATGATCGATTCGACGATCTCCAGCGCCGACTTTGGATCGTCCATCCCGAAATTGAACGCCTGTCCGTGCAGCGAGCGGTCGTCCAGCCGCTCGGACAGGCGCAGGTAACCGTCGACGATGTCGTCGACGTACAGATAATCGCGCAGGGGCGATCCGTCGCTGCGAATAATCGGCGGCTCGCCGCGCAGAACGCTGCGCATCGTGCCGGGCACGATCCGATCCCAGTTGAGATCGCCCCCGCCGTAGATGTTGCCGCAGCGCGTGACGGCGATCGGCATATCGTACGTGCAGGCAAACGCCCGCGCGATCAGATCGGCGCACGACTTCGAAACGTCGTAGGGATGTCGCCCTTGCAACGGCGCATCCTCGGAATACGGCAGCACGTCTTGATCGCCGTAGGCCTTGTCGGAGGAGGCGACGACGATGCGCGTGATGGTCTTCACATCGCGGCACGCCTCCAAGAGCAGCCACGTGCCGCGGACGTTGGTCTCGAACGTGCCGACCGGCATGCGGTTCGCCACGCGCACCAGGGCCTGTGCCGCGAGATGAAACACTGTGTCGATCTCATATTCGTTAAGCACACGCCCGAGCAGTTGAAAGTCAACGATGTCGCCGTCCACCTGCGTGACGCGCGCTGCAGTGCCCGATCGAAACAGATCGCTGTTCGGCACACGGTCGCGTATCAGCCCAACCACGTTGGCGCCGCGTGTGACGAGCGCCTGCGTCAGCCACGAGCCTAGAATCCCGGTGCAACCCGTGACGAAAACGCGACGACCTTTCCAGAACTCGTTGCTCGACAAGACTGCCTCTCTTCGTCGATCAGTCGCATCGTCGTTTAGCTTATTTTCCGCAGTTCCCGCCGCAGTCCAACTGCGGCGGCTTCGAACGGCAGTGCAACTGCCGTTCCAACATTCGGCGACACGACCAAGCGGCCATGTGACTATCTGACTACCAGACCTTCCAGGGAGCCTCGCCGCGCTCCCAGATAGCTGCCAGCGCCTGAACATCCTTGAACGTATCCATGGCGCGCCAGAACCCATCGTGCCGAAACACGCACAGTTGGCCGTCGCGAGCCAGGTTTTGAAGCGGCTCCTTCTCCAGCTCGAGATCGTCCGGTCCACTCAGGTAGTCGAGCACGCCGCGCTCGAACACGAAAAACCCGCCGTTGACGTAGCCTTCGACCTGCGGCTTTTCGCGAAATCCCGTCACCAAGTCGCCGTCGGTCTCCATCACGCCGAACTGAGAGAAAGGGCGGACCCCGGTCAGTGTGGCCAGCCGGCCATGCTTGCGATGGAACTCGAGCAGCGCGCGCAGGTCGATATTGCCCACCCCGTCGCCATAGGTCGCGAAGAACCGATCCGTCTGAATGTAACGCTCCACCTTTTTGATGCGCGCGCCGGTCTCTGTTGCCGCGCCCGTGTCGGCCAGTGTCACTCGCCAGTCCGACTCGGCGTGGGCGGCGTGATACTCGATGCGCCGCGCATCGCCCAGCGCGACGGTGAAATCGCGGCTCATTGGCTCGTAGTCGAGGAAGTAACGCTTGATCATCTCACCGCGATAGCCCAGCGCCAAAACGAAGTCGGTGTGACCGAAGGCGGCGTAGATCTTCATAATGTGCCACAGCACGGGCCGCTCGCCGATGTGTATCAGCGGCTTGGGGCGGTCGTCGAGACCCGAGCCGCCCATGCGTGTGCTGGCGCCGCCGCACAGGATGACGACGGGCAAGTTCTCAGACATAGGCTCAATAGAGACGCAAAACGTAAGGAGTAAAACGTAAAGAGTAAAACGTAATTTACGTTTTACGTTTCACGCTTTACGCTCAACCATCTTTCGCAGGCTCAGCTCGAATGGCGGATAGGCAATGCCGTTCTCGGTCACGATTCCGGTGACGTAGCGATGCGGCGTGACGTCGAAGGCCGGATTGCCCACCTTCACGCCCACCGGCGCGATACGCACGCCGTCGATCTCCGTCACCTCGCGCTCGTCGCGCTCCTCGATAGGAATCTCGTCGCCGCTTTTCAGGTTGAGATCGATCGTCGAGGTCGGCACGACCGGGTAGAAAGGAATCCCGTTCTCCTTCGCCAACACGGCCAGCTTATAGGTGCCAATCTTGTTCGCCACGTCGCCGTTTGCCGCCGTGCGGTCCGAGCCGACGAGGGTGATATCCACCTTGCCGGTGCGCATGTAGTGCCCGGCAGCGTTGTCGGCGATCAACGTCATGGGGATGCCCCAGCGCATCAGCTCCCAGGCCGTCAGCCGGGCGCCCTGGAGCCGCGGGCGAGTTTCGTCGACCAGCACGTGAACGCGCTTCCCCTGCAGGTGCGCCATGCGGATGGCGCCGAGCGCCGTGCCCCAATCCACCGTCGCGAGCGCGCCCGTGTTGCAGTGGTGAAGAATCGTGTCGCCGTCGCGAATCAGCGTCGCGCCATGTTCGGCCATGCGCCGGTTGATGTCGACGTCCTCGTCAGCCAGTTGCTGCGCTTCGCGTATCAGGCGCTCGCGCACGTCGTCGGTCGAGTCCAGCGACTCGTCGACCGCCGCGCGCAGCATGCGCTCGATCGCCCAGAACAGGTTGACCGCAGTCGGGCGCGACTCGCGCAGCACATTCGCGGCGATCTCCAGATCGCGCAGCAAATCGAGTCGGCTCTCGGCCTGGCTGTGCAATGCGGCCAACGCCATCCCGAAGGCCGCCGCCGCGCCAATCGCGGGCGCGCCGCGAATCACCATCGTGCGAATCGCCTCCGCCACGTCACGATAGTCGGTGTATGACCGAACGACGACCTCGTGCGGCAGCAGACGCTGGTCGATCATCTTGACGACGCCGCGCCCTCCCGCACCGCCGGGCGATTCGTGCCACTCGATGGTGCGCTCGATCGACTCGGACATCACAACCCCTGCACAAAAATCGCTCTCGACGCGAGAGCGACAACCGAAAAGCGCATCGACAGCGGGGAACAACGACAAGTCTAGCATAGCCCCGATCATCTGTCAATGCGTGAGCGCCGTCCCCGTGCCTGTTCTCTCATTGACACGCGGCGCATCGTCCCCGATAATGGCGCGGCCGAGGACAAATCATGCCAGGTGCACAACGACGTCTTTCTGTGCTGACCGCGATCGGGCTGACGTTCGCCGCGGCCGCGTGTGCGACAAGCCCGCCATCCGACACGTCGCCGATCGCACCACCGCTTTCGACCGCCGTGCCGGTTTTCACGACGCCAGACGCAGACCCGACTGGCGCGCCAACCGAGACGCCCACACCATCGCCGACAGCGACGCCGACGCCCACGCCGCTGCCGGCCGTGCGTCTTGGCGATGCCGCACGCCACATGCGCAACGGAGACTTTGAGTCTGCCATCGCCGAATATGGGGCCATTCTGGATGACGGGGGCGCGGCGTCCGAGGTGGAAGCAGCGCTGTTCGGTGCAGGCGTGGCGTCGCTGCGAGCCGGGGACCTCGTCGCTGCCGAGAATATGCTCGGACAGTTCATCGATCGCTATCCGGACAGCGCGCTGCTCGGCGATGCCTGGTTTCTGCTCGGCGACGCGCGTCACGCGTCCGGCAACTTCACGGGCGCGGTTGACGCCTACCGGGAATATCTCGATCTGCGTGGCAGCGTGATCGGATCCTACGTCCAGGAACGAATCGGCGACGCGCTCAACCAAGCGGGAGACACCGAGGCCGCCGTCGTTGCTTATCGGGAGGCCATCGCCGCCGCGCCCAACAACCCGGTCGCCGCGCGGCAGCGCGAAAAGCTCGCGCTCGTCTACCGTCTGCGCGGCGACTACGACGATGCCATCGCTCAGTATCGCGCCATCCTGGGCTTCGCGCAGATTGATGCGTATCGGGCCGGCGTGCTCCTCCAGCTCGGCCAGACGCTGATCGATTCGGGCGATGCCGCTGGCTACGACGTATTCGCCGACTTGGTCAGCACGTATCCGAAGACGGATAGCGCCTACCAGGCGCTCGTCGCCCTGGTCGGCAACGGCATCCCGGTCGACTTCTTTCAGCGCGGCCTCGTCGACTATTACGCGAGACAGTACGACGCCGCCGTCGCCGCGCTGGGTGAATTCATTGACTCGGTGGAGGACCATGCCGACGCACATTACTACATGGCGATGTCGCACCGCGCCGCAGGCAACACGCGCGCCGCGATACAACAGTTCGACGCTCTGATCGAGGATCATCCCCAGTCTCCGCTGTGGGCGCAAGCCTGGATCGACAAAGCGATCGCGCAGTCGCAGGGCGACGATCTCGAAGGCGCAGCCGCGACGCTGACGAAGTTCGCCGAGGACACTCCGCGCGACGCACTCGCGCCGAATGCGCTGCAGCTCGCCGGAATTCTGCTTGAGCGCGCCGGCGAATTCGACCGAGCCGCCGAGGTCTTTCGATCCCTGCAAGAGTCATATCCCTCGCACACGCTGGCCCCCGACGCCTTGTTTGGCGCCGGCGTCAATGCCTATCGCGCAGGCCGCGCGGAACCGGCAGTCGAAGCGTGGCGCGTGTTGAGCGACACCTATCCGACTGCCGACCGCTATCCGGCCGCCCTGCTGTGGCAGGGCAAGCTCGCGCAGCACGGCGGAGACGCACGAGGACGGACGCTGCTCGACCTCGCCGCACGAGCCAAGCCCTACGGCTATTATGGCATCCGCGCCGCAGAACTGCGCGACGACCGCCCTACCCTCCAGCCGGTTCCGTTCGATCTGGAATTCGACGAAGCCGCCGAGCGAGCCGAGGCCGAAGCATGGCTCGCGGAGTGGACAGGCCGGGAGGATGCGGCCGGTATCGGTGCGCTGCCGGAATCGATCCTTGAGGATGGCCGTTTTCGGCGGGGAGATGAGCTGTGGCGGCTGGGCTGGGTCGACGAGGCCAGGAGCGAGTTCGACGACCTTCGCGCCGCGCATAACGACGACCCGGTCGCGCTGTATGCGCTGTCCCTCTACTGGCGCGACATCGGCCTGTACCGATCGTCCCTCATCGCGGCCGCTCGTCTGATCGCGATCTCTCCTGCGAAAACGCCGGACAATGCGCCGGCCTTCGTGGCACGCTTATCCTATCCTACGTACTACGCCGATCTCGTCGTTCCCGAAGCCGAGCAGCACGGGCTCGATCCGCTTCTCGTTTTCGCACTGATTCGGCAGGAGAGCCTGTTCGAAGGCATCGCCGTCTCGAGGGCGTTCGCCAACGGATTGATGCAGATCATACCGTCCACCGGTGAATTCATCGCATCGCGCCTGGGCTGGCCCGATTACAGCACAGCCGATCTGTACAAGCCCACCGTCAACGTGACCTTCGGCACATGGTATCTGGCCAACGTGCGCGACGGCTTCGACGGGGATGTGTACGCCGCGCTCGCCGGGTACAACGGCGGCCCGGGCAACGCGCAGCGCTGGCGTGACGCGGCAAAGGGCGACCCCGACCTATTTCTCGAGACCATCACACTCGACGAGACGCGTGCCTATTTGCTGCGTGTGCGCGAGCATTTGGCGATATACCAGAAGTTATACGGGGTTTCTGATCCATAAGTGTGGTCAGTTCGTCACAAAGACGTCCGAACGGCGTAAGGCAGATTGATCTTTGCGGCGCTCACCTGTAGAATATAAGCACCGCGGTGTTTCTGGACGGCAGCCATGCGAGCACCGACTGGGGGCATCGGTGCCCACAGTTGGAGGATGGGCACAATGTCGGAAAATCACATCAGACGAATCGCCGCACGCTTGCACACTGGCGAGGCTCAAGCCCTCCAGTTCTGCGTGAGTGTGCAGAAGCACTTCACCTCAAGCGAACCACCTTCTTTCAAAGTCATCGCTGCATTTCTCGATCAGCATGGTCACCTCCCGGCCTCACCAGAGGATATTGCTCAGCAGATTCGCGCCGCGCGTGCGCAGCGCTCCAAGCGGCGCTCGCGGTCGCAGGACGGCGTCATCGGCCGAAGCCCAAGCCGGGAATCGGACGTCTTCACGCCGCTTATCGCGCACGATCCGCGTCCTTACACTGAAGACTTCGAAAAGTGCCCGCATGGCATACTCAAGTTCAAGAAGTGTGCCATCTGCGATCCAGAAGGCTTTCGACTGGAGCACGGGTGGGATTGAACGGGGCAGCCTCTCATCGCGACGCACCATCCCAAGCCTCACTTCATCGGGACAGTCATCCTCAGGCAACACGATACACGATTTGGCCGACCCCGTTTTGACCCATCCGCTTTTCCACCCTAAAATTGCGCCGCTGCCTGCAGCCGGACGCGAGGTCCGGGCGTCAGAGCAGATACACTCAGTCGACTGGAGAAGATGAATGGAGGCGAAACTACGAGAGCTAAAGATGCGTTTGATGGAAATCAGTGACATCCGATCCGCTAACGCGCTGCTGGGGTGGGATCAAGAGACCTACATGCCGCCAGGTGGCGCCGAGGCGCGCGGGCGGCAGAGGGCAACGCTGGGCCGCATCGCGCACGAGAAGTTTATCGACCCGGCGATCGGCAAGCTGCTGGGCGATTTGCGCCCCTTCGAGGAGGGCCTGCCATACGACTCGGACGACGCCTCATTGATCCGCGTGACGCGCCGGGAATACGAGCGGTCGGTGAAGGTGCCGCCGGAGTTTGTCGCCGAGCTGGAAGAGCACGCGGCAGCATCGTACCAGGCATGGACGGAAGCACGCCCGGCAAACGACTTCCGGCGCATGCAGCCGCTGCTGGAGAAGACGGTCGACTTGAGCCGCCAGATGGCCGGCTACTTTCCCGGCTACGAGCACATTGCCGATCCGCTGATCGACGAGGCAGACTACGGCATGAAGGCGTCGACCTTGCGAGCCTTGTTCGCCGACCTGCGCGCCCAGCTCGTGCCGCTCGTCGAGGCGATTGCAGCCCAACCCGTCGCAGACGATTCGTGCCTTCGACATCGCGTCCCCGAAGACAGGCAGCTCGCTTTCGGACTGGATGTCATCAAGCGATACGGGTACGATTTCACTCGAGGGCGACAGGATAAGACGCACCACCCCTTTATGACGAAATTCTCGCTCGGCGACGTGCGCATCACGACGCGCTTCAAGGAAAACGACCTGACCGATGCCTTGTTCAGCACAATGCACGAGTCCGGCCACGCGATGTATGAGCAGGGTATCCATATGGCGTACGAGGGCACGCCGTTGGCGCACGGAACGTCGGCTGGCGTTCACGAAAGCCAGTCGCGCCTCTGGGAGAACATGGTCGGGCGCAGCCGCAATTTCTGGACGTTCTTCTATCCCAAGCTTCAGGAGACCTTCCCTGAGCAACTTCGAGCGGTCACCCCCGACACCTTCTATCGCGCGATCAACAGAGTGCAGCCATCGCTCATCCGCACCGACGCCGACGAGGTGACCTACAATCTGCACGTGATGATCCGCTTCGACCTCGAATTGCAGATGCTCGAAGGCACTCTGGCTGTTAGGGACCTGCCCGATGCGTGGCACGCGCGCTACCAGGCCGACCTGGGCCTCCACGCGCCGGACGATCGCGACGGCGTGCTACAGGACGTCCACTGGTTCGGCAGCGTCGTCGGCGGCCAGTTCCAGGGCTACACGCTGGGCAACATCCTGAGCGCGCAGTTTTACAAGGCGGCGCTCGCTGCACGTCCGGAGATACCTGGCCAGATCGCGCAGGGCGAATTCGGCGCGTTGCACGGCTGGCTGACGGACAATGTGTATCGGCACGGCAGCAAGTTCACCGCGTCCGAACTGGTCGAGCGCGCCACCGGCAAGTCGATGACGATTGAGCCCTATCTCGAATACCTGCGGGCGAAATACGGAGAGTTGTACCCGTTGGCTGCACACACTTGATACGCTGTGAGCGCTGAGTCACGAAGCACTGACGGTGAGGCCCACTGAATGCAGCTCTACTTCATCCGCCACAGCCAATCGGCGAACAACGCACTGTACGATCGTACCGGCTCCTGGTCAGGTCGGAGTCACGATCCGGAATTGACCGACATCGGCATACGGCAGGCCGAGTATCTTGCCCGGTTCCTAAGGCAAGCCAATCCCGGCGCTGTGGCAAACGGATGGGATCCACACAATGTCTCAGGCTTCGGTATCACTCACGTCTACACCAGCCTGATGGTACGCGCCGTGCAGACCGGCTCAATCGTCGCCGAAGCATTGGGACTCCCGCTGATGGCGTGGGAAGACATCCACGAGAACGGCGGCCTCTACCTCGACGGCGAGGAGACGGAGGAGAAGATCGGTCAGGCCGGGCTCAATCGCGCCGAGTTCGCGGCGCGCTTTCCCAACCTCGTGCTGCCGAACCGATTGGGCGAGGCGGGATGGTGGAATCGCCCTCCCGAAGACGAGGAGCAGTGGCCGATTCGCGCACGGCGCTTTCTCAGCGATCTCACCGTGCGGCACGGCAGCACGAACGACCGCGTGGCTGTGATCAGCCACGGCGGCTTCTACCGGCAGTTTCTGCTGGCCTTGCTGAACGCACCGGCAGCGGATGGCTACTGGTTTCTCTTGAATAATGCGGGGATCACGCGAATCGACTTTGACGAGGGTAACGTCGGGCTGGTGTATGCGAACCGGGTCGACTTTCTTCCGAGAGACTTGATCACGTGAGCGTGTTGTGAATCTGTTCACAATTCTGCATGTCGCTCCTTTGTTCACCTAACCGTAACTGTACCCCTGCTCAGCCTCGTTGTATAATCCGTATCAGGACAGGTTGACATGATATCGATGACGCAGATCGTCGAGCGCCTCACCCAGCCACCCGGCAGCCTGGTGTTCCACCTGGTTACGCTGTTTTCCCTGACGTTCATGCTGTACGCAGCCGTCGGACAGATCAGGGCGCACGGCTCGGCGAACCCGCTCCCCCGTCTCCACTGGGCGGCGGGCGGCATGCTTCTGGGCCAGGGCCTCTTGCTGCTCGCCGTTGTGCTGGAGAACAGCGACATCGTTCCACCGCGCAGCCTCGTCCCGCCGCTCGATCGCGCCATCGACGTGATCGGCATCGGGCTTCTCGCCTTAGCCTTCGTGCCGCTGGTCACCGATGACACGCGCCTCGGCCTGATCTTTGCCGGCGGCAGCGCTGCCGCTGCGCTCATTGCGTACGTCGCCGTCGCCCCAGCGTGGTATGCGGCAAGCAGCCAGGCGACGATGGTCTATTCGGAACAGGATCGGGGCTGGCAGGCCTGGTCGCTCGCGCTCACCGCCGTCGCGGCGGTGCTGACGCTGATCCGTAGGCGTGGGCAGTGGGCCTTCGTCGTGATCGCCTTCGTCATCCTGGCGGGCGGACACTTCCTGCAAGCCGTGGCGCCCGAGGCGAGCACCGATATCGCCGGCTGGGTGCGCTTCGCTCAACTTGCCGCCTATCCGCTTCTGGCGGCCGTGGTCTATCGTGAATACGTCGAATCGCGGCACGAAGCGATACCTGCGCCTGCCGGGGCAGGGCTTGCCCCTGCCCGATCCGCATCATGGGCATCCGACGTGTGGGCCGTAGTTGATACCATTCGCCAGGTGAGCACGAGCGCGGATCTGCCGTTGACGTACCAAAAGATATGCGCTGCCGTCGCCGCCAGCTTGCGCGCAGACCTCGCAGCACTCGGCCTGCCCGGTCCGGCAGCCAACCTTGTCGAGTTGGTCGCGATCCATCATCCCGGCGCGGCGCCGACGCCGGGCGCCGTATTTGCACTTGAAGACCATCCGGCAGTCAGGCGTGCGATCGACCGCCAGCGCGCTGTGATCATCGGACCGCAGCACGATGCCCCGGACGTCTCCGGGCTGTTCGGCCTGATGGGTTCGTTCGTGTCCGGGCCATTGTTGATCCAGCCACTCGTCAGCCATCATACGGTCCTCGGCGTTCTTCTGATCGGGAATCCCGGCAGTGGACGCGCTATCAGCGCGTCGGACGCACAGCAGGCGCGAACCTACGGCGAGTTGCTTTCCGCGACGCTATATAGCCGGCAGCAAATCGACACGCTGCAAAAACGCGCGTCGGAGATCAGCGAGACGCTGCATCAACAGTCCATCGATTTGAATGCACAGCGGGCGGCAGTGGCTGGAGCGGCTCAACAGGCGCAGGCCGAAATCGAGCAGCTCAAGGCGGCGCTGCTTGTCGCGGAGCAGCGCGCGGGACAGGCCGATCGTCGCGCGCAAGAGCTCGCCGCGCTCGTCGAGGTTCAGGAGGCCGAAAAGAGGGCACTTCCGCCAAGCCCATCCTCGGTGTGGGAGGACGAGGCGCGGCGACTCACGGACGAGAGGAACACGTTGGAAGCCCAGCTCCGAGATGCGCGCGAAGAGGCCGCTCAACTGGCCGCCCTGCAACAGGCGCTGGAAACGCAGCTCAAACACGCGCAGCAGCAAATCACCCGCTTGCGCGACGACGCGGAGCGACAGGCCGTCAAGGCGCTGGCGACGGCAGCGCCGGCCGAGGGCGGCGAGCCGGGCGTTCTCGTCAGCGACACGCTGGGTCGAGTCACCCTCGTCACGGATCAGGCACAGCGCCTGATCGGAAAGCCGCGCGGCGCGCTGATTGGCCAACCGATCCACGGCGTGCTGAGCGATCGGCGGTGGCGTGAGGCGCTCGACCTGCTGACGCGAGCGCCGAATCCGACCGCCGCCGGGGAGCCACCCTTCCACATCGACGTCAGTGCCGCCGGCAAGCCGCTCCACGCCGAGTTGACGCCATTCCAGGATGGCAGCGGCGAAACGTACAACGGCATTGTCGTGACACTACGCGGCGCGGCAGGCCCAGACGGGTCGCCGCGCGAAGAAGTCATCGCCTCGATCGCGCAAGAGCTGCGCACGCCCATGACCTCAATCGCGGGCTACACCGACCTGCTGCTTGGCGAATCCGTCGGCATCCTGGGCGCCATGCAGCGGCAGTTCCTGCAGCGCGTGAAGGCCAATGTCGAGCGCATGGGCGGCTTGCTCAATGACCTGATCGGCGTCGCCGCCATCGACGCCGGCCGGATCAAGCTCGAACCGGAGCCGATCGACGCCGTCGAAGTGATTGAAGAAGCCATCATGAGCTCGTCGGCGCAGTTCCGGGAGCGCGGCATCACTATCCAACTCGATCTCGACGAGGATCTGCCTCAGATACAGGCCGACCGCGATAACATGCACCAGATTCTCTCGCACCTGTTGTCGAACGCCAGCGCCGTCACACCGCCCGGCGGCGAAGTCATGGTCGGCGCGCACATGAACCCCGAGGCGCCGGACTTCGTGCTCATCTGCGTCACCGACTGCGGCGGCGGCATCGATCCTCTGGATCGCCAGCGTGTGTTCAACCGCATGTATCGCGCCGACAACCCGCTCATCGCGGGATTGGGCGAGACCGGGGTCGGCATGTCCATCGCACGCGCGTTGGTGGAAGCGCACGGCGGCCGCATCTGGGTCGACAGCGATATGGGCAAAGGCTCCACGTTTACGTTCATCATTCCCGTCGGCGGTTCAACTGGCGGCAACGGAGCTGGAGCGTGAAGACTCGTAGGGGCAGGCCTTGCGCCTGCCCGTCTTGGTTCAGCAGGCGGTAACGGGGCTGGCGTGTGAAGACCCTTCAGCAGTTCCTCGGCGGCCTGGTGAGCGGCGCCGTCGTCATCGCCCTCATCGCCAGCGGTCTGGTTCTCACCGCGGGCGACCTGAGGATCGCCTCGCTGACCAGCGTCCCATCCCCTACTGCCTCGGCAGCACCTCCTATTTCAGGACCGTCGGCATTGCCCGATGCTTCGGCTGCGCTCACCACAAGCCCGACTGTCGTCTGGACGCCGACACTCGTGCCGACTAGCACGTGCCCGCGACCGCCTGGCTGGATCGACCACCTCGTCGCCGAGGGCGAAGACTTGCCTGGCATCGCCGCACGCTACGGCATCGATCCCGTTGTGCTACAGGTCAACAATTGCCTCGTCGCCGCCTTCGTGACGCCGAACATGATCCTGTTCGTACCTGCGCCCCCCACGCTGACGCCGACGGTCGCGGTGATCGCCACCGTCGTCATCCGGCCGACCGTGTGCGGTCCGCCGTTGGGCTGGACGATCTACAGGGTGCGACCGGGCGATACACTGTCGTCGATCGCCCGCGCGACGGGCAGCACCGTACAGGCGCTGATGCTGGCCAATTGTCTGCCGAGCGACAAGATCCGCGTCGGCCAAATCTTGTATGTGCCGCGCCTGCCGATTCCTACCGTGGCCATACCGTTCACCCCGACTCCCACGCCGACTCCATCGCCCTCGCCCACCGGCACGCCGACGCCAACGCCGGTGGAGACCCTCGTAACGCCCGAGCCGACAACGCCAGGGGCCCCCTCCCCTTCCCCTCCCCCGACCGAAACGCCGCCTGCCCAGTCGCCGACGCCGACACCCACTTTCGACGATCCGCCGGCAACTGATACTCCGTCGCCAACCGTCCCGACGCTGACCACGGAGCCGCCACCGACGACGGTGCCGCCGCCGACGAATACGCCGGGTCCGAACGTGACACCGTAAAAGAAAACCTCCCGCAGGCTACCGCTTGCAGGAGGTCGAGTCTGTTTTGCACGCCGTGAGTCCTTCGGCTGCGCTCAGGATGTAGCTCACGGATCGTTCGGCACGCGATCTTCCCAGGTCAATACCTGGGCATTCAACTGCTCGCGCTGTCGAGTCAACCAGTCCTCAATGGCAGCAGCCTGCCGGCGCTCGAGCGCATCCGGCGCTAGCTCGCGCACCTCGCGTGCCGGCACCCTGCCGACGTAGAAATACACGCCTGCGGGATCCGTAACGATAGCGAGCATGTCGCTGATCGGTGTGGTGAACACGGCATCGGCGACCGCCGCGCCGAACGCGGGTGATTCGATCAGGTCTTCCTTAGGCAGGAACGGCAGCTCCGATCCGAGCACGTTTGAAATCGGCAGGGTCTGCGACAACGCCTGGGCGTAGACGGCATCGAAACCCTCCTCCGCGATAGCCTGCTGCACCGCTTCGATGTCGGATTGGGAGAGCGCCCGAATAAACTGGAAGGTCGCCTGCTCCGTCATCGTCGGCACGTCGCTGACAATGATGTCCTGCACGCGCTCTGAGATCAGTTGCATCTCGAAGAGCCGCCGGAAGTCTGCCTCGTTGAATCCAAAGCCGGCCAGCTCGCTCAAGCGGGCTTGGTACAGCGACTGGAATCCTTCGGCAGTGATGGGGGTGGACGTCGGGCGCGGCGTGGCAGTTGCTGTTGCCGTCGCGTTCGGCGTCGGTGTGGCATCCGGCGGCACTGTCGGCGTGGGGCGCGGCGTGCTCGTCGGCGCCGGCGTCGGCGGGTTGCGGTAATAGCCAAACCCTTCCTCGATGAGCTTGTCCACCTCGTCTTGCGTGACGGCGACGCCCAGACTGGGCGCAGCCTGCCGATAGATCGCCTCGTTGACGAGCGCGTTGATCGCCTGCGAGCCGAGGCTGATCGAATCGTTCAGTTGCTGCAGCACCTGCGCCGCACTGTCGTTCGAACCGAAGCTCTGAAGCAGGCTGTATTGCTGGAGCAGTTGATAGCGGTTCAGACGGACGCGCTGCTGGAACTGTCGAGTCAAGATCTGCTCATTGCCTACGATTGCCACCGGTTCGTTCGGCGTGATGAAGGTCTCGCGCACAAAGCCGAAGGCGATCAGCAGGATCGCAACGACGACGGCTCCGCCCACGGCGAACAGCAGGATGCGGGTTCGCTGCGCGTCGCGCTGGGCGCGCGAAATATGCTTACGGGAAAGTTCCTTAGGAAGTGGCGATGCCTGTGGACGCTTGGACATAAATCGCTGAGGCGCTGAGGCACTGAAGCGCGATTCGTCGATAGTTCTAGCGCGCCGGGCGTGTCGTGAACGGAATCAGCGCCAGATGCCGTGCGCGCTTGATGGCGACCGCCAGCAGGCGCTGGTGGCGGGCGCACGTGCCCGTCTGGCGGCGCGGCCGAATCTTGCCGCTTTCGTTCATGAAGCGACGCAGCAGATCGGCCTGCTTGTAATCAATGTGCTGGCCTTTCTCGACGCAGAACAGGCAAACCTTGGGCTTGCCCTGAAAGCGCTTGCCACCCCCACCGCGCGATCTGCGCGGACCCGAGCCGCCCCGGGCGCCGGGCGCCGCGCCGCTTCGTTCTTCGGACGCGCTGTTGCCAGGCTCAGCGCTCCTCAACTCTTCGACCATGGTGAATCCTCCCTAGAATCGGGTCCGGCGCGAGGCGTCGAGCCGGGCGTGAAAGTCAGAATGGAAAGTCTTCGTCGGCCGGAACGCCTTCGCCGATGCTCTCGTCCGCCGATTCGCCGCGCCGATCTCCCAGCATGATCATTTCGCTGGCGACGATCTCGGTGCGGAAGCGTTTCTTGCCTTCTTGATCTTCCCAGCCGCGCGTCTGGAGCCGGCCCTCCACATAGATCGTCTGACCTTTGTGCAGGTGCTGCTTGCAGATTTCGGCAAGACCGCCCCAGGTGACTACGTTGAACCACTCGGTTTCTTCGCGCCGCTCTCCTTCGCTGGTAATCCAGGTCCGATTGGAAGCCAGACTGAACGAAGTGACGGGGCGTCCACTCGGCGTATAGCGCATTTCCGGGTCACGCCCCAACTGGCCGATAATCATGACCTTATTCAAGCCGCGTGTCATCGATCTACCTCGCTTCGCGTCCGTAGCGCTTCTTCACTCGTCGGCGCGGACGATCAAATAACGCACAATCTGCTCGGTGAGCCGTAGATCGCGTTCCAGTCCGCCGAGGGCGTGCGCCGGCAATTGGGCGCGCACGAAAAAGTACTGGCCTTCCATGATCTTGTGGATCGGATAGGCCAGTTGGCGTCGCCCCCAGGCGTTGACTTCGGTCACCTGGCCGCCGCCGCCGGTCACCAGACTCTTGACTCTGTCGACGACAACATTCAGGTCCCCGCCTTCGACCTCGGGCCGGACGATGAACATGAGTTCATATGGGCGCATGCTCGCGATAAACCTCCTTTCCATGGGATTGCCCTTGATCCGAATGTCAAGAGCGGAAAGACGCGAGACAACCGGACACGCCGGTCGCCGTTTGTCTTCAAAGCGGCACAGATTTTACCATAGTGGACCGATTGTGGCAAACCGCACGGGACGACTGCGGAAGCGGGCGACCGCTTATCCTTCCGTCGGCAGCGCGATGTAGAACGTCGCCCCCTTGCCCAAGTGGCTCTCGACCCACACGCGCCCGTGATGCCATTCGGCGATCGATTTGACGATAGCCAGCCCCAACCCGGTGCCGCGAATGTCGATCGTGTCACGACGCTTGACGCGATAGAATTTCTCGAACAGGCGCGGCTGATCGACGGCGGCGATGCCGATGCCGTTGTCGGTCACCCGCACGATGGCCCAGCTATCACGCTCGTCCACAGCGACCTCCACCGAGCCGCCCGCGGGCGTGTACTTGACGGCGTTATCGATCAGATTCGAGATGGCCTGCTTGAGCAACTGCCTGTCGCCGCGCAATGCGCCGGGGACCGATTCGACCAGGCGCAGATTCAGACCCCGCGCAAGCGCCTGCGGCTGCATCGACTCGACGGCCTCGCGGGCGATGTCGGCCAGGCGCGTCGGCTCGCGCACCAGGCCAATGCCCGCCTCGATTCGGCCCAGATCGAGCAGGTCGTCGATCAGGGTCGTCATCTGCTCGATGCCGCGCGTGATCTTGTCGAGATAGTCCTGCTGTTTGGTCTCCACTTGGCCGACCATCGGGATCATCGTCACGTAGCCGCGCATGTACGTGAGCGGGGAGCGCAGGTCGTGGCTGACCGTCGCGACGAACTCGGTCTTCATCGCGTCAAGCTCTTTGAGGTGCGTGATGTCCCTCAGCACAGCCACGCGGCCGATCCGGATGTTGTCCCCGGACAAGATGGACGACGCCGAACCGTACAGCGTCCGCCCGTCCGGCATCAGCACTTCCGCCGTGCGCACGACCGGATCGCCGCGTTCTGTCAAGAGATCGACGACGATGGGATCCGTAATCACCTCGCCGGCTGGACGGCCAGTGGCATCGCCGGATGAGAGTCCGAAAGCGGCTTCGGCCGCCGGGTTGCACAACAGGATGCGGTTCTGGCTATCCGTCACCAACACGGCGTCAATGGTCGAGCTGAGCACGGCCTGCAGCCGCTTCCGCCCGCCTTCCGCGGCATCATACAACCCGACATTCTCGAGAAAAACGGCCGCCTGTCCGGCCAGCGTCACCAGCAAGCCGACCTCTGAATCTGAGAATCGGCGCGCCTCGGGATATCCCAGCCACATGACGCCCAGAGCGCGGTTGGATCGCCACAGGGGAAGCGTGACAATGGCGCGCACGCCGGGGCCGGCCAGTTTCGGATCGAGCGCGCCGCGCGATCGGGCGACGTTCTCGATGATGAGCGGCCGCTCGTCCCGCACGGTGATAGTCGCCAGCGCTTCGTCGAGAGGCGTTAGCTGTGCCGGCCCCTCGCCGCACGTCAGCGCGCGCAACGGCTTGCCGTCCTCGTCGAACACGAGCAGGCGGGCCGTGCGCGCCGCCGGCGGCTGACCCTGTGACGACGTCACCTGCATTGCAGCTTCCAGGATCGGAGGAATACCGCGTTCCAGGTCGAGTGAATCGGCGACCGACCGGCTCACACGAAGCAGGAGTGAGAGATCCTCGAGCCGGCCTTTCAGGCTCTGGCGCATGCCTTCGAAAGCCACGCCGAGCTGCCCCACCTCGTCTTCTCCCGCCTCGGTGACCGGCCGGTCCAATTCGCCTTGGGCGATGCGCCCGGCGGCTTGCGTCAGGTGTACCAGTGGCTGCGTGATACGCCGGCTGATGAGGGGGATCAGCACGAACGCGCCGATCATGATCACGGCGAACATGCCGATCAGCGGCACAGAGATCTCACCCGCGGCGCGCACGATATTGGAATAGGGCATCTCGGTTGCCACCTGCCAGGCCGCGTTCGCGATCTCCCGCACCACGATGACACGCCGCGAGCCGTCCGCATACCGGTCCACGTAGGCGCTTCCGCTGTCGCCGATCGCGGCCTGGCTCCGATCAAACAGCCACTGGCGCCTCTCAGCGTCGGGATCGGGATGAATGGTAATGAGGGAATTGTCATCGACCACATAGCCCAGACCCGCGTCCAATGTGTTGGGTAGGGTGCGCCTGATAGCGCCAATGCGCGGGTTGGTGGACAGTCGAGTCCGGCCTACCACGGCGCCGCCCGGTGGAACGACGGAAGTGCTCGGCTGAATGTACGACATCATAGGGCGGCCTTGCCCATCGTCATACACGCTGGTGCGCTGCGGCGCGCCGGTCTGCAGAGTGCGCTCCAGGCGGCTTTCCTCTTGTGGGGTGACCTGAGCCGGTGACTCGTCACCCACAGCCGGCAAGCGCGCCGCGGCCAACACTTGACCATTCGCATCCACGAGCAGCAACTCGTCGAAGAAAGGGATAGAGCGCAGCGCCGATTCAAGATAGGCTTGCCGGGCACGTACATCATCGCTTTGCAGTCTGCCGTCCTGGGCAAACTGAAACAAGATCGCCTCTCCATCCAGAAAGAACAAATCGAGCAGGTCCGCCGTCGCCTGAGTGTAACGCGACAACTGTGTCTCAGCCTGGCGGTAAGCCACGTTCAGCGCCGTCAAGCCGACGACGACGACCTGGACGGTAATGGTGACGAACGTGATGGGCAATATGGACGTCCATAGGCGACGGCTGAGGCTGCGTGCGTAGAACGGGGCCCTCGCCGCACTGACCATGCGACGCATGGACGGGAAAGCCAGGCAGGCCAGTTGAACCAGTAGAGAATTGATGAGACCTTCGCCCAGCGCGAGGAGCGTCGCATACCCCACAGTGGACAGCGTGTAATCGGCAGCGGTCGGCGCCTCGCCCGGCATCGAGGCGAAGACGGCGAACACCGAGATAAATGCGGCGAGAAGCCCGGCGATCAGACCGGCGACCAGCGGCTTCCGCACCGCGCTGGCCAGACGGCCGCGATAGTTCTGCTGCATGAAAAAGGCGGCGGCAGCGGCGATCAGCGCCATTTCGGCCGGCTGTGTGAAGCGACCGCCCGCCAGCAGCCATCTGCCCAAACCTCCAGTGAACCCGATGAGCATGGCCGGTCCGGCGCCCAGCCATGCGCCGGCCAGCAGCATGCAGAACCAACCGAGCAGCGGCGCCGGCGCGAGCTTGCTGAGCAGCGGCGCGAGCGTGCTGGACGCCAACGCAGACGCAGGCACGAGCAGAATGGCGTTGAGCGGAACACTGATCACCGCAAGGCATGCCAGAAGTGCCCACTGGCCTCGGCGCAGCCCGCGAAAGCTGGGCAGCGAAATGACGAACACGAGCACCGCCGACAGCACATAGGTGGCGACGATGACGGCGCTGTCAAACCGCTGCGGAAGCGAGAAACTGAGAATGGAGCCGTCCGGCAACTGAATGGACATGATCGTGAACGAATCACCCGGCGTCACGAGCAGGGAGCATCGCGATTATAGCATCAATCGTCACTCGCCAGGAAACCGATGATTGCGTTCGTTTGGCACGCTCGCCGTTCGTCAAGGAACGGGCATGTGAGCACTTTCGAACAATCACCGCTCGGAAATTTCTCGACAGCGCGCCTATCACGGTGTTCTTGCGCGATCGCGCCGAGCGCGTTACAATGGTGCAGCTTCAGACCCCCATGTCGATTCTTCCCCTGGTCCCGATCTTGATCCTGCTCGGTGGAGTGCTTGCCTTGCTGCTCTGCCGCGCCGCACGTTTCGCGCACTACGATGCGGTGGCGTCGGTTGCAGCGCTCCTGGCTCTGGTAGCGATCATGCTGCTCGCCGTCCCCGATCTCCCGGTTCGCGAGACACTGATATCGTCCTGGCAGCCTACATCCGTGTTCGGCACGCCGGTGGCACTCCGCGTCGATCGTGTAGACTGGATGATCGGTCTTGTGGCGACACTCGCCTGTGGGGCGACAGCGCTTGCCGGTATCGCTTACCCCGGCCGGCGCCGCTTCGGACCACGCGCACTGGCGCTGGGCATGACTGCCGGCCTGGTGGCGGCTGCCTTCTCGGCCAATGTGCTCACACTGGCGCTGGCCTGGGGACTGTTCGACGCGTTCTTCGTGATTGCGGCACTGATGCAGGGCGACGAGTCCGCTGCCGGCCGGCGTGCAGCTTTCGCTGTCGGATTCAACATCGCGGCGACGCTCTGCCTGTGGATCGCCGCGCTCGCGATTAACCAGGACAACGAGAGTCAGTATTGGCACCTGACCCAACTCCCTGAGGGGGCGCGCCAATTCCTGGCGCTCGCCGCCGTTTTACGGCTGGGGCTTTATCCCTTCAGCCAATGGCTGCCGGCCGAGCGCGAGGATGTGCCTGGGCGAGTTGCATTGTTGTACGTGCTTCCTCCATTGGCCGGATTACATCTCTTGATTCGGATGGCAAGCCTGGACGCGCTGCCCCAAGAACCCGCCGCGATCTGGTTTGCGGCGCTCAGCGTCCTGGCAGGCGGCGCGCTGGCTTGGTGGCACAGCGCATCGCAGGACGCGTTGCCTTACTTGTCTTTGAGCATGTTGGGAATTGTGGTGCTTTCCGGCATCGCCGGACGCACCCCGACCGCTCCTCAAGCCATCCTATCGGCCGGCGCGGTTTCCTGGGCGTTGGCGATCGTGACGCTCAGCCTGAATCACGGTTTTCACCGGCGCGCGCTGTGGTGGTCGTTGGGGCAGGCGCTCGCCGTTGCGACGCTGGTGGGTATACCAGCCTCGGCTGGCTTCGCCGTGCGCACCAGCCTGGCCTCAGCCATTGCATGGGGTGGAAATGTATTGCTGCTGGTCTGCGTGGTGGCCGGCGAGACGCTGGCTTTCGCCACAATGGCTCGTCTCCTGACGACACCCAACCCATCCAGAATACCCCGGAGCTGGCGGGACGTCGCCAGCCTTGCGTCGGCAATCACCCTGGTCGCGCTGCCGGCGTTTCTGCTACCGGCTATCGCCCGGCGGGTCGTCCCTGCTATCACACCCCCCGCCTTCGCCGTGGTTCTGCCGGACATGGGGATTCCTGGCAGCTTGCTGTTCATCTTGCCCCTTGCGCTGGCCGTGACGCTGGAGTGGCTGCGGCGCGAGCGACGCATCAGCATGCACGTCAATCCAACCCGTCTGCTCAACCTTGACTGGCTGTATCATCTCAGCTTTCGCCTCGCCAACGTGGTCGCGAGCGCCCTCAACCGACTGTCGGCAGTCATCGAAGGTGAAGGCGCGGTCGTGTGGGCGCTGCTCATCCTGTTCGCTGCCTACGTCGTCTTGACCGGGGCGATTCGGTAGCGATGACCGACTTACTCTCTGCACTATCCGGTCTGCCGTCCACGACCATCCTGACTGCGCTGGTCATTACAGTCAGTCTCTTGGTCATTGTGGAAGACTGGCGTGTGTTGAATCTGCTGCTGGGCGTCGAGTACCTGCTGATAGGTGCACTGTTGATCGTCGCCCAGATCGACGGATTCCCGGTCGTGCTGGCGATCGTCAAATCGTTGGTCGGCGTGATGATCGTGCCGGCACTTTACATCTCCGCGCGGCGCGCCCGTTGGGGCAAAAGCGCGAGCGACGCGGACGAAGACGGCGAGGCGCCCGCGCGGCGTTTCGCCTGGCTTCGCGCGCCGGGTCTGGCGCTGCACACTATCGTCGCGGTGCTCGGCGCCGCCGTCGCGCTGAGCCTGGCGCTCCGCAGCCCGGTTCAGTTCATCACCCCCCAGTCGGCGGCGCGCGACCTTACGATTGCCGTATTTGTGCTGTTCGCCCAAGGCACGCTGAACGTGGCGTTGAGCGAAAATCCGCTCAAGGTCGGCCTGGGACTGCTCACCGTCATCGCCGGGTTCGAGCTGTTGTACACGCCTGTGGAGCCAACTTTGCTGATCGTCGCGCTTCTGGGGGTGGTCAACTTGCTCATCGCGCTGGCGTTTTCATACCTGATTGCCGCCTGGGCCACGGGTACGCGTGGAGCGGCCCCATGATCGGCGGGCCGTTCGTCCTCCTGCTCGCACCTCTGATCGTCGCCGCAGCGACTTTCTTCCTGCGCCGGTTCACAGTGGTCTCTGCGCTCCTGGCAGTGCTCGTGCCTCTCGCGCTGGCCGCATGGGCGCTATGGGCGCCGCTGGACGAGCCACAAGCCATCCTCGGCCGCGTCGTCGTGCTGGGCGACGGCGATCGGATAGCAATCGCGCTCCTCTTTACCATCGCGTCCGCCATCTTCCTCGGCATGTGGCGCTCATCGCCGGGCTGGTCGTTCTATCCAATCATGCTGATGGCGCTTGCCGCGCTGGCAGCCGCGCTCATCATTCGGCCGCCGCTCAACGAATTCTATCCCTCGTTCGTCTACTCCGCGCTGTTCATGGGTATCGCCATCGCACTCACGGTATACCCATTGCAAGGCGGTCAGCCGGGCGTCGCGCGCGGCGCAACGCGCTTCATCACGCTGACCATGCTATCGCTACCCGCGCTGCTACTGGCCGACTGGGTGCTGGCGCAATCGGCCCAGAGCCCGGACTCGACGAGCCTCGTGCAAGGCACGATTCTTCTATTGGCGCTCGGCTTCATGTTCCTGCTGGCGATATTTCCCTTCCACACTTGGGTGCCGGCGGTATCGCGCGAAGCGCCGCCGCTTTCCGCTGCATTTGCGCTGACCGTGTTTCTAGGAGCTGCCCTTATCCTCCTCCTGGACGTGCTGAGCGAGAATCGCGTGTTCACGAGCGATCCGCGCACGCTTGAGCTTGTGCGCGGCGCCGCGCTCTTGATGGCCGGCCTGGGGGCCGTCTTTGCCTGGGCGCAGTCCGATTTCGGCCGCCTGCTTGGCTACGGCGCGGTCAGCGACATGGGCGCAATCTTATTCGCAATCGGGCTGTCGTCGAGCACCGGCCTGGCGGCGGCGTTTTTCATGATCGCCATGCGCGCGCTCAGCGTCGGGCTGATGTCGATGGGCATGACGCTGGCGCGCGCGCGCCTGGGAGATGACTCCTTTACGACGCTCACCGGCTCTGCACGGCGGCTGCCGTGGACGTCGATAGCCATGATTGCCGGCGGTCTATCGCTGGCCGGGCTTCCACCGCTCGCCGGATTCGCGGGACGCTGGGGACTCCTTCAGGAAACCAGCCGCCTGTATCCTGCCGCGACTATCGTCTTGCTCGCCTCAAGCGCGAGCGTGGCGGTCGGCGTTTTACGGGGCTTGCGCGAGATGCTTCGCCCACCATCCGAGCCGGTCAGTGTTCAGCAGCGCGAGCGCCGGAGCGAGGCGGCTCTCATCATCGCGGCAGTGGCCGTCTGTCTGGTCGCGGGCCTGTTTCCGGGCATTCTCGCGCCGCTCGTGCGCGAGTTTGTAGCAGCGTATTCGTTCGCCGCGCGCTGATCCCACCTCAGAAGCTGGTAGTAACGGCTTCAATCGTTGTACACCTGCTCCAGTCTCGGCACGATCACTCGCCAGTCGTAACTCGCCTCAACGAAGCGCCGGCCATGATCTTGCAGGGCCTGGCGCTGGCGAGAATCGCCGGCCAGATTCACCACTTCCGCAGCAAACCGATCCGGCTCATCGGCGATCACGACCTCGCGCCCGTTCTGCACATCGAAGCCATCCACACCCATCGACGTGCTGACGATCGGCGCGCCGATCGCCATGGCTTCCAGCACCTTCAATCGCGTGCCACCACCCATGCGCAGCGGCGCGACGTAGACCGACGCGCCCGCGATATACGGTCGCACGTCGGATACCGCGCCGGTGATGAGCACGTCGCCGCGTCCGCGCAGCGCATCCAGGCGCGGGTGCGGTCGCTGCCCGACCACGATAAGCCGCGCCTCCGGCATCGCCACCCGCACGCGGGGCAGCACGCGCTCGGCGAACCACAACACCGCGTCGACGTTCGGGCGAAAGTCCATCGTTCCGGTGAACACGAGGGCGGCAAAATCGAAATGAAGCGGCTCGACGGCGCCGGGAGCGTAATGCGCCGTGTCCACGCCGTTCGTCACGACGGTGAGTGGCAGCGCCGGATCGAGCTGGTGGATGGCCGCCGCGTCCGCATCCGATACGGCGACCACCCGATCGGCCGCGCGGCACGCGGCGCGCTCGAAGCGTCGCAGTTTCCAGGTCTGAATCAGCGAGTACACCGCGCCGAGATTCCATCCGTTGAGCTGTCGCTCGGCTTCGTACGTGCGCCTCTGTAACAGCCACTCCGCGTTGTGGTCGTCGAACACGAGCCGCGCGCGCAGCCCCAGTCGCCGTGCGAGCAAGCCGTAGCGCGCCATCTCGATGCCTTCTACTTGAATGACGTCGTACTCGTCCTCTCGCAGCCACTCCTCCAGGCTGCTGGCGAAAGCGGGCGACCAAAGGCGCAACGCCATGTCCGGCCACGGCGAGGCCAGCGTCGTGATAGCGCGGCGAGCCATCGAGCGCGCCGGAGCTGGCAGCGTGCGCACACGCCGGCACAAGGCGCTCAAGGGCGGCGCAGCAATCGTCGCGTCTCCAAAAGTGAGCAGATCGATTGTATGCCGCTCCGCCAGGCCGGCGATCAGGTTGTAGTTACGCATCGTCGTGCCCTTGTGAGGAGGGTACGGCACCTGCGGTGTCAGAAACAGCAGCTTCACGTTATCTCACCATCACGTCGTCACGCTCTCATGGTATCACGCATCGTCCACCACTCTGCCATAGACCGCCAGCGTCTCGCGCGCGCAGCGTTCCCAGCCGAACTCGGCGGCGCGGGCGAGGCCCCGCTCGCGCAGGCGCGCACGAACGCCGGCATCACCGACGACCCGCCGCATGGTCTCGGCGAGCGCATCCACGTCGTCGGGATCGACGACGAGTGCAGCGTCGCCCGCGATCTCCGGCAGCGAGCCGCGATCGCTGATCACGACCGGCGCGCCGCACGCCATCGCTTCGAGAACGGTCAGGCCGAACCCTTCGTAATGCGATGGCAAGACCAGGGCTATCGCGCCGCTGTACAAGGCGACCAGGTCGTCGTCGGACGGCGTATCCAGCAAGACGATGTGATCGCGCAAGCCTAGCCGATCGACCTGCGCCAGCGTCTCGTCAAATAGCCAGCCACGACGACCGGCCAGCACGAGCGGCGGCACGTCTTTTTCACCCTCGCGCAGGATGTCATAGGCATTCAGCAGGCCTGTTACGTTCTTGCGCGGCTCGAACGTGCCGACGAACAGTAAGTACGGCGCCAGCACACCCAGGCGATCGAGCTGCGTTCGGACAGCTTGCCCCGCCTGCGGCCGGAAGCGCGAATCGGGCGCCAGCCAGACGACGGTCACTTTCTCGGCAGGCACGCGCAGCAGGCCGATCAGATCGGATTTCGTCGCGTGCGAGTCGGCCAGGATGTGATCGGCCACCTCGCAGGCGCGCGCGATCTGATCGTTGTAGTATCGCCGGCT
>DASSFZ010000007.1:0-6290 GCA_035693785.1 Anaerolineae bacterium | reverse complement strand
GCACTGAGCAGGCGCTGTGGGATGAATACCAAACGAAGTGACATCACGCCAGAACTCGAGGCGCTCTTCCCGCGCATCTACGAGGTCGTCAAGCAAGTGCCATGGGGCACCGTCACGACCTACGGTAATGTGGCTCAGATTGTCGGCGCGGGCTGCGACGCGCGCCTGGTCGGCTATGCGATGGCCGGCGTGAACGACCCCGACGTGCCCTGGCAGCGTGTGATCAACGCACAGGGCAAAATCAGCCCGCGCGCCGGGCGCGGAGCGGAACTCCAGCGCAAGCGACTCGAGGCCGAGGGCGTCGAGTTCGACGAGCGTGGGCGCGTCGACTTCGAGCGCTTCGGCTGGCGCGGTCCGGATCCCGATTGGGCCAGGCAGCACGGCTATCACACGCTCAAGCCGAAGGAAGAGAAGCCGAATCAGGCAAGTCTCTTCTAAGGTGACCGGCACTTTGAAAGTGCCGGTCACCTTCAAAGTTCGTTGACACGCATGCGCACTTACGAAATCGCCGGCAACCTCCACGTGCATACACCCTTCTCAGACGGCGAGATGTACCACGCCGATATCGCCCAGGCTGCCGTTGCCGCAGGTCTCGACTTCGTCGTCGTCACCGACCACAACGTCTGGGTGAAGGGACCGGAGGGCTATCACGACGGAGTGCTCGTCCTCGTCGGCGAGGAGGTGCACGACAATCGGCGGCAGCCACAGGCCAACCACCTGCTCATCTACGGCGCGGACGCCGAGATGTGCCTGCACGCCGAATCTCCGCAGGGGCTGATCGACGCTGCGCGCGCGCGCGGCGCGCTCACCTTCCTGGCTCATCCGGTCGATCCACCGCTGCGCTTCATCGGCGAAGAGGCGCTGGACTGGGTCGACTGGGACGTCGAGGGTTACACCGGCATCGAGGTGTGGAACTATATGTCGGAGTTCAAGGGTCGCATCCCTAATCGCGTGATGGCATTGTGGAATGTTTTCAACCCGCAGCGCACGATTCGAGGCCCGTTTCGGCAGATACTCGCCATCTGGGATAGTCTGCTGGCCCAGGGTCGTCGTGTGACAGCCATCGGCGGCGCAGACGCGCACGGCGCGACTTACTCACTCGGCCTTATTTCGCGCACGGTGTTCCCCTACGAGTATCTCTTCCGGTGCGTCAACACGCACCTGTTGATCGAGCAGCCGCTCAGCGGCGATGTGGCGACCGACAAGCAGTCGATCTACGCGGCGCTGGCGCACGGGCGCGGCTGGATCGGATACGACCTGCTCGGCAGCACGAAGGGCTTTCGCTTCATGGCGCGCAGCATGGCGAACTCAGCGGGCATCGGCGACGACCTCAAGCGCGCGGCTGCTGTCACCTTCGAGGTGGGAACCCCGGCTCCTGGCCGCATTCGACTGATTTGCGCTGACAAGGGCGTCGTCGCCGCGAGCGGCGGACGGACACTGAAATACACGACGGCCGACGCAGGAGCTTACCGGGTGGAAGTCACTCGGGGCGGCAAGGGCTGGATCTTCAGCAATCCGATCTACGTGCGCTGATGGCGAATCGCTTATCGCAGATAGCTTATCGCTGATGGACGATGGTTTTTCGGGCAAGGCGCACAACGGACCAGCCAACTAACCAACTATCCTGTGCTCGCGGCCCCTTCGGGTGATCCATCCGCCGCCTTCAGCCGCCGGATGGATCATCCAGCGGGAGCGGGTGCCAAACATGGGCTGAGATCCAGCTATTATGCGTTTGCTTCTACTCTTGTCGACAGTAGCACTCGCCTTCGCAGGCTGCGCGATGCCGCAGCCGACACGGAATCCGCCCGCTCCAACTTCAACCGGCCGCGCGTTCCCCACGTTTCCAGCACGCCACACACGCACGCCCTGGCCGACGGCAGTACCGGCTCCCAGCACGACGCCGGCCTCGGCGCCGCCAACAATGCCGGTTGGCCCTCCCACGGCAGCGGCGACGGCAAGCGCAAACGGCGCACCTGCCGGCCAGCCCGCGGCAACCCGCATCAGCCACATGCCAGCTCTTGCCACTATTCAATCCACGCTCCTGTCTCAGGGCATCAACTCGAATGTCTACTGGTTCGATTCCGGCGGCGAGCCGCAGTTAATGATCCAGTACGACAGCCCGATCCGCAACCGGCCCGGCTACGCCGACATGCTGGAGAAGGTCAAGCAAGTCGCCGCGCAGCACTTTCTCCGGATCGATCCACCGCTGTACACGATGTGGATTGCAGCGACCGACATGACGGGCACGAGCGACACCGTTCTGCGCCTGGATCGCTACACCGTCGAGCGCTGGACGCGCGGCGAGATCGGCGACGCCGACTTCTACAACAACGGCTTTGTACCGGCACGCATCGTCATGACCTGCGATGCCAGCGGCTGCGCAGGCGTCAGACCGACGCCCTACCCGACCTTTCCGTCGTTCCCCTTCCCGTTCCCGACACCGACTGGAATTCCGACGATCCAACTGCCGACGCCTACGCCCTGAGCAAGGAGTCAGCAGCCCCAGATGCGGCCTCCAGGGCGGAATCTCAAGTGCAAACGCATCCTTCAACGCCTGCCCGTGAACCGATGCGAGCCTCCGCTCAGAATGCTTACCCAATTTTGGATCTTGACCGGCACACGGGGGATGCCGCGGTTGTGCAGGTCAAGGTATAATCTCCGCAGCAGCCTGAGGGACCGCACATGCTCAAGGAGATCATTTTTCTCGTCAAAGAAGCGCCGCAGGGAGGATTCACGGCGTGCGCATCGGGATACTCTATCTTCACAGAGGCCGATACTTGGGAAGAGCTGCGTGATGCGGTATGCGACGCCGTTGCGTGCCACTTCGAAGATGACCAGCAGCCAACCTTTCTCCATCCCCCGTCATAGCCCCTTTAGGATAGGAACGCTCAACTCAATTCTGAAAGATATGGCTCAGCACTTCGGGATGGGCCGAGAAGCTCTGATCAATTCGTTGCTCGATCGGTAAACAGCCCATTTTCTCCCGCTCATCCTCCGCAGTGTGCAGCTTCGAGCGAACGGGGTGCACTCTGGTCGTTATCACGGCCGGACTTGCTCCGGTGACGCATGGATGGGGTTTGCCTATCCGGCCTCGTCCCAGGCCTCCCGTAGTCTCTGGAGGACTTCGTCGTCAATGTCGGCCGGAGAGTTGAGCTCCAGGTGGTGCATGAACCGGCCAGGTGTCGGCTCCACGACCTGCTTCCACCGCTGCGAATGGTCGCGGCGCCTGAGTGCGACGGAGAGAACGAGTGGGGCGTGTCTGCCGCGGAGGTACCGGTCTGGCACCCATGCCCAAGCAAAGGCTCTTCGCTGGCGGAAGGCGATCTGGCTCTTGGTCACGGAGACAGTTGTCGGTTGGAGGCCTTCGACCGACTGTCGCAAGGTCTCGAAGATAGACCTGGACTGGGCAAATCCCTGGAAGAAGGCATCGATGTCCATCATGGACGATTGAGTCGCAGCCGGCGCGATTTGTCGCCTCGCCGAAGGATCCTGCAGGACGCCTAACGGCCGGCTTCACCTGCGCCGCGAAGCGCAGCGGAGCGGCGTCAGGTGCAAGCCGTTGTTGGGCGCATATGGAGATTTCCCTAGATCAACGCCCATAATAATCAAGCACCTCGGTTGCTCTTTCCGTTATGAAGGCATTGGCGCAATCCTTCTGACCGATTGAGACTATGATGTTCATGGATTTCTCCAGTTCCCAGAAACCGCCGTCCTTCATTTTGGATCGCAACAACTCCAAGGCGCGAGACATCTTCCTGTCGTGCACTTCTTCTCTTGCCAATAGCCACAGTATTTCGAGGAAATCACTCTTATAGAAATTGGGAAATGTAAGTTTGCCAATATCACGGTGAAGGAATCTGTCTCTATTATGGGACCTGAAACACACTTCGTGGTGTAGAACAAAATCAATGCAGTTTTCGATTAATCGTTGTGCTTCTTGTGTCCTTTGGTTCTTGGGAATGAACGAAACTCCTTTGAGCAGTTTTGTCACTCCCCAGTAACAGGTATGCTTTCCGTAGCAGGAAGTATTCGAACAGTACGGATAGGTTTTCGGGGTCTTGAAACCACCGTCGTCAAAGCGCTGGTATGCGGCGAAGAAACCAATGGTTCTATCCAGTGTTTCTGAATGAGATGTCTCGAAATAGCGGTGGAGATAGATCATGTTGCCATTCAGGCAGGGGATGGGAAAATGACTCATGCCCAGCAGCCTGAAAATCCTGTGTTCAGGATCATAGAAGCGCTCAGTAATAAGCCGGATGGATGGTTCGATCTGCGGAATATCGACAGGCGCTTTGATGTCAGCGAGCAGGAGCAAGGTCCATAACGTGGATTTGTAATTGGGCGAATAGTACAAATACTCCGGGCGCTCACGGGCTTGTTTCTCATCGAATCCCCACCGGAATGAATCGTCCTGTTTGACAAGGATTCTTTCGATGATGTGCTTTCGGATATCTGAAATCTCTGTATGCATAGACTGGTTCTCTATTTCGCCTCAATGATGCGCCCAACGGACGGAGTTCGCCTGCCGCCGGGTGGGGCAGCGATAGACTGCCGAAAGGATACCCCGCAGGCCCAGAACCTTCAAGTGCCGGCGCGGTAGACGGTTACAATGAGTTAGATTTATTATACGCCCAACTGACACCTGCCGAGGCTATCCATGAACAACACGATGGCTCTGCAACAGTTTGAACACTATCTGCGCTGGCGTCGCTCCCAGAATGCGCGCTGACCATCTCTGCCGTTGTAACGAAAGACACACTTGACAACTCATTGTAAAGACGGTCGGCTGCATGCGCAGGTTGGGCAGCGGTTTGGAACCCGGCCGCTTCAACTCTCTGGCGATACACCGCTCGCGTGTATTAGCGCCTTTTGCGCCTCTGGGTCAGTCTCGTAGGCTCGCACTAGCTCCCAATAAGTGGCCCCGACCATAACAGTTGGAAGCGCCAGGGCTTCTAACAACGAGGTGTAAAAGTCTTCGGCAAAGTGATACTCATCACGCCTGCGGAATACGTCGGCCAGGGCGCTACTATGCTGAGGTACGCCGAACAGACTTGCCCACTCGGTCGCTCTTTGCTCAATGGATACATCCCGGTTCAGGTACAGTAACGACACGTTTTCGAACTCAAGCGGGTATTCCGGGTAATCAATGTACTCACCTAAGGCCTCCCCCCGACTGTAGATTGTGCCGACAAACACGCTGCTATCAAAAACCTGTCCCAGCAGGGCTATGGCTTGCAGTGTGTCGGTCAGCTCCTCGATCACATCGAGGTCAGCTTCGTCATCATTATCATCACAAATGGCGCATCGGTTACGGTCATCTTGAAAGATGAAAGCGCGTGTGCCTTGCGCTTGATAGAAAGCGGCTAGTGCTTGGCCCGTGGAACCGACAACTACGTAGCTGTTAGTAAGTAGTCGACCTTATGAACGGTCGTGACGCCTCGATTGGGCTCGACGGCACGCTGCCCAGCTCTTGATTCTACACACCAACTGCGCTGCAATTGATTATGACACACTATAGTACACCAGCCCGCTCGACACCTGATGCCGGGCATGGCTACCCGCGTTGCCGGCAGTATAGGAGCGATTCGTCTCGAAGTCAATCGGCGGTGATAAAAACGGGGGATGCAACGACTGGCCCGCTTCGGGTATAATCATTAGGTTGACAACGCCCATTCGCCGACTCGCTCATTTAGAGACTGTCTTAAAACCTACCAAGAAGACACCAAGAAAAACCTTGAAATCCTTCGTGTCCCTTCGGCTCCGCTCAGGGCAGGCTTGGTGACTTCGTGGTTAACAAAGGCCATTTTAAGACGCGTTCTGAGAAAGGCACCTATGTCCCAGAAGTTCGAGCTTGTCACGGATCTCAGGCCGACGGGCGATCAGCCCGAAGCGATTGTCAAACTGGTAGACGGCATCAAGAAGGGCTTCAAGCACCAGACACTGCTTGGCGCGACCGGCACCGGCAAGACGTTCGCTATCGCGCACGTCATCCCGCAGACGCAAAAGCCGACACTGGTTATGGCGCACAACAAGACGCTGGCCGCGCAGTTGTACGCCGAGTTCCGGGAGTTCTTCCCCAAGAACGCCGTCGAGTACTTCGTATCGTATTACGACTACTACCAGCCCGAAGCCTACATCGCCAAGACCGATACGTACATCGAGAAAGACACGTCGATCAACGAGGAGATCGACCGGCTGCGGCTGTCGGCGACGTCGGCGGTGATGTCCCGGCGCGACGTGATCGTCGTCGCCTCGGTGTCGTGCATCTACGGCATCGGCAACCCGGAGGA
>DASSFZ010000006.1:0-11564 GCA_035693785.1 Anaerolineae bacterium | reverse complement strand
GGATAGTCGGCCGTATTCGTCGCCCGGAGCGCGCCGATGGTCAAGCCACCCAGGACTAGGCTCAGGGCATCCGGCCAGTTCGTCTGTGCCCACGCGACGAGTCCTCGAAGTTGGAGGTTGGAAGTTGGAAGTTGAAGGTTGGAGGTTGGAGGCTGTCGGAGCGGCACACGCACCACCCACGACACCGCAAGAGCCAATACGAAAATCGTGAGCGGCAGCGCCATCATGTGCGCGTGCAAGTCGGCGTACAGAAATGTAAAGAAAGGGAACTCGGTGATCGGACCGACTTCGCCCTCGCCTGGCGGGATGATGCGCGTTGCATCCCAGTACCACCGTTCAGTGGACAAAGCCAGCTCTTTCTGACCAGTCACGAGTTGAAAGAGGCCGCCGATGAATTTGGATGTGTTGCCTACCGCCTCCATGCTGGACTTGACATCGAGCAGGCAAGGATGCTCGAGGTCTTGAATCGTGCAGAGTTTACCGACCTCGTCGTACAACAGCTTGACTTCGCCCAGGTTGCCGATCAGCATGACGAAGATTGCCGCAATCACGCCGACGGCGATCGGCAAGTTCCCTGAGTTCCCTAAGTTCCCTAAGTTTCCTGAGTTCCCTCTCTCCAAATGTCGCCGGTGCCAACTTCTGTGCCCAAACCGCGTCGCCAGCCCATGCGCCACGCTGAACGTGCCCATGGCTGCCATCGCATAGATCGTCGGCACGACGAGGTTGTAGGCAATCGCGGGCACGGTACCCAGCAGCTTGACCGGCGCGCCGAAAATCACCCAGCCGTAGTAGTAGTACGTCAGAAATCCGCCGGAGAACCAGGGATCGTAGGGCGGGAAGTACTGCGATTTGATCACCGCGTTGAAGTACGCGAAGTCCATCGGCTTCTCGCCGCCCTTCCACGGATGCCACAGGTCGGGGTTGCCAAAGCGCAGCAGCAGAAACAGCAGAAACGCGGCCAGGAAGACGGCTTCCTCGATGAGGATCAGGCGCGCGTTTCGACGCACCCAATCTCTCATTTCCAATCGCCTTGAGCGTGCGATCAGCCCGCCCATCACCAGCAGCCCAATCACCACCAGCGCAATTGTCTCTCTCGTGAACGGCAGCAGGCGGAAGCTGGCCGGGAACCAAACAAGGAACGAGAGCAGCAGCACCGCAGCCGTGCGCGCCAGGCCGTAGCCGCGATCGGCCAGCCCCGGAACGGCGACGTACAGGATCGGGAACACGATCAGTCCGAGCGCGCCGACGGCGACATACCACACCACGACGCCGAGGCCCGGGCTGGTATTCAACATGCTGTCCCGATCGAAGAGTTCTGACCAGGTGCCGCTAACCTGCTGGGTCTGCCACGCTTCTTCGCCGAGCATCTGGCCGGTCGGCGAAACCGTCTCGTTGCGCGGCGTGAAGCCGTGATAAGCCGCCTCCAGGTCGAACCCGCTCAGCCGCGTGATCGCGTCCGAGAGCGAGAAGTCAGGCCGCTTCTTGAAGATGAGCACGCGCGGATGATCGTAGACGCTGAACGCCTCTTCGGCGGGGGGATACGGGACCGAAATCACGTCCGGCTTCGGCAGCCGGGTCGGATCCGGCCACAGGCCGAGCGCCTGCGTCGTCTCCTGATCGGGGAACTCGAACGGGCCGAGCCTCGGGTACGAAGTGAACTCCTCGATCAAATCGAATCCGAGCTGGCCGGTGAACAGCAGCCGATAGTACTCGGTCGTCAGAGGATAGCGCAGCGGCTGTCGCGGGATAGAGCCATATAGCCGGTTGCTGGTCAGGAAGATGTAGTCAGCCTGCTCCAGCCAGTCGACGATCTGGCCGAGCTTGTCCGGCGTGTCCTCGCCATAATTCTGAATCTCCACCCCGCGATAGAAACTGGCGGCGTCCCGGCCGCCGGTGCGCAGCGGGAGGGGGTCGTCCCAGTGCTCGAAGGTCAGCGCACTGCTCGCGGCAATCAGCGTGCCGCTGGCCGTTTCGCCGATGAAGTAGTATTGCTGGCCGGCTTTCAGAGGGACCGCCTCAAATGCCAGATCATACGAGGCTGGCGCTGCACCAACCGTCATGGAGAACTGTCCCTCGACGACGACCTGTTCAGCGGCTGGATCGAGCGCGATTGTGACGCGCAGCGTGCTCGGCGAGACTTCCCCGGTCACGCCGATTGGCACGCTGGCCGTGGCACTGACCAGGATGCCATCTTGCGGCACATTGAACGCCAGCACGCCGGGCGGCAATCCTTCGACAAGCTGCGCCGGCAGTTCCAGAAAATCTTCACCGGTATCGACCATGACGACGGCGCCTGGGTTGAGCGGCGTGGAACCCGCGTCATTGGAGCCGATCAGGTAATAGCTCCTTCCGGCTTGCAGTGGCGTCGCCGGAAATTCGACCTCGAATGACATGTCAGGCTCGCCGGGGATCTGCGGCGAGGCGCCTGACGACGCCGAGGCGATCGGCTGTGACGTCGGGCTATCCGGCGCGACGGCCAGCGTGAGTGCATCGGCCGAGGTATTCTGAGCCGAGCCGGATAGCTTGGGAAAAGTGATGCCGTTCAATTCGCCGTCGGTCGGCACCTTGAATCCGACAATCTGGGGCGAGCCTGGACCCAGAAACGTGGTGACACTCGGCAATTGAAGTTGCACGGTGCGCGGGCCACTCGAACCCGTATAACGCAGAGTCGCGGCGCTGGGCACGTGCTCGTAGATCCATTCCGACGCCGCGACGCGCGTCATCGGCCGGCGATAGATTTCGGTGAACGCAATCGCCCAGAGCAGCGTGCCGCCGAGCACGGCGACCGCCACAGTGTACGCGGCGAATCGCATCGCCCGACGCCCAACACTAATCTCCAATCTCCAATCTCCAATCTCCGGGTATCACCAGCCAGCGCACCTGCCCTCACCGACGCCCTGCGCCACAGCGAGACGAGCGCCCAGCCTGCGAAGATCGCCAGGAACGGATACAGCGGCAGGAAGTACCGCATCGTCTTGCCCCACTGAGATCCCAGCCAGGCGAAATACCCTGTCACCCACACCCAGATCAGCAAATGCTCCGACGCGAAGACGCGCCGCAGCACGTCGCCAATCCTTCGTGTCTGGCGGGACAGGAAAGGCAGCCCAAATGTCTGCCAACCAGCGGCGGCCCAGCCGGCCCACGCCGCCAGCCCCAGCGGCAGGCCAAGCCCCCAGAAGACTATGTTGACCCAGGGGAAGACGATCGCCTTTCGATCGGTCCACTGCACGCCAGGCGGACCACCGGGGTTTTCACCGCTGATCACACTCTGGATCTCGGCCATGTTGCGCGTCCAGCGCTCGTCGAGCGAGATCAGGCCGTCGAACGCGTAGGGCATGGCGACGCGGAACACGATCAGAGCGGCGGCCACGGCTGCCAGCCCCTGGAGGAGCGCCGTCTCGACGAGCGCCCCGGTGCCGCGATCGCGCCCGGCGCGCACCACTCGGCCCGTCAGCGCAAGCATCAAGATGCCCAGCACCGGCGCGACATTGATACGGCTTGCGATAGCCAGGCCGCTCGCGACGCCAGCGGCAAGACAGGCATACCACGAGCCGGTCTTTCCTGTGCGCACACTGAAGTAGACTGCCGCCGTGGTGAAATACATCGCGAAGGTGTCTGCCGTGAAGAAGTGAGCCTGCTGGATCTGGAAGACGGCGAGGGCGCCCAGCGCCATCGCCACCAGACCGACCCGAGCATCGTAGAGCGCGCGCGCGATGAGGAACAGCCACACCAGCGTGCCCAGATCGAGCAGTGCAGACATGACCCGGCCGACCAGGAAGACATCATCATAGGACATGAAGGCGCGCGCCGATCCGTTCGGGTAAGTGCACACCTGATTCAGGCCGATCGCTCCTAGAATGGAAGCAACTGGGGTGGGTGAAGGAAGACCGGTTGCGGCATCGATCGGGGCATCCGGCCCAGGCGTACACATCGCCGTCAGGGCCTCGGCGATGAGTCGGGTCAATGTGATTGGGAGATCACCGTAGACGAAGAATCCGTAGCCCTTGTTATAAGGGTTGAGCGGTGACGTTTGAGAATCGAAGTAAGCACTCAGGCTATCCGGAATCTCGACTGCCGTCGACACCATGGTGAGGAAACGCTCATCCGGATGCATATGCTGAGACTCGTCCCAGTTCATCCCCACGAAGCGGAAGTAAAGCCCCACCAGTAAGATCGCCGTGAACAACAGCGCATAGGCCCATGGGAAGGATGGTCTGCTTTCCTCGGGCGCGAAACCGGTCGGTTCTGGGGGTACGGCCTCCTCCATTGACGACAGCGCTTTCCGATCTGCCTGGTAAGTCATGAACACCCCTGATTGATCCGCGACAACGCCGCGCGGGCGCGACCGTAGGGTCGGACGTCGCCGCAGGCGAGCGACGAGGCCCGCCATCAGCGCGCCCACAACCAGCAGCACCGCTATCAGCGTGATGGGCTGACGACCAGGATTGCTTTTCATCGCCTAATCCGATAGTCTCTAGGGAAAGTGTACCAGCAAACCGCTGCATTATCCATAACGGATACCCCGGACAGCACGCCAGTTGTTGAAGCAGAGACGCCGAAGGAAGATTCGGCCTGGGCAATCCAGGTATAATGGTACTTTAGACCGTGTGACGACGGTGAGGAAGGTTAAGTCATGAAAATTTATGGCGAAGTCAGTACTCATATCGTACAATCTCAAAATCGAGACCCACTACTCAGATATCTGACGTACATGATTACCAAATTGGCAATACGGTACGTCCAAAATGGTGGGAAGATCCTGGATCTAGGATGCGGTATTGGCCGGACGAGTGTGTCGCTGGCCAAGGCAGGATATGACGTTACGGGTTTAGATGTCAGTGAAAAGGCGGTTAACATTGCACGTCAAATTCATAAAAATGGTGTGGCTGGCTCGCTTCATTTCATCGTCGGCGATGAGACGGAACCGTTGAGCCAGAAGTTCAATGAGCGATTTGATGGAGTTGTCTGTTCTGAGGTCATCGAACATGTCGAGGATTACCAGAGCTTGTTAGCCGTTTGTAGAAGCGTTCTTAAAGAAGGCGGCTTTCTTATTCTGACGACCCCAAATGACCCAGCCCAGTGGACTGTACTCGATGATTATGCAGGACATCTCCGGCGCTTCGAGCCTCGACCACTGGAAGAAAAACTCAAATCCTCGGATTTTGTTGTCGCCGAGTCGTTTACCGTCGGGTTCCCTTTTATGCGACTACTTCTAAAGCTCTATGACTATTATATTAGAAAGAGTAGGAAGAAACATGACTTTAAGATGTATGGGCGAAGTGTGACTTACCAATTAATCTACATTCCCCTTGCCACTTTATTGCTTCGAGTCGATAGTTTGTTCGGTTGGAGCAAAAGAGGAACGACTATCGTTCTGGTCGCACAAAAAAGATGAGCGTCGGGCTAGAGAAACCTGGTTTTCTAAAGGCGGCCAGTACACTCACTCCGGTTTGCGCGCTTTGACGAGAATATTCACAAAGGTCTCCTGGCTGACTACGGCTGGCCGGTTATTGAGCCGGTCAACTGCGCGAAAGGCAGACAGACCCAGGTTAATGGGGTTGAGCAGGCTGCCGCTATTCTGCTCGCCCATGAACCGGTCGGCACTTCTGCGCAGTCCGCCCGGCAGCAAGTTGTGCTCGATGAGCGGCTTGCCGATGCCATACACCAGAAAGTGGCAGAAGGGGAAGCTAAAGTGAGTTGTCTCCTCGGCAATCTCAACCTGAAAGCCAGCGCTCTGGATGCGCTCGATCAGCTCGCCGGGCCGATACAGTCTCTCATGGTTTGACCAAATGCCCACGAGTGGGCCGCTGCGAAACGGCTCACCGCCGAGGCTTGTCCATACGCGATTGATCGGGTCCCACCAAAACGGATAGTTGGCGTGGGGCACGGAGAAGGCTGCGATACCGCCGGGCCGCAAGACGCGATAAATCTCGCGGAGCGCGTGCCGGTCATCACCCAGGTGCTCGAGCACTTCGGACATCAGCACTTTATCAAAAGATTCATCGGCGAAGGGGAGCCTAAGGATGTCGCCGCTCGACAATGCGGCGGGTACGCGTTCACGCTGCGCCCAGTGCAGCCGCTCAAGGTCACCGTCCAGCCCCACCAGCCGCAATCTCCGCAGCTTACCCATAACCATCAGGTAAAAACCCATCCCGCAGCCACAATCGAAGACTTGATCGCCATCCTGGAGCTCCAGGTAATCCAACAGAATAGGGACACGCCGCCGATAGGCCATATCCGCCTCGTTGCGCAAGAGCCGTCCGAGGATCGCATGATCGCGTTCGGTGAGCGACACCCAGGGCAGCGTGCCGTTGCGATAGCGGACAGTAGACACGCTCAACGGGGGCGCCACGGGCCGAGGCGGTGGCGCCGCGCGCGGCGCCGGCGCTGGCAAACCAGCCAGCTCTGCCATCAGCGCCTCATACTGATCGACGGTGCGCTCCGTATTGAAGACAGCCCGAATTTCGGCTTTGGGTTTGGTGTAGTGAGCCGGATGCCGCAGGACCTCGATTAACCCCTCTGCCAGCGCAACCGGGTTGCGAGGCGCAGCCAGGCGTCCCATCCCGGTGACCCGCACAGCCTCCCGAGCACCAGGGATGTTGGTCGTCACAACGGGTGTGCCGCATAGCATCGCTTCAATCTGGACGCTGGGAAAGCAATCGGTGCGACTGGGCAGTGCGAAGACATCACACATGGCATAGAAGTTGGCAAGACGCTGTGGGTCACGCAGGAGACCGACAAAGGTGATGCGATCACGCTGGCTCTCGACGAGTTGCTTCCACCGCTCGTAAAAGCGCTCATACACGACGTTGTGCTCACCCGCGTATATCAAGTGAACATCCGGCTCGGCAGCCAGCAGCATGGGGATAGACTGAAGCAGGTAATCGAAGCCTTTCTCTTCTACAAAGCGCCCGGCGAAACCGATTAATTTCCTATGCTCCAGCCCCAACTCGTGACGCCAGGCGGCAGCCGCCTCCGGCTGTGGCTCGGGAATCTCGACCGGTGGATAAATGCAGGCCAGCTTGGAGGCAAAGGGCCACAGTAAGTCAGAGTGTTCAGCGTAGTCACGGCTGTGAATACTGATTCGGTCGGCCAGGCGCTCCGTGAACATCATCATACCCGCCAGCAGGCGCTCAATCGACTGATTGATAAACCCGGCAGGCAGCACAGGATCGCCGTGATGAGTCATCAATAAGGGCCGCCCTTGTCTACGGCAGAAAAGCGCCACCAACAACGACTCCAGCAGCGGCGTATGGATCTGAATCACATCATGCTCGCGAATCAGACGATGAGCCGCGAACGGAAACGCGGGGCAGATCATGCCGCGGCTGATGCGCGCAATCGGCTTGATGCGCACAATGCGAACACCATTGTAGACTTCCTCCTCCGGCAAGGAGTGGTGATGTCGAGTCGTGAGGACAGTGACCCGGTGTCCACGAGCCGCCAGGCCCTCCCCAATGCGCTTGGCGTAAGCCGTCAGTCCCGTCCAGTGAGGATAATAATAAGTAAGGATAGACAGAATCTTCATGATTCAATCCTCGACTGTCACCGCCACATCGTGTCTGGTTTCGGCCTCGCGCACGGTGGACATCATCGCCGACCACGACAGGCCCTCGCGGACGAGACAGCCGACGCCCGAGACGTTCATCACGGCCAGCTCCATGAAGTGAAAGCTGATCGCGCAGGCCAGCGCCACCTCGGGACTCCAGCCAAAGAGAACCAGCGAGTCGCGAAGCGCCCACTCCAGCACGCCGATGTAACCCGGCGTCGACGGCACCAGCAGCACGAGCGTCGACGTGACGGTGGCGAATAAGGCGGAAGTCAACGATGCGGCGGGGACGAAGGCGAGCATCGCGCAATAGAGCGACGCAACCGACGCCAGCCAGCCGATGAGTGTCCAGAGCGTCGACATGACGAACAGGCGCGGGCTGCGCAGAACGCTTAGCCCTTCCATCGCCGAGTTAAAGCGCCGCAGCCAGGTAGGGGTGTCGATCCAGGAAATGGCGTCGAGGAAGCGTACGACCGCGCGCTCGACGCGCTTATGCGCGACGACGAGCAGCATCATGACGACCGCCGCGCCGCCGAAAGCGACCGCACTGAGACGTGCGCCCTGGGCCACGAGCGGTGGCAGCGGTAGATCAGGCAGCACCACAGCCAGCAGCGCCAGGATCATCACGACGTCCAGCACGTGCTCGACCGCGATCGACGACAGGGCATGCACGGCGCTGATCGCGCCCCCCCGCGAGATGACGATCGGGCGCACCAGCTCGCCGAGCCGAAACGGCAGCACGTTCGTCATCAAATAACCGATCGAGACGGCGCGGTACGAGCGCCAATAGCCGACTCTGTCCCGCCCGCCCAACAGCCAGCGCCAGCGCTCGGCGCGCGCCGCGATAGCCGCCAGCATGAGCAGCGCCGCCGGGAGCAGGTACGCATAATCCGCCTGGCTCGCCGCGCGGATCAGCTCGCCCCACTCAACGCCTCGGAAGGCCAGCAGCAGCGCCACGGCGCTGACTGCCACGCCAATCCACACAGTCCATTTGCGCACGACCATCTCCACACAATAAGCGGTGGCTGGGGCCACCGCCGCTTCGAGCGCATTATAACATCTCGATCCTGTCCCCGCAAAATGCCCTCGCGGACAGCCTTGACTTTTGCCCGACTTGGAATATGCTTGTACTGTGACGAAGGTCCGGCTGGATCGGCTGCTCGTCGAGCGAGGGCTGGTGGACAGCCGCGAGCGCGGTCAGCGTTTGATCATGGCCGGCGAAGTCTTGGTCGGCGATCGCGTCGTCGACCGGCCCAGCCAGCTCGTTCAGCTCGACGCCGATATCCGCGTCAAAACGCAATTGCCGTACGTGAGCCGGGGCGGTTTCAAGCTGGCTGCGGCGCTGGAGGCATTCGACATCCCGGTCGAGGGCGCGGTATGTGCCGACGTGGGCGCCTCGACGGGTGGCTTCACCGACGTGCTACTGCAGCGCGGCGCGGCGCGCGTGATCGCCATCGACGTCGGATACGGCCAGCTCGACTGGAAGCTGCGCAGCGATCCGCGCGTGACCGTGCTCGATCGAACGAACGCGCGCACGCTGACCGAGCTGCCGCGCGATTCGGCGACCGGCGGGCCGGCGCTCGCCCGCGTCGTCACGATCGACGTATCGTTTATCTCGCTGACGCTCATCCTGCCGGCCGTGGCGCGGTGGCTGCCGGAGGGCGGGCACGTCGTGGCGCTGATCAAGCCGCAGTTCGAAGCGGGGCGTGAGCGGGTAGGCAAAGGCGGCGTGGTGCGCGATCCGGGCGTGCACGCCGACGTGCTGAGATCGGTTCTGGGGTGGGCCGCCGGGAACGGCTGGATCGTGCGCGGGCTGATCCGCTCGCCGATCGAAGGCCCCGCCGGCAACGCCGAGTTTCTCGTCTGGCTAACGCGATCTCCGTCTGATGGCACGCAAGCCATTGATCTCGCCGCCGCAATCGCTCGGGTCATCTAGGCAGGAGTGACGCACTTGGGCAGAGATTCACCTCAGGGTTCGCGGAAAGCGCCGAGAAAACCTGATAGCGCGCCGCCATCCGCAACCGGACCATTGCGCGACACGATCGCCACGCTGCAGCGCCAGGCGGCGCAGCTACAGCGCGTCCTGGACATCAGCCGCGTGCTCACCAGCACGCTCGACATCGACAAGCTGCTGGAGGTGATCCTCGAAGCGTCGGCCGAGCTGACCGACACCGAAGCGGCGTCGATCATGCTGCTCGACGAGCGCAACGGCGACTTGATCTTCGCCGCCTCCACCGGATCGAGGCGGGAGGATCTGGCGGGCATCCGCGTGCCGATCGACGGCAGCATCGCAGGCACGATCTTGAAACAGCGCGCGCCGCTCGTCGTCGGCGACGTGGCCAAGGATCCGCGGCACTTCGGCGCGGCGGCACAGAAATCGGGCTTCGCGACTCGCTCGATCCTCGGCGTGCCGATGACGATCAAGGACAAGCCCGTCGGCGTGCTGGAGGCGCTCAACAAGAAGGGCGACGCCGCCTTCGGCGCGGAAGACATCCAGGTGCTGACGACGTTCGCCAACCAGGCCGCCGTCGCGATCGAGAATGCGCGGCTGGTCGCCGCGCTGCGCAAAGCCTATCAGCGGCTCGACGAGCTGGACCGGCGGAAGAGCGACTTCATCGCCATTGCGTCGCACGAGCTGCGCACGCCCTTGCATCTCATCCTGGGCTACGCCTCGATGCTGCAGGAAGACGCGAGCGGCGCGGCCAAAGCCCAGCTTGACGGCGTGCTGAAAGGCGCGCAGCAACTGCGGGCGCTGATCGACGACATGATCAACCTCCAGCACATCGACGCCGGCTCGGCGGTGCTGGATTCCAGCCGCTTCACGGCCGCCGAGCTGATCGAGTCGGTCGTCGAAGCGTGCAAGGATATGGCCGAGGCGAAGGATCAGACGATCCACGTCGACCTTCCCGATCCGGCGCTGGCTATGGTCGCCGATTGGGAAAAGACGCAGTTGGCGCTCAACAACCTGGTGACGAACGCGATCAAATTCACGCCGCCGCAAGGCCGCGTCGAAATCTCCGGCAAGCTGGTCGGCGACGAGGTGCAGATGTGCGTCGCCGACAACGGGATCGGCATCCCCGCCAGGGAGATCGAGCGCATCTTCGAGCGGTTCTACCAGGTGGAGCCACACATCGCCCGCAAATATGGCGGCCTGGGCCTGGGGCTGGCGATCAGCAAGAGCATGGTCGAGCTGCACGGCGGTCGCATCTGGTGTGAGAGCGCCGAAGGCAAAGGCAGCCGGTTTACCTTCGCCCTGCCGGCCGGCGGGCCGAAGCAGCCGAAGCGGGGAACGACACCGTTGCGAGTGAGATAACAGCCAGAATCCTTCAAGGAGAGGAACATGGCAAAAAAACGCGGGAGAGGAACAATGGCGGAAAAACGCGAAGGCGGAGTCAATATCGGGGGCAGCGCTACGGTGGGCGGTGACGTGGTCGGCCGTGACAAGATCACCACCACCACTCACGGTGTCGACGCGGGCGCGCTGGCTGAGCTGGTGAAGCAGTTCGCCGCGATCGACCGGCAGATCGATGCGCGAGCCGAGGATCCGAACGTAGACAAATCGGAACTGAAAGACACCGTCAAGAAGATTGAAGAGGAAGTCAAGAAAGGTGAAGAAGCGAACCCCAGCAAGGTAGAGCGCTGGCTGAAATTCCTGGCCGATATGGCGGGCGATATATTCGAGGTGACCGCAGCGACGCTGACGAATCCTGCCGCCGGGGTTGGCAAAGCCATCCAACTCATCGCCAAGAAGGCTAGGGAAGAAAAGGCCGGCGCGAGCTGAAAGCAGACCGCGCCTCACCCCCTAAGAACCCATGCAGGGCGAAGAGAAGGAACCGCCTGAAGAGTCACAAACCGAAACCAGCAGCGGCGTGGACATCGAAGCGGGCCGTGATGTCCAGATCGGCGGCGATGTCGTCGGCCGTGACAAAGTCACCGTGGCACGCGGCGGCGTTCACGTCGGCACGGGCGGGCGGCTCCAGCAGACCATCGTCAACCTGCCGCGCATCGTGCAGGT
>DASSFZ010000005.1:0-23832 GCA_035693785.1 Anaerolineae bacterium | reverse complement strand
CGAAGTCGGCTCGCCGGTCGTGCCGGTGACCGAGATGCCGTGCGAGCCACTGGCGATCTGCCATTCGATCAGTCGTGCAAGTCCATCTAAGTCGAGTGCGCCATTCTTGAAAGGAGTAACGACGGGGACGATCGAACCTTTAATCATCATCAACGATCCCAAACCGTAATTGGTAATTATATTCTACTTCAATGAGCGAGACGCGGCAACCCACACTTGCATTATTCTGCGACCCCATCTACACTTGCAGCACAGACAGAAGCGTGGTGGGGCGCAGTCCGCCAGCACGAATTTGCTTTGGAGGTGTCCGCCGCATGACAGGCCACTTGTTCGCGGATGGCGTCCACGTCTCCGCACAAATCACCCCCGAGTTCGCCGAAATCCTGACACCCGAAGCCATGCGCTTCGTCGCAAAACTCGAACGTGAATTCCGAGAGCGCCGCCACGATCTTCTGAACAGGCGCGCCGAGCGGCAGGCTGCGATCGACGCCGGCGAGTTCCCCGAGTTCCTTGTCGCCACCCAAGGAATTCGCGCCGACCCTGCCTGGCGCGTTGCCCCGGTCCCTGATGATTTGCAGAAACGCCACGTCGAGATCACCGGACCGACGGATCGCAAGATGCTCATCAACGCGCTGAACTCGGGCGCGGATGTGTTCATGGCCGACTTCGAAGACGCCAACTCGCCGACCTGGGACAACATGGTGCGAGGACACCTCAACCTGCGCGACGCGATCGACCGCACGATCCGCCTGGTCACGCCGGAGAAGGAATATCGCCTCGGCGAGACAACCGCCGTGCTGATGGTGCGCCCGCGCGGATGGCATCTCGACGAGAAGCACGCGGCGATCGACGGCAGGCCGGTCTCCGGATCGCTGTTCGATTTCGGCCTGCATATCTTCCACAACGCGCGCAAGTTGATTGACCGGGGCACGGGTCCCTACTTCTACCTGCCCAAGCTCGAAAGCCACCTCGAAGCCCGACTATGGAACGATGTATTCGTGATGGCGCAGGACGAGCTGGGCATCCCGCGCGGCACGATCAAGGCGACGGTGCTGATCGAGACGATACTGGCCGCCTTCGAGATGGAGGAGATTCTTTACGAGCTGAGAGACCATATCGCCGGGCTGAACGCCGGGCGCTGGGACTACATCTTCAGTATTATCAAGAAGTTCCGCAACCAGCCCGGCTTCTTGCTGCCCGATCGAGCGCAAATCACAATGACTGTGCCTTTCATGCGCGCCTACACCGAGCTGTTGGTGAAGACGTGCCACGCGCGCGGCGCGCACGCGATCGGCGGGATGGCCGCGTTCGTCCCCAGCCGCAAAGACCCGCAGGTCAACGAAGTCGCGCTGGCGAAGGTGCGCGAAGACAAGCTGCGCGAGTCCGGCGACGGCTTCGACGGTACCTGGGTCGCCCACCCCGATCTGGTTCCTGTGGCGAAGGAGGTCTTCGACCGGGCGCTCGGCGACCGGCCGCACCAAAAGGATCGGCTGCGCGACGACGTGCGCGTCGCGGCGAAGGATTTGATCGACTTCCGCGTGCCCGGCGGCTCGATCAGCGAGGCCGGCCTGCGGCTCAATATCAACGTGGCCGTGCAGTACGTCGAATCGTGGCTGCGCGGTGCGGGCGCGGCGGCGATCTACAACCTCATGGAAGACACGGCCACCGCCGAAATCTCGCGCGCACAAGTGTGGCAGTGGATTAACCATCCAACTGCGTCGCTCCCGGACGGCCGTAAGGTGGCTGCCGAGTTGGTGCGCAGCATGCTGCCGGAGGAAATGGAGAAGATCAGATCGCTTTATGGCAACGAGCTATTCGCCGCCGGCAAGTTTCAGTTGGCCGGCGAGATCTTCGAGCGCCTCGTCACCGCGAAAGACTTCGCCGAGTTCCTGACCTTAATCGCGTACGACTACCTGGATTGATTGTAAGACCTGCCAGGCTTGCGAAACCTGGCAGGTCTGCGAAACCTGGCAGGTCTGCGAATCATACCCAAGGAGACTTCCTATGCACGACCAGGAACAAGCCATCGAGCTCGCCAACGACTGGACGACGAATCCGCGTTGGGCGGGCATCACCCGAGCCTATCCGGCCTCGGAAGTGGTGCGCCTGCGCGGGTCGATCCAGTTGCACTACACGCTTGCCACGATGGGCGCGACGCGCCTGTGGCACCTGCTGCACACCGAGCCGTTCATCCGCGCGCTCGGGGCGCTGACCGGCAACCAGGCTGTGCAGCAGGTGGCGGCCGGGCTGAAAGCCATTTACGTCAGCGGCTGGCAAGTCGCCGGCGACGCTAACGACGCGCTGCACATGTATCCCGACCAGAGCCTGTACCCCGTGAGCAGTGTGCCGAACCTCATCAAGCGCATCAACAACGCCCTGATCCGGGCCGATCAGATTCAGCACATGCAGGGCAAAAACGACGTCCACTGGTTCGCGCCGATCGTCGCGGACGCCGAGGCCGGCTTCGGCGGCCCGCTCAATACCTTCGAGCTGATTAAGGCCATGATCGAAGCCGGCGCAGCGGCAGTGCACCTGGAAGATCAGTTGTCGTCGCTGAAAAAGTGCGGGCACATGGGCGGCAAGGTTCTCGTCGCCGTCCACGAGTTCGTCCCTAAGCTCATCGCGGCGCGGCTCGCGTCCGACGTGCTGGGCGTGCCGACGATCATCATCGCCCGCACGGATGCCAACGGCGCACACCTCATTCGCAGCATCAACGATCCGGTCGACGAGAAATTCGCGACCGGCGAGACGACGGTGGAAGGATACTGGGTGGTGAACGGCGGCCTGGAGTACGCCATCGCCAAGGGTCTGGCCTACGCGCCGCATGTCGACGCGATTTGGTGCGAGACGTCAACGCCAGACATCGGAGAGGCGCGCGAGTTCGCCCAGGCCATTCACGAAAAGTTTCCGGGCAAGATACTGGCCTACAACTGCTCCCCGTCGTTCAACTGGAAGCGCAACCTCGACCAGAAGTCGATGGCGACGTTCCAGGAGCAGCTCGGCGAGATGGGCTACAAGTTCCAGTTCGTCACGCTGGCCGGCTTTCACACCTTGAACGCCAGTATGTTCGAGCTGGCGCATGCGTACAAGACCGAGGGCATGCTCGCGTACTCGCGCCTGCAAGAACGCGAGTTCGAGATGGAGCGCACGCACGGCTACCGCGCGATCAAGCACCAGAGCTTCGTCGGCGCGGGCTACTTCGACGAGATCCAGATCGCCGTCACCGGCGAGGGCGTGTCGACGACGGCGATGACAGGCTCGACCGAGGAAGAGCAGTTTGCAGTCGCTATGGATTGATCGCCAGGTACTGGAGCGCCATCCAGCCTTCCCGGCCCTGCGGATCGACGACGTTCACCCACTCGATGCCGTCGTCGGTTCGAACAGACTCTACCGGTAGCAACACCACGACGGTGCCATCCGGCAAATAGTCGATCAGGTTGCCGTTGGGGGCGTCTCGCAGGCGGAGTCCGAGAGAGCCTGCGCCGGTCACCGTCGCCGTGCGCGGCGGCGGGGTCGGCGTCGGCGGCGCTTCGGTCGGCGTCGCCGTCGGGGGAGGCGTCGGCGTTGGAGACGGGCCTGGCGTCGGAGGCGGCCGCGTCGGCGTAGGCGTCAACGTCGGCGTAGGCGTCGGCGGCGGATTGGCGATGGCGCTGCCACCCACGTTGACGACGAACAAGACGGAGGTCAGGATCAGAAACCCTAGCGCGAGCAGCCGCCCGCGCCGGGCGCGATCCAGGTAAACCTGGCGCTCGGTGTCAAACAGCGCCCGCCGCGAGGCGCGCACGGCTTCGCGAGTCTGATAAAAGAAGATGGCAGCGCCGACCAAGGCGATCACGGCGCCTATGGCAGCCACACCAGCGATCACTTCCACGGGATTCGCCCCTCCATGATGTACGGGCGACCCTTGTGGTTGCCCATCAGGCCTCGCGCTCCTTTGCCCCTCCGGCCAAAGCCTTGACTCCGCTCAGGGCAGCCTTCGCCGCCTGCCACAAACGCTCCATTTCGTCGAGCGATAGCTCGCTGACCACCTTACCCTGCGCCCGCGCCGCGCGCTCGACTTCGCGAAATCGCATCGACCAGCGCGCATTCGCCGCGCGCAGCGCCGATTCCGGATCGATCTCCAGCCAGCGCGCCACGTTCACCAGCGAAAACAACAGGTCGCCAAATTCGGCCTCGCGCGTCTCCGGATCACGAGCGTCTGCGATTTCACGCAGTTCCTCGGCCACCTTGTCCAACACACCCGAAACGTCTCGCCAGTCAAATCCGACGCGCGCCGCGCGCGCGCCGTACATCTCCGCCTGCGCCAGCGCTGGCAGCCCCTTGGCGATGCCGTCCAGAATCGATTCGCGGGAAGGTTTGTCCGATTCCTCGCGCTCCGCAACTTTGATCGCTTCCCAGTTGCGCTTCACGTCGTCCACGCCCGCCACGTCGACGTCGCCGAAGACGTGCGGGTGCCGGCGGATGATCTTTTCGTTGATGCCCGCGATGACGTCCGCCATGCGAAACGCTTCTGCATCCGTTGCAACCTGGGTCTGAAGCACGACCTGCAGCAGGAGATCGCCCAGCTCCTCGCGGAGCGCCTCCATGTCGTCGGCGTCGATCGCCTCCAGCACCTCGTGCGCCTCCTCCAACAGGTACGGCCGGAGCGACTGGTGCGTCTGCTCGCGATCCCACGGGCAGCCGTCCGGCGCGCGCAGGTGAGCGATCGTATCCTGAAAGCTGCTGAACCCGCTTGTGCGCGGCAGAGGCGGAACGTACAGCGCCGTCAGATGGGTAACGTCGTCGCGCCGATCCATCTCGGCCAGTGACAGTGCCACGACGCGCGCCTCGGCCGTGCCGGCAGCGTGAACCAGCTTCACGATGTGCTCTGGGGGATACTGGTTCATCAGCGTGAGCTTCACGTTCGAGGCCACCGCGCGCGAGTACAGTTGGGCGAGCAGGACGGCTCGATCCGGGTCGAGCGGCGGATGATGCCGCGCCGCGACCTCGATCGCGTCGGCCACCTGCAATCCATCCAGGGCGTCGATGCCCAGGGCGTCTAACGCCGGCTCGACGAAGGAAAGCCCGGCGACCGTCCGAACCTGAAGCCCTTCGGCCCCAGCCAGTTCCAGAATCCGGCTGACGGTCGCCTCGCCGACTCGGGGATGTCCCGGCACGGCGTAAATAACGCCCTCCGGCCTGCGGCCCAGCGCCACCACCTGCGCTGCGATAGTCTCGTAGACCTGAGCGAAGTCGTCCTTCTGCTCGTAAATCGCGTCGAACGAATGAATGCGCAGCGACGCCGGCAGGCCCGAGACCGCCGGATGGCGAACCGTGCGCAAGTATACCTCATGTGCGCCGGTTAGCACATCCCACGCTTCGCGGGTGAGCAGGCGGAGATCGCCGGGACCGAGGCCGACGAGGGTAATCAATGCCATGATCGCTGAGGCGCTGAGGGGGCAGGCGCGCTGCCCGCCCCACGGCAGCCGGCTTATGCCAGGCGAATCCGGCTAAAGCCTTGACTCCGGGTGGTTCAGGCGGCCGCGTGCTGAGATTCTTCGGCGCAAACGGATGCGCCTCAGAACGACTCAGCGCTTCGTGTACTGAGGCGCTTTGCGAGCGCGCTTGAGGCCGGGCTTCTTGCGCTCTTTAGCGCGCGCGTCGCGGGTGAGGAACCCGTTCTGGCGCAGCACAGGCCGAAAATCAGGATCGACGGCCAGCAGTGCACGCGCAACCCCCATCCGCACGGCGGCCGCCTGTCCGGTAATGCCGCCGCCTGCGACCTTCACGCTGATGCCGTAGGCGCCCTGCGTGCCCGTGGCGATCAGCGGGCTGCTGATCGTGTGGCGATCGGCCTCGCGCCCGAAATATTCTTCAGCCGGCTTATCGTTGACGACGATGCCGCCGCCGCCCGGCGTCAGGCGCACGCGCGCGACCGCCGTCTTGCGCCGGCCCACACCCTCGTAATACTCGCCTGCCATAATCCTCTCCCTACAGTTCCAGCTTCTTAGGTTGCTGCGCAGCATGCGGATGGTCGCTGCCCGTGTACAGCTTGAGCTTCTTGACCATCTTGCGACCCAGGCGATTGTTAGGCAGCATGCCCCTCACCGCCGCCGCCAGCACACGCTCCGGGTGTTTCTCCAGTTGGCGGCGCAGCGTCACCGACTTCAAGCCGCCCACATAGCCGGAGTGGCGATAGTAGACCTTGCTGTCCATGCGGTTGCCGGTCACCTTGATCTTGCCGGCGTTGACGACGATGACGTAGTCGCCGCAATCGAGCCACGGCGCGAAGGTCGGCTTGTGCTTACCGCGCAGGATGGCCGCGATGCGCGACGCGAGGCGGCCCAGCGTCTGTCCCTCCGCATCGACCAGGACCCACTCTCTTTGAATCTCCTCTTTCGTCACATTGTACGTCTTCACGTTGACTCCTCTGCCATGCGGTGCTCGCCGACCCTCCGGCTAAAGCCTTGACTCCGCTCAGGGCTTCGGGTCAGGGCAGGTCTGTCCCGCCGGCCTCAGTAGTTCACCCGCATCAGGCACAGACCGTGCGGTGCGGCAGTTGTTTCAGCTTGCCCCCGCTCTCGCGAGTGGAGAATCTCGACGAACCGGTCGACCGAGATCTTTCCGCGCCCGACTTCGATCAGCGAGCCGACGATGCTGCGAACCATGCGGTACAGAAATCCGTTCGCTTCCAGATCGACCGTGATCCACGGCCGGCCGCCGCCGATCTCGACTCGATGCATGACGCGCACTGTCGAATCGCCCGACGTCGCCTGTCCGAATGCGGCAAAGTCATGCTCTCCGATCAAATGCCGCGCCGCTTCCCGCATAGCAGGAATATCGATCGGATCGGCCACGTGCAGGGCGTACAGCCGGCACAGCGGGTCGCGCCATGCCGCGTTGTAGATCGTGTAACGATATTCGCGGCTGCGCGCCTGATAGCGCGGATGGAACCCATCGGCGGCCTGCGCGATGTCCAGCACGACAACGTCTTCGGGCAGCACCGCGTTGAGCGCCCGTTGCAGGTCTGGCAGGGCATGCCGCCATTCGGCGTCGAAAGCGACGACCTGCCCGCTCGCGTGCACGCCGGCGTCGGTGCGCCCCGCTCCCAGCGCCGTCGTCGAGCGCGCTACGATCCGGGAAAGCGCGCGCTCCAACTCGCCCTGAATCGTCGGTTCACGCTCCGCCGACTGCCGCTGAAAACCGTGATACGCCGTGCCGTCGTACGCGATCGTGGCGCGGATGCGCACCCCACACCACCTTACTCGCCCACCAGCTCGATTTTCACCATCGGCGCGGCGTCCCCTTTGCGCATGCCCAGCTTGAAGGTGCGCGTGTAGCCGCCGTTACGCGTGCTGTAGCGCGGCGCGATCTCGTCGAACAATCGCTTGATCACGTCCGGGCCGTACAGCACGCGAGCCGCTTGCCGCCGCGCGCTGGCGGCGATGCCGGCGGCCGCTTTGTCGAGCTCGTCCGGTTTCTGCTGTGCGACGCGCAGGAGCATCTCGGCCTGCGTCGGCGTCGTGCGCCGCGCGAGCGTTGCGCGATCGCCGCCCTTCGCCAGCTCGATCAGATCGCCGGCATTGCCTCGGTTGCGCGCCAGCGTGATCAGCTTTTCGGCCTGCCCGCGAATGGCAGCCGCCCGCGCCTGCGTCGTGATGATCGCCTCGTGGCGGAACAGGTCGCTGATCAGGCCGCGCCGCAGCGCCGCGCGCTGATCCGATGAGCGATTCAGTTTCTTGCCTGCTACTCGATGTCGCATACCCTCACCCTATCGCCGAGACGCTGAAAACGATGGCTTCGTCCCGGCTAAAGCCTTGACTCCGCTCAGGGCGCCCGTGTCAGTTCGATTCCGTCTCTGCCTCGGCGGGTTCTTCGGACGGTTGAACCTCGCCCGGCAGCACTTCGTCTTCCTTGAGGAAGCCTTTGGCGACGAGTTTTTCCTTCAACTCCAGATACGACTTGGTGCCGAAGTTGCGTATCGTGAGCATCGCATCCTCGCCGCGGGCGAGCATTTCCAGGACCTCGCCGACGTTCGTGATGCCCGTGCGCTTGAGCGAGTTGAAGACGCGCACCGACAGGTCAAGCTGCTCGATGGGCGTGTCGTAAATCTCCTGAGGGATCATCGAGGCCGCTTGCGGCACTTTTTCCATCTGCGCCTCTTCGGTTACGCCGGCGACCAGCGAGAAGTGCTGCATCAGAATGCGCGCCCCCTGAGACAAGGCCTCCTGCGGGCGCATCGTGCCGTCGCTCCAAATCTCCATCACCAGCTTGTCGTAGTTGGTCATCTGGCCGACGCGGGCGCGCTCTACGTCGAAGCGAGCGCGGCGCACCGGGCTGAAGATGGCGTCGACGGGAAGCTCGCCGATGGGCAGGCGTCCACGCTCCTCGGCCGGACTGTAGCCGCGGCCGGGCTCGACGGTCAATTCCATCTCCAGCCGCGCCTTGTCGCTGTCGACGGTGAACAAATACAGGTCGGGATTGATGATCTCGACTTCCGGCGGGCATTGGATGTCGCTGGCGGTGATGGTCCCTTCGCCGCGCACTTCGAGGCGCAGTCGCACCGGTTCCTCGCCGTGCAGCTTGACGCGCAACTGCTTGACTTGCAGGATCACCTGTACCATGTCTTCGCGCACGTGCGGGATGTGCGTGAACTCGTGATACACATCGCTCATGCGCATCGACGTGACGGCTGCGCCCGGCAAGCTGCTGAGCAGCACGCGGCGCAGCGCGTTGCCCAGGGTGATGCCATACCCTTGCTCGAGCGGTCCGATGACGTACCGGCCGTAGTTCTGGGTCGATTCGTCCGTCTCGATCTTCGGCAAGACCATGCTTAAACTAGCCAATGTAAGGCCTCCATTTCGACCGCCTGCCCATCAGTCGTACCGGCAAGCGGCAACCAAAGGTTGCCTGTCTAGCGATATCACGCAGCGCTCGGAGCGCGATGCGGATATCGGCCAGTTGCCCGACTTCTTCACGACCCCGCTGGGCGGGGCGTAAGCAGCGATGTTAGCGCGAGTAGTATTCGACGATGAGCTGCTCGTTGAGCTTGATGTCAATATCTTCACGATTCGGCAGCGCGAGCACCCGGCCCGCGAGCTGGGAAGGGTCCGCGCTCAACCAGCGCGGCACGCTCGCCTGGCGATCTTCCAGCTCCTGCGCCAGCGTCTTGAAATAGCTGCGCTTGCGGCTGGCGGGCCGCACCGATATCACGTCGCCCATCTTGACCAGGTAGGACGGCGCGTCGAGGCGGTGCCCGTTCACGTCGACGTGGCCGTGCTGCACCAACTGGCGCGCTTGCCCGCGCGACGCGGCCAGCCCCAGGCGGTACACGACGTTGTCCAGGCGGCTTTCCAGCATTTGTAGCAACATGACGCCTGTCAACCCTTTGCTGCGCAGCGCAATGTTGAAATAACGGCGGAACTGCCGCTCCATCACGCCGTAGATGCGGCGCGCCTTCTGCTTCTCGCGCAGTTGCAAGAGATAATCCGTCGAGCGCCCGCGCCCGCGCTTGAATTGAGCGGTCCTGCCGTGCTGCCCCGGGGCGTAACCGCGCCGCTCAATGGCACACTTGGGCGATAAACAGCGTGCGCCTTTGAGGAACAGTTTTTCGCCTTCGCGGCGGCACAGTTTACACACAGGCCCAATCGTCCTGGCCATGCTTCCTCCTGTATGACTAAACGACTATGTGACTAAACGCGACGCTTCTTCTTCGGACGGCAGCCGTTGTGCGGGATCGGCGTGACATCCGTAATCGATAGGACGCGCAGTCCGGACGCGCCCAGTGCACGCAGGGCCTGCTCGCGGCCCGGCCCCGGCCCTTTCACGAACACGTCCACTTCGGTCATGCCTGTGTCGAGCGCGGCCCGGGCGGCGGCCTGCCCGGCCAGGCGCGCGGCGTAGGGCGTGCTCTTGCGGCTGCCCTTGAATCCGACCTGCCCGGCCGAGCTCCAGCTCAATACATTTCCGCCCGGATCGGTGATCGACACGATAGTGTTGTTGAACCGCGCGTAGATGAACGCCTGGCCGCGTGACACACCGCGGCGCTGCTTCTTCGGCGCGCTCGCGCGCCGGCCTCGTTGACTGCCTGCCATCGCTTCTCTCTCCTATGTCTTTTACTTCTTCTTGGCGCCGCGACGCCGGCCGCGGCCGGCCACCGTCTTTTTCGGGCCTTTGCGCGTGCGCGCGTTGGTGCGGGTGCGCTGGCCGCGCACCGGCAAGCCGCGCCGATGGCGGATCCCGCGATAGCAGCCGATCTCCGTGAGCCGCTTGATGTTCAGCGTCACTTCGCGCCGTAGATCGCCCTCCACGACGTAGTTCTGCTCGATCAGCTCGCGCAGCCTGGATACTTCCGCTTCCGACAGATCCTTGATGCGCATGTCAGGACTCACCTGAGCCTGATGCAGTATGTCGAGGCTGTTCGATGGACCAATGCCGTAGATGGAGGTCAGCCCGACTGCCACTCGCTTGTTGCGCGGCAAATCGACCCCTGCGATGCGTGCCATGTTGCCTCCTGCCTAGCCTTGAACCTGCTTGTGCTTGGGATTCGAGCAGATCACGCGAATCTTGCCCTTGCGGCGGATGATCTTGCATTTCGGGCAGCGCTTTCGAACGGATGCAGAGACTTTCATGCTAGAACACTCCTCTATCGCTCCAGACTTCCGAAGTCTCCAAGACTTCGGAAGTCTGAAACTTACTATAACTTCGTCAATATCTCCGGTTCGCCGCTGGTGACGGCGATCGTATGTTCAAAGTAGGCCGATAGCGACCCGTCGGCAGTCACCACCGTCCAGCCATCGTCCAGCACCCTCGTGCGCCAGTCACCCTGCGCGACCATTGGCTCGATGGCAAGCGTCATGCCCGGCTTCAACACGATGCCGCGCCCGGCCTTGCCGAAATTGGGCACCTGCGGCTCCTCGTGCATCTGCCGCCCGACCCCATGGCCGGTATACTCGCGGATCACAGTAAAGCCGTGAGACTCGACATACCGCTGAATGGCGGACGAAATGTCGCCCGCGCGGTTGCCGGCGCACGCCTGCGCGATCCCGACGTACAAGCTCGCCTCTGTCACCTCCAGCAGCTTTCTGGCGACCGGGCTAATCGCGCCGATAGGATACGTCGTGCCGGCGTCGCCGACGACTCCCTTGTAGGTCACGCCCACGTCCAGGCTCAGGATGTCGCCTTCCTTCAGGCGGCGCCGAGCACTCGGGATACCGTGCACGAGCTCGTAGTTGATCATCGTGCAGATGTTCGCCGGATAGCCCCGATAGCCTTTGAAGGTCGGGCGTCCGCCGCGCTGCTCGATCAGCTCCGTCGCCGCCCGGTCGATCTCAGCCGTCGTCACGCCCGGCCGCGCCAGCGCGCGCATCTTCTCCAGGACCTCGGCCACGATGCGCCCAGCCTGGCGCATCAATGCAATCTCCTGCGCCGACTTAAGAACGATCATAAGTTGTCGCTGATCGGACGATCGCCATCCGTGAATTCACCCAATTCGCGCTTATCACGGCGCGACCGTTCGATGGCCTCCAAAATGTCCGTGTAAACTTCCTCTATCGATCGGCGCCCATCGATTTCGACCAGCATTCCCCGCTGCCGATAATACTCCACCAGCGGCAAAGTCTGCTCGAGGTAGACCCGAATGCGCTGGCGTTGCACATCCGGGCTGTCGTCCGCCCGCTGCTCCACCGGGCCGCCGCATCGATCGCATACACCAGGCTCGCGCGTCGGGCTGGTGGTCGCGTTGTAAATCGCGCCGCACCGCCCGCACGTCCATCGGCTGGCGAGCCGCGTGAGCAACACTTCTTCCGGAGCCGAGATGAAGAGCACGACACGAATGCTCCCACCGCGTTCGGCCAGCAACCGGGCCAGCGCGGCCGCTTGTGCCACCGTGCGCGGGAAGCCGTCGAGCAGCGCGCCTCTTACGGCGTCAGGCCGATCGAGCCGCTCCTTCAGCATCGCGACCGTGACTTCGTCGGGCACCAGCTCGCCGCGCGACATGTAACCCTTCGCCAACAAACCGAGCGGAGTTTCCCGCTTCACATTGTCGCGGAACAGATCGCCCGTTGCGACGTGCGGCAGCTTCAGGCTTTCGCTGAGCCGCTCGGCCTGGCTGCCCTTGCCGACGCCGGGCGGGCCGAACAACAAGATGTAGTCGGCCATGATCTCGCCCCAGCCTTTCTCTGCCGCTCTGCTCAGTCATCAATGACCGGTCGTCAGTTAGCACATGGTCGGTTATCTCAACACACCGGTCACTGATGACTGGTCACTGATTACTAATTACTGATTACTTAATAAAGCCTTCATAATGGCGCATCAGCAACTGCGCCTCCAACTGGCGCATCGTGTCCAGCACCACGCCGACGACGATCAGCAGGCCCGTGCTCAAGATCGAGAAGTTCGTCGCGTTCGGAATCAGCGGAATACCGTTGAGCGTGATCCCGCTGAGCAAGTAAGGCAAGATCGCTACCCCACCCAGGAACAGCGCGCCGACCAGCGTGATGCGGCCCGTCACCGAATTCATGTACTCTTCCGTGCGCTTGCCGGGCCGGATACCCGGGACGAATCCGCCCTGTTTCTGCAGCGATTCGGCAAGGTTCTGCTGCTGCAAGATGACGGTCGTGTAAAAGAACGTGAATCCCACGACCAGCAGGAAATACATCAACCAGTATATCCATGCCGCCGGATGGCCTGATGCGCCGCTGAAGATCTGGCTGATATTCTGGAACAACAGCGCCACCGACGTGTTCGGCGACGCGGAAAACAGGTTGGCCAGAATCGCCGGCAGCGTCAGGATGGACTGCGCGAAGATCAGCGGAATCATGCCGGCCATGTTGACGCGCAGCGGAATGTAAGTCGCGCCGCCGCCGTAGACCTTGCGGCCCCGCACACGCTTGCCGTACTGCACCGGGATGCGCCGCTGGCCTTCCTGGAAGATGACGATGACGAAGATCACCGCAACCAGGACGAAGACGAAGGCAATCAGGGACTGCAGCGCGCCCTGCGGATCGCTCACCAGGCTCCCGATGTTGGCAGGCAGCCGCGCCACAATGCCGCCGAAGATGATGATCGACATGCCCTGGCCGATGCCTTGCTCGGTGATCAAGTTGCTGAGCCAGATCGCGAACGTCGTGCCGGCGACCATTCCCGACAGAACCGTGATCATCTGCAGTGTGTCCGTGCCCCAGTTGTCAATCAGGGCGGTGCCGCCGAACAATTGAATCTGCCCGATCGCCTGCAGCAGCGCCATCGGGATCATCAAGAGAAACGTATATTGCTCGAGCTTGCGGCGCCCTTCCGATCCCTCCTCCTGCTGGAGCCGCTGCAGAGCGGGCACCACGCCGGTCAGCAACTGCAAGATGAGCGACGCCGTGATGTACGGGTACACGCCCATCGCCAGCAGCGAGAAATTCGACAACCCGCCGCCGGACAGCAAGTTCAGGATTTGGGCCAGCGGCGCGCCGGCGCCCTGGCCAGCCAGCACCGCCTCCAACTGCTCCCGATTGATACCGGGCACCGGAACGTGAGCCGCGGCGCGGTAGATGACCAGGATCAGCAGCGTAAAAAGGATCTTGCGCCGCAGATCCGGCAACACGAAGGCATTTCGGACCGCTTGAATCATAGTGGCCTCTACAGCATCTCAACCGTGCCGCCGGCCGCCTCGATTTTGCGGCGAGCAGACGCGGAAAAACGATGCGCCCTCACCGTCACGGCGCGCTCGATCTCGCCGTAGGCGAGAATCACCACCGGATCGTCGGCCGACTTGAGCAAGCCGTGGCGGTGCAGCACCTCCGGCGTCACCGGCTCCCCCTCGCTCCACTCAGGGCTTCGGCTGGCGAGCGCGGCCAGGTCGGACAGGTTGATCGGGACATAGTGGATCTTCCCACGCGAAGTGAAGCCGACGCCGCGCGCGAACGGCAGCTTGCGCACGAGCGGAAGGTTCCCGCCCTCGAAATACGGACCCTTCACGCCGCCCTGTCTTGCATGCTGGCCCTTGCGCCCGCGCCCCGCGTACGTGCCGGAACCGGACCCGAGGCCGCGCCCTACCCGCTTACGCCGCTTTTTCGAACCTTCTACCGGTTTCAGTTCGTGCAATTTCATTTCACTTCCCCTTCGACCCTTCGACTGCGCTCAGGGCGGGCTTCGCTCGGGGCAGGCTCGACGGATACCAGGTGCGGGATCTTGGCAATCATGCCGCGCACGACCGGCGTATCCGCCTGCTCGACGGTCTGGCGAAGGCGACGCAGGCCAAGCGCCCGCACCGTGCGCTTTTGGTGCTCGTCGTAGCCGGTCGGGCTTTTCACCAGAGTGATGCGCAACCTCGCTGGGCGGGGCGTCCCCTCCGCTCCGCTACGAGGATCTGCGTCAAGCAGCTGGCCGGTGGACCCTTCGACCCTTCGACTACGCTCAGGGCGGGCTTCGCTCAGGGCAGGCTTACGGCTGCTTGACATGAGTCCTTCTCCAAAACGGCGCCACATCCGTAATCGGCTTCCCGCGCTCCTGCGCCACGGCATCCGGCGACTTGAGCTGGCGCAGGCCGGCCAGCGTGGCGCGTATCACGTTCAACTTGTTGCTGCTCCCCATCGACTTGGTCAGGATGTCGTGCACGCCGGCGGCTTCGAGAACGGCGCGCACACCGCCGCCCGCGATCACGCCCGTGCCTGGCGATGCCGGGCGCAGCATCACCCTCGCTCCCCCCGACTTGGCCATCACCGGATGCGGAATCGTCGTGCCTTCCAGCACGACCGGGCGCATCGCACTGCGCGCGCGCTCCGACGCCTTGCGGATAGCGTCCGGCACGGCTCGGCTTTTGCCGACGCCGACGCCGACGTTCCCGCGATTGTCGCCCGCGACGACGACGACGCGAAACGCAAACCGGCGACCGCCTTTGATCACTTTGGCCACGCGCGCAATGTCGACCACGCGCTCGTCGAGCTCCTCGCGCGGCTCCTCGAACACCTCGCGATCACGTCTTTCGGTGGAGACTCTTCGCTTTGCCATCAGAACTCCAATCCCACCTCTCGGCTGGCATCGGCCAGCGCCTTGACGCGGCCGTGATAACGATAGCCGCCTCGATCGAAGACCACCTGCTTCACGCCGGCGGCCTGCGCGCGCCGGGCCAACGCGGCGCCGACCCGCCTGGCTTGCTCCGTCTTGCTCAGCGAAGCTATTTCCGCGCGCAGTTCCCTGTCAATGGTCGAGGCCGACACGACTGTCCGTCCCTGTTCGTCGTCGATGACCTGGGCGTAGATGTGCTCCAGGCTGCGGAACACGTTCAGGCGAGGCCGGCCGGCTGTCCCATTCACGCCTCGCCGGACGCGCTTCTGTCGGCGCAACCGCATCTCATTGCGACTTTTCGGCATCGTTCACCCCTCAGCCCTAACCGACCTTACCGGCCTTGCCAGCCTTGCGGCGAATCACTTCGCCCTGGTAGCGAATGCCCTTGCCCTTGTACGGCTCCGGCGGCCGCAGCTTGCGAATCAGGGCCGCGATCTGTCCCACCTGCTCGCGATCGGCGCCCTCGACAGTGATCGTGCGCGCCTTGGAATCGGCGCTGAACTTGACGCCCGCCGGCGGCTCGACCCGGATCGGATGCGAGTAACCCAGGTGCAACAACAACACTTTTCCGGTCAAGTCGGCGCGGTAGCCTACGCCTTCGACGACGAGCGTCTTGCGGAATCCTTGCGTCACGCCGGTCACCATGTTGGCCAACAATGCGCGCGTCAGGCCGTGCAGCGCACGATGCTGGCGCGCATCGCTCGGACGGCTGACGACCAGCGTGCCATCATCCATCGCGATAGCCATGTCCGGATGGAATGCCCGCGTCAACTCGCCGCGCGGGCCTTTGACCGTGACGCGTGGTCCGTCGATGGTCACGGCGACTCCCGACGGAATCGGCACGGGCTTGCGTCCAATTCTCGACATGATAGACTCCTCAGCTCCCGCGTTTACCACACGTAGCACAGCACCTCGCCGCCGACGTTCAATCGACGCGCCTGCTGCCCCGTAATCACGCCCTTGGGCGTCGACAGGATGGCGATGCCCATGCCCGAGAGCACCCAAGGGATGCTGTCCCTGCTGGTATAGACACGTCGACCGGGTCGGCTCACGCGCTGCAGGCCGGAGATCGCCGGCTGCCGATCGCGCCGCTCGCCGGTGTACTTCAGCCACAGACGAAGCGTCTTGCGCTTGCCGCTTTCGGTCACCTCGAAATCCTGGATGTAACCTTCTTCTCTCAGAATGGTCGCAATGGCGATCTTGATCTGGCTGCTCGGCAACGCCACGCTGGCGTGCCTCACGGCAATAGCATTGCGCACGCGAGTCAACATGTCGCTGATCGGATCACTTATATTCATAGCCGATTGCTCCTCTGAACCCCGCTCCCCCGCATCCCCGGAGCGAGCGTATTCGTCGACTGCCCCTTCGACTTCGCTCTAGGCAGGCCCTTCGGCTCCGCTCAGGGCTTGGCTGCTGGCCTACCAGGATGCTTTAGCCACGCCAGGAATCACTCCCCGCAGCGCCAGCTCGCGGAAGCAAATCCGGCACAGCCCGAAGCGCCGGATGTAGCCGCGCGGCCGGCCGCACTGGCGGCAGCGGTTCCGCACGCGCGTCGGATATTTGCGCCGAGACTCTCGATTGATCATCGACTTCTTGGCCATAATCAATTGCTCCTGAACGGCATCCCGATAAGATGTAGCAGCCGGCGTCCCTCTTCGTCGGAGCGCGCTGTGGTCACGATCGTAATTTCCATCCCGCGCAGCTTGTCGATCTTGTCGTACTGAATCTGGGGAAACATGATTTGCTCGCGCAAGCCGAGCGTATAATTGCCGCGCCCGTCGAAAGCGTCCGGCGAAATACCTCGAAAGTCGCGAATGCGCGGCAGCGCCAGATTGGCGAGCACATCCAGAAACGACCACATGCGCTCCCCGCGCAGCGTCACCTTCACGCCGATCGACCGCCCGGCGCGCAGCTTGAAGTTGGCGATATCCTTGCGCGCCTTGGTGATCACCGGCTGCTGGCCGGTGATCAGCCGCAGGTCGGCCACCGCGCCGTCCAGCGTCTTGGCATTCTCCAGGGCATCGCCCGCCCCGATGTTGACGATCACTTTTTGAATGCGCGGCGCCTGCATAACGTTCTTGTAGCCGAAGTCCCTCATCAGCGCCGGGACGATTTCTTCTCGATATCGCTTCTTCAGATTCGCCATTTGATTTCTAAATCTCCGTTCCGCTCTTACGCGTGACGCGCCGCTTGGCGCCGCTGGCGTCGACTGTGTGGCCAACGCGCGTCGGTTCGCTGGATTTCGGATCGACCAGCATCACGTTCGAGATGTGGATGGGCGCCTCGAATTCGATGATGCCCGTCTGCGTCTGGCCGCGTCCGGCGCGCACAGGGCGCTGAGCTTTCTTGACGATGTTCACGCCGGTCACGACCACCCGCTGGGTCTTGGCGTCCACGCGCTGCACGGTGCCTTGCGTGCCCTTATTCTCGCCGGCGATGACGATGACGGTGTCACCCTTCTTAATCCTGGCCATGTTCGTTCTCCCTGTCAGGCGCCGACAGTCGGCATCTGGAGATGCCTCCTACAGCACTTCTGGCGCGAGCGACACGATCTTCATGAAGCCCTTGTCGCGCAGCTCGCGGGCCACTGGGCCGAAAATGCGCGTCCCTTTCGGGTTGAGAGACTCGGGGTCGATGATCACGGCCGCGTTGTCGTCGAACCGGATGTAACTGCCGTCCGGGCGCGCGTATTCCTTGGCCGTGCGCACGATCACGGCGCGCACCACTTCGCCTTTTTTCACGGAGCCGTTCGGCGCGGCCTGCTTGACGGCCGCCACGATCACGTCGCCGACGTGTCCGTAGCGCCGCGTCGAGCCGCCCAGGACGTGCATGCACAGGATCTCTCGCGCGCCGGTATTGTCGGCCACGTTCAGTCGCGTTTCGTGCTGGACCATGCCTCTATCCTCGCGCCTTCTCGATGACCTCTTCGATGACCCAACGCTTGTGGCGGCTGAGGGGCCGTGACTCGACGATGCGCACCAGATCGCCCTCGCGCGCCTGGTTCCCCTCGTTGTGCGCCATGAAACGCCGATCGCGGCGAATCACCTTCTTGTACAGCGGGTGGCGCTGCAAGCGCTGTACGGTCACGACGACCGTCTTGTCCATCTTGTCGCTGGTCACGCGCCCAACCAGTCGCTTGCGTTGTTGCTCCGTCATTCCCTCACCCCCGGCCCCTCTCCCGTCGCAGACGACAGGAGAGGAGAGTGCCCTTGCGCCGCCAGCTCGCGCTCGCGCAGAATCGTTTTCATGCGCGCGATGTCCCGGCGTATCGCCCGCATGCGATTGAAATCCTCTAACTGGCCGACCGCCGCCTGGAAGCGCATATTGAAGAGAGACTTGTGCGCCTCGTCCATCTTCGACTGGATCTCCTCCGTGCGGAGGGCGCGAATCTCGCTGACCTTCATTTCGCGCCTCCCTCTTCGGCAGCCACCCAGTCGCGGCGTGTGATGACCTGCGTCTTGATCGGCAGCTTGTGCGCCGCCAGGCGCAGCGCCTCGCGCGCGACGCCGGAATCCATGCCGCCGACTTCTAAGATGACCCGGCCCGGCTTGACGACCGCCACCCAGTGGTCGACCGCGCCCTTGCCCTTACCCATGCGGGTCTCCGCCGCCTTCTGGGTCACGGGCTTATCGGGGAAGACGCGGATCCACAGCTTGCCGCGCCGTTTGGCGAAGTGCACGACCGCGCGCCGCGCCGCTTCGATCTGGCGCGCCGTCATCCAGCACGGTTCGAGCGCCTGCAGACCATACTCGCCGAAGGAGACTTCGGCGCCGCGAAGCTCCTTGCCCTTCATGCGGCCGCGCTGCTGCTTGCGGAATTTCACCCGTTTTGGCATCAACATCGCTTTCACCCTCTTCGAGACCACTCGTGTGGTTAGTGCGCCGTCGCCAGGTCCTCGGCCCGCGCCTCGGGCAGTATCTCACCTCTGTAGATCCACACTTTCACGCCGATACGCCCGGCGGTGGTCAGGGCCTCCGCGCGGGCATAGTCCAGATCGGCGCGCAGCGTGCTGCGCGGCACGCGGCCCTCCATCACCGTTTCCGTGCGCGACATTTCCGAGCCACCCAGCCGGCCCGCGACGGTGATCTTGATGCCCTCGGCTCCGGCGCGCATCGCCTGCTGGATCGCGCGCTTCATCGCGCGACCGTGGCTGATGCGCCGCTCCAATTGGCCGGCGATGTTCTCGGCGACGAGCGAGGCTTCCAGATCCGGCTTGGTGACCTCCTCGACCTCCAGCTTCACCTTCTTGCCGGTCATGGCTTCGAGCGACTCGCGCAGCTCTTTCACCTGCGCGCCTTTGCGGCCGATGATGATACCCGGCTTCGCGGTATGAATGGTGATGATGAGCTGGTTGGGGAAGCGCTCGATCTCGATGCGCGACACGCCCGAGCGGCTGACTTTCGCCATGATACGCTTGCGCAGCGCCAAATCCTCGCTCAACATGGCCAGGTACGGCCCGCCGCGTTTGCCGAACCAGCGCCCCTGCCAATCGCGCACGACTTTCAGTCGAAACCCATAGGGATGAACTTTGCGCCCCATATTCTCGTCCTCGTCCCTTCCTCTGTCAGAGCTTGCCCTGAGCCTGCGAAGGGGCAAGCTCTAACGCTCGCTCAACACGACTGTGATATGCGACGAACGGCGCGTGATCGGCTTGAACCGCCCACGCGCACCGAAGCGCCGCCACTGGCGCCGCGGCCCTTCGTCGGCGCGAATCTCCTTGACGAACAAATCGTCGCGTGCAAGACCCAGGTTCTCTTCGCCGTTCGCAACCGCCGAAGCGATCGCCTTGGAGACCGGCGCGGCGGCGGCCATGGGCATGAACTTCAGCAGCGCCAGCGCATCGTCGACTTGCAAGCCGCGCACCTGATCGGCCACCAGCCGAACTTTGCGCGGCGACAACGGGACGAAGCGCGTGGCACATCGTGCCTCAAACGCCATATCGCTCTTCCCTTTCTAGCCGCGCACTTCGGTGGTCTTCTCTCTCGTCGAGTGACCCCGATACGTGCGCGTCGGCGCGAATTCGCCCAGCTTGTGGCCCACCATGTTTTCCGTAATGTAGATCGGAACGTGCCGGCGACCGTCGTGCACGGCGATGGTGTGCCCGACCATCTGCGGGAAGATCGTCGACGCGCGGCTCCACGTGCGCAGCACCTTCTTATCCCCGCTGCGGTTCATCGCCTCAACCTTCCGCAGCAGCTTCGGATTGACGAACGGTCCTTTCTTCAGCGATCGTGACATGATTCAGCCTCCCGCCCTTCGCCTGCCCTTCCCCTTCACTTCGTTCAGGGTCAGGGCTTCGGCTCAGGGCAAGCTCTAACGTCGCTTGCTCACGCGACGGCGAACAATCAAGCGATTGGTGCGCTTGTTGACCCGCGTGCGCGCGCCGCGCGTGGGTTTGCCCCAGGGGCTTTTCGGGCCGGGCATGCCGACCGGCGAGCGGCCTTCGCCCCCGCCGTGTGGGTGGTCGCGTGGCGACATCGCCGTGCCGCGCACGGCCGGTCGAATACCCATGTGGCGCTTACGGCCCGCTTTGCCTAACTTCACGTTGGCGTGATCCAGGTTGCCGACCTGGCCGATCACCGCAAAGCACGAATCCAGCACTTTGCGCGTCTCCCCGGAGGGCATGCGCAACGTGACGTAGCCGGCGTCTCTCGCCAGCACTTGCGCGTGCGTGCCAGCAGAGCGGACGAACTGCGCGCCCTGGCCCGGGTACAGCTCCACGTTGTGCACCAGCGTGCCGAGTGGAATATCCTTCAGAGGAAGGCAGTTGCCCACGCGCACGTCGCTGCCCGGGCCGCTGAACACCGTATCGCCGACTTTCATGCCGGACGGCGCAATAATGTAGCGCTTCTCGCCATCCGCGTAGTGCAGCAGCGCAATGCGCGCCGAGCGGCCCGGGTCATATTCGATGGCTGCCACTTTCGCCGCCATGCCGTGCTTGTCGCGTCGAAAGTCGATCAGGCGATAGCGCCGTTTCGCCCCGCCGCCCCGGTGACGCACCGTCACGCGCCCTTGCACGTTCCGGCCGCTGTGCTTCTTGAGGCTGACCGTCAGCGAGCGCTCCGGCTTCGTCTTGGTGATGTCTTCGAATGTATCGCCGGTCATGCCGCGACGCCCCGGCGAGGTCGGTTTGTACTTCTTGATCGCCACGATGGTGTCTCCTCACGCCTTCACGCTTGAACGGCGCCCCTTCGACCCTTCGACTACGCTCAGGGCAGGCCCGTCGGGTTCGCACGCCCGCGCCTGCCGCGCGAGCGCAGGCGTTCAGCGTGCTGACGCGCCCTTGCACACCGGCTACACGCCCTCGAACAGCTCGATGCGCTGATTGGCCGCCAGCTTGACAATCGCCTTCTTCCAGCCCGGATGCCGGACAGCCTGCTTGGCCTTCTTTCCGATCTGGCGGCTGCGTAGATGGCGGCGGCGCTTGGCCGGCTGATGCATGATCCGCACCGCCACGACATCGACCTTGAAGATCGCTTCGACGGCCTGCTTGATCTGTTCTTTGTTGGCGCGCCCATCGACCTCGAAAGCGTACTGGTTGAGATCGCGCAGATAGGTCATCTTTTCTGTGAGCAGCGGGCGCTTCAACACGTCATAGACTTGCATCGCTACCATTCCTCCGTCGCACGGCGCTAATCGCTGAGACGCTGAGGGCAATCCTCCGCCGCGTCCCTTCGACCCTTCGACTACGCTCAGGGCATACTCTAACCGAGCAGCTCGTCGATGGCAGCCAGCGCGCTTTGCGGAACGACGACCGTATCCGCACCCAGCAAATCCCGCACGTTCAGGTATTGCGCGCGCAGATACTGCACGCCTTCCAGGTTCCGAATCGAGCGCTCGACGGTGGGGCTGCCCTCGGACAACAGAATCAACGCCGAGCGGCCGGCCTCGAGGTTGCGCAGCATGTCGGCCATCGCTTTCGTCTTGGGCGCATCCAGCATCAGAGCATCCAGCACGACGATCTGATGGTCTGCCGCCTTCGCCGACAGCGCCGAGCGCAGTGCCGCATGCCGCATGTTCTTCGGCATGCGCTGCCGGTACGAGCGCGGACTCGGGCCGAACACCGTGCCGCCCTTGCGCCACTGCGGCGCCTTGCGGCTGCCCTGGCGCGCGCGCCCGGTATGCTTCTGCCGCCACACCTTGCGCGTGCTGCCGGCCACCTCGCCGCGTGTCTTGGTCTTGGCGGTGCCCTGCCGCGCATTTGCCAACTGGCGCGTGAGCGCCTGATGCATCAGCGCCGTATTGATGGGCGCCTCAAAAATCAGCTTGTTCAGCTCGACTTCGCCGACATGCTCACCGGCCATGTTTTTGACGGGAACCTTCATCACGCCGCTCCTCGGTCAGTCCAGTGGTCACTTAGTCCAATCGTCCTGTAGCCGGCCGTCTGACCACCCGCTCACCTAACCGACTGCATGACCACTCGGCCGCTCGACCACATCACTTCTTTCGCGTTTCTCGAACCAGGACTAAGTCGCCGTTTGCGCCGGGCACGCTCCCGCGCACACCGATCAGATTTCGCTCCGCATCGACCAGGATCACATCCAAATGCTGGGCCGTCACGCGATCCGTGCCCATGTGGCCGGCCATTTTCTTGCCTTTGATCACCTTGCCGGGCGTCGTGCCTGCGCCGATGGACCCGGGCGCTCGCATCCGGTCGGACTGGCCGTGGGTCTTGGAGCCGCCGCTGAAGCCGTGCCGCTTCACGGTGCCGGCGAATCCTCGACCTTTGGACGTGCCGATGACGTCGACGCGCTCCCCTACCTCAAAGATATCGGCCTTGATGATCTGGCCTTCCGTGTACTGCTCGTCCTCTCGAACGCGAATCTCGCGCAGCGATTTCAGCGGCGGCACATCCGTGGGGAATTTCCTCCGTTTGGGATGCTTCTCGTCCGGCTTGAGCAGGCCGAGATGACCCCGCTCGCCGCGCGACAGCCGCTGCGCTTTCTTAGCCGGATCGAATCCAATCTGAATCGCGCTGTAGCCGTTCTCTTTGACAGTGCGCACCTGCGTCACGGTGCACGGACCAGCCTCGATCACGGTGACCGGTACGCGTTCTCCGTTCTCAGCAAAGATTTGTGTCATTCCGATTTTTCTGCCGAGGATACCCTTCATCACGACCCTCTCAAACACGGATTCGGTCACGGAGACACGGATAGCTGCCAGACTGCCGAACCACCGGACTACCGGACTACGCGACCACAGGACTACACAACGGCACGACTAAAACTTGATCTCGATGTCGACGCCAGCCGGCAGGTTCAATCGCATCAGCGTGTCGATGGTCTTCGAGTCAGGATCAACGACATCGATCAGGCGCTTATGGGTGCGAATCTCGAAGTGTTCCTGGCTGTTCTTGTCGATGAAGGCCCCGCGCTGCACTGTGAAGCGCTCGATGCGTGTAGGCAGCGGCACCGGACCGACGGTGGTCGCGCCTGTGCGCTCCGCCGCCTCGACAATGCGCTTGGCGGACTGATCCAGAAGACGATGATCGTATGCTTTCAGGCGGATGCGGATTCTCTGCTTGACCATAGGCTCGCTCGATCCCTTCGAAGACTTCCGAAGTCTTGAAGACTTCGGAAGTCTGAGACGATGCTTATTCGTACACCTTGGTGATGACGCCGGCGCCGACGGTCAAGCCCCCCTCGCGAATCGCGAAGCGGCTGCCCGCCTCCAAGGCCACCGGCATGATCAGCTTCACCGTCATGTTCACGTTGTCCCCCGGCATCACCATCTCCACCCCGGCCGGCAACGCAATCTCGCCCGTCACGTCCATCGTCCGAATGTAGAACTGCGGCCGAT
>DASSFZ010000004.1:0-12864 GCA_035693785.1 Anaerolineae bacterium | reverse complement strand
ATCAGGTAATCGGCCGCCCGGCGAAGCATGTCACCGCTCAGGGTGGATTCGGCTCGCGATGACGCCCGCAGTGGACCCAGCCACACGCGGCGCACCCGTTTCCAATTGTCGGCGAGTGGCTGCAGCCACGGGCCGGCTGGCGTTGTCGCCACGCCGATTGCCGCCTGGATCAGTGCAGGATGGCTGAACTCGAGGCGCGTCGCCAGGGCGATCGCTTGAAGCGTCTCAGCATTGACCGTCGTCAACCAGGCACGCGCGACGCGGGTCAGCAAGTCTTCCAAACTGGTGGCGCGTTCTACGGCTTGCTGGACGGACGCCCGTCCATGCAGGGCCACTGCAGAGAAGAGGTCAGCAAGTACACCAGCCCGGCCCCCGACTAAGGTGTTCGCGCGGTAGACCAGAGCACTCGGCAATTTCGCTTCCGCGCTTTCAAGCAGACCCAGCGCAGCGTGGTCGGCAAGACGCAGATCATTCACACCTCGATAGGCGGTCCGGACCGGCAGAGTAGCTGGCGGCAGAGGATTATGGCTCGCCAGTATACACACGACGTTAGATGGCAGCGCCGACAGAATGTAGTGGCCCAGTAACGCCAGCGTCGGCTGCACATCGTTGAGGTAATGGACGTGTTCTAACACGATGGCACTCGATGTGGGGAGTGCTTCATTCAGTTCTCGCCCCAGGTGCTCGAACAGATGGGGCCAACCCTGAATCGGGCCAGGCAGCCGCCGCATTTGCGACACCGTGTCCGTTCCTAGCCCGGGGCGGATGTGCTGTGCGCTGGCGATGAGCGACATAAGGAGAACTGCGGGATCACGATCCTCAGGCCCCAGACGCAGCCACAACATGGACCGGCCATGACCGTCGAGGACCGCTGCCAGGCTGCCGGTAAGCAGATAGCCGGCCGGGGCGGTGAATAGAGTCATGCCACCCTCGGCCGCTTGTTCCAGCACCGGCTGGCGCAGCGCCGCGTCAGCATCATTTGGTATAGCCGACTTTGCAGCGAACGACATCTTCACTTCTCACACAGCGAGCGTGCCAGGACAAAGAGAACGACTACAAGACGGGTGCAACGAAGAATACGGCGGGTGGCTACGATTGGGTCGATGATGCCGCACGCCTACTTTGAACGTTGCTAACACGCAGCGCCCTGCACAGGGGCCTGGTTGTCTGGTTGGGCGATATTGCAGAGCGTTGCTTGATTTGCTACACTTTATAAACGCAATTTCGCCGTGTTTTCGGTCGGTTTCGCTTCCGAAAAGTTAGGTAACCGTTCAGGTGGGGGTGATTTTACCGCCGAGAACGTCGAGAGCGCAGGGGCTTTTCCGGAACGCCGTCGCCAAGTGGGCCGGTCTCAGCGGTCTCGGCGCGCCTTTGGCGTCTGCGGTGAGACATTCTGTAGGGTAGTTTAAGCCGATAGCTGAGTCTTGGCCATGGACAACATGTTGTCGTTCTTGTTTGACTTCTCCCGTGGCGCGACATACAATCTATACGCACAGGAGCTGCCATGAACACACCGACCTTCGGCTGGGTCATCACACCTGCCGCCCGGGACGCTTCCGGCGCAGCCACTTTGCACGAAAACAACCGCCGCTTCATCGAGCGCCTGCGCGGCGCGTTCGACACGATCTGGGTCGAAGATCACTTCCAGTGGAACGATCGGCCCGTCGTCGAGTGCTGGACGGCGCTCACGTACCTCGCCGCGCAGTATCCCGATTTCACGTTCGGCGCGCTGGTGCTGGGCCAGTCGTATCGCAACCCGGCGCTCACGGCGAAGATGATGGCGACGCTGCACTGGCTGACCGGCGGCCGGACGATCGCCGGCATCGGCGCGGGCTGGAAGGAGGACGAGTACCGCGCCTACAACTGGCCGTATCCGGAGCCGCGCACGCGCATCGAGCAGCTCGAGGACGCCGTCAACATCATCCGCGCGATGTGGACGCAGTCGCCCGCCACGTACACGGGCAAGCACTTTTCGATCAAAGAGGCTTACTGCGAGCCGCGCCCGAACCCGCCCCCGCCTCTGCTCATCGCGGGCGGCGGCGAAAAACTCACACTGCGCGTCGTCGCGAAGTATGCGGACTGGATGAACGTCGGGTTTCGGAATGCCGAGGCATACGCCCGCAAGCTCAACGCGCTGCGGGGGCACTGCGAGCAGGTGGGGCGCGACTACGATTCGATCAAGAAAACTTACTTCGGCTTTGTGTCGGTGACTCGGGACGGCGCCAGGCCCGAGCCACGCGGCGACCTGCACATCGTGTACGGCACGCCGGATCAAGTGGCGAAGGAACTGAAGGAACTTGTGGAACTCGGCGTCGAGCATTTCATGCTGCGCTTCGTCGACTTTCCGAGCACGGATGGATTAGAGTTGTTCCTGACGGAGGTGGCGCCCGTTCTCACCCGCGCCTGAACCTGGCGCCATGCATCTTGTACGCTCCCGTCGGTCGTCGGGGGGCTGTCCCGCGGGGAGGCTCCGCACTGACTCCCGACTTGGGTCGCCAGGCCACCGGCCCGGTGGGAGCGCAGCTAGAATCACAATCCGCGTGATCCGCGTTGATCCGCGTCCAAAAATTTCCGGGAACCCGACACCTGCATTTTGCGTCATTTCTTCAGAGCCACTATGCCTTCCGCCCGTGAGGAGAACGATCCATGTCCCGCCGAACTCGAATCGTCGTCACCGCGCTTGCCGGCATAGCCATTCTCGCCGGCGCTGTCGTGGTGTCCAACCTGCCGCGTCGCGCGCCGATCCCCGTCACGCCTTCCGCTACGCCTGGCCCTATCATTCAGGCCACATCGACCCCCGTGCCGATCCCCAGTTCCCCACCCCCGCGACCCGTAGTCGGCTACACGCCGATCCCGGATAGCGTCATATCGCCCGTCGTCATTCAACGATCGCCTGAGACTGGGCAGGAACAGCCGCCCGGCAGCCCGATCGAGCTGGTCTTCGACCGGCCGATGAACCGTGCTTTGGTGGAGTCTGCGTTTCAGATTTACCCGGCCGTCGCGGGCACTTTTAACTGGGTCGACGATCGAATCGTGCAGTTTCAGCCCGGCAAAGAGCTGGCCCGTGCAGGTATCTACGACGTGGTCGTCGACCAGGGCGCGCAAGACACGGAGGGCGCGTCTCTGAATCAGGCATATCAGTTCAGGTTCGCCGCCGCCGGCTACCTCGAAATCGCGCAGGTCATTCCCGCGCCCGGCGTCGCCGACGTCGATCCGAATGACACGCTCATCACGATCATCTTCAACCGGCCAGTCGTGCCGCTCACCTCACTGCAAGAGCAGGCCAGGCTACCGCAGCCGTTCGCGCTCAGCGACGGATCAGGTATCGAGGTCGCGGGCAAAGGCGAGTGGCTGAACACGTCGATTTTCGTCTTCCGCGCGAGCGGGCCGCTCGCCGGCGGCGTGACGTACACCGGCCGCGTCTCCGACCTGACCGACACTGACGGCAACCCAATGCAGTCGGACTTCGCCTGGACCTTCAGCACGGCTCCACCCGAGGTGGTGTGGGTGACGCCGGCTGAAAACGCATCGCTCGTCCCCATCGAGACCGCGATCACCGTACAGTTCAACCAGCCCGTCGATCCCGAATCGGCGCGTGGCAGGTTCAGCCTGGTGGCGCAGTCGGGCCAAACAATCGGCGGCGCTTTTTCGGTCGTGAGCGACACGCTCATCTTCACACCGACGAATCGTCTTGACTTCGACACAACCTACCGGGTCAGCGTCGACGCAGGCGTCACCAGCCGCGCCGGCGGCCAGGGCAGCCGGCAGGCGCGGCAGTGGCTGTTCAGCACCGTCCCGCTGCCCAGAATTCTCCGCACCGATCCGGCCGACGGCCAGCGCGACGTGCCAGTCTACACCGGGTTCACAATCTACTTCAACGCGCCGATCGATCCCGACACGGTCATGCCCAACCTGCGCATGACGCCGCCGTTCAGCCCGACCGTGGTGTACACCTACTTCAATACCTATGACAACTCATTCGTCTTGAGCTACGACGTCAAGCCGTCGACCGATTACACGGTCGAGATCGGCCCGAACATCGCCGACCCCTACGGCAATACGACCGGCCAGTCGCTGACCGTGCGCTATCGCACCGCCGAACTGCCGCCGTCGCTCGCGCTCAACGTGCCGGGCCAGGTCGCCACGTACAACGCCAACGATCCGGTCGCGCTCGTTGCGACGCACACGAACGTCGAGCGCATCGACCTCAATCTGTACGCGCTGAGCACGAGCCAGGCGCTCGCCTTCCAGCGCGATTCGTACAACTATCGGCCAGCCTCGGCGCCGATCCAGTCGTGGTCGTTGTCGATCGATTCGCCGCCGAATGTGGTGGACTACACACGGATCGAGGTCACCGAGGGTGACGCGCGCCTGGCGCCCGGCTTCTACCTGCTCGACGTGACCTCGCCCGACATCCCGGCCGACCAGTTCTACGCCTTTGGCAACCGCCACCTGCTCGTCGTCAGCCAATACAACGTCGTCCTCAAGACGTGGCTGGGCGAAGCGATGGCCTGGGTGACCGATCTGCGGGCAGGCCGGCCGGCGCCTGACATTTCGCTGGTGTTCTACGACTACGACAACCGGGACATCGCCCGCGCGACGACAGGCTCCGACGGCACGGCAAGAGTCACCTACGACGAGAATGTCTCCACCGTCTACTACGTCATTGCCGAAACCCCGTTCACGGCCGGATCGACGAGCTGGTCGAGCGGCATCGGCGTCTACGATTTCGGCATCCAGCCCGTCTCCTACGGCGGCGCGCCGTACAACACCTTCATCTACACCGACCGGCCGATCTACCGCCCCGGCCAAACGGTTAATTTCAAGGGCATCGTGCGCGCCGAGGACGACGTGGAGTACCGCCTGCCCGACGTGACGCAGGTCCACGTCAAGATCTACGACGCGGCGTACACGACGATCTACGAGAAAGACCTCGACCTGAGCGAGCTGGCGACGTTCCACGATGCGCTGCAGCTCGACGCGGGCGCGTCGCTCGGCCAATATCAGATCGAGGTCACCTTCCGCAACCAGTCGTTCGGCCAGTCCTTTGTCGTCGCCGCGTATCGGCCGCCGGAGTTCGAAATCGTCGTCACACCGGAGCGAGACGAGATCGCGCGCGGCGAAGCGACCCCCGTCACGGCTCAGGCCAGGTACTTCTTCGGCGGCGGGCTGGCGAACACGGCCGTCAACTGGAACGTGCTGGCCGAGACCTACCACTTCCAGCCGCCGTGGGGCGGGCCGTATACGTTCGACGACGTCGACGATCCGTGGATCTGCTTCGATTGCTGGTGGTACGCGCCGTATTCGGTTCCCGAGCCGATCCTGAGCGGCTCCGGCACGACCGACGCCGAGGGGAAGATCACGATCGATATCCCCGCCGATCTTAAGTGGAGCAGCGGCGAGCCGATCACGCGCAGCGTCAGGCTGATCGTCGAAGCGACGGCGAGCGGGCCGGACAACCAACTCATCGCCGGGCGAGGCGAGATCATTCGCCACCAGGGCGACCTCTACGTTGGCCTGGCGACGCGCGACTACGTGGCAGCCGAGAATCGACCGACCAGCGTCGATCTCGTCGTCGTCGACTGGATCGGAACCCGAATCCCCAATACATCTGTTACCGTTTCTGCCTTCCGCCGCGAATGGATCAACACCTTCGTCGAGAACGAAGCCGGCGGCGGGACCTGGGAATACACGACGCGGGATACGCTCGTCGATACGACGACGGTGACGACGGACGACAAAGGTGAAGCGGTCTTCACCTTCACACCCGCCGATCCGGGCTCGTATCACATCGTCGCCGAAGCGTTAGATAACGGCGGCCGCACGGTGCGCGCATCCACGTTCCTGTGGGTGTATGGTCGCGAGTTCGTGTCGTGGCGGCGCGAGAACAACGACCGGCTCACGCTCATCGGCGACAAGAACACCTACGTGCCTGGCGAGACCGCCGAGATCTTGATCCCGTCGCCGTTCCAAGGCGAGCAATACGCATTCATCACCGTCGAGCGCGGCGGCGTGATTCGCAGCGACGTGCTCCGCCTCACCAGCAACAGCACCATTTACCGCTTACCAATTACTTCTGATCTGGCTCCGAATATCTACTTCTCCGTGGTGTTGGTCAAGGGCCAAAACAACTGTGCCGGCGCGGACTGCCTGAAGCCGGAGAACCTGGCCGATTATAAAATCGGCCTGCTGCCGCTCGACGTGACGCCGGTTCCGCAGACGCTGAATATCGAGCTGACGCCGAGCGCGGCGCAAGCGCAGCCCGGCGAGGATGTGACGTACGATGTCGTCGTCTCCGACGCGGACGGCCGGCCTGTCGCGGGCGAGTTCTCGCTCGACCTGGTCGACAAGGCGGTGCTGTCGCTGTTGCCACGCGCGCCTGATGCGATCGTGCAGGGCTTCTATGGCCGGCGCGGGCTGGGCGTGAGCACGTCGAGCGGGCTGGCTGTGTCCGGCAATCGTCTGCTGGAGCAAATCCAGGTAGCCCTGGCCTCGCAATTCAATGCCCGTGCAGTAGAGGCCCCCGCCGCTGCGATGCCGACCGCTCCGCCCGCCCCAGTCGAAGCGGCGGCAGACGCCTTCGGCGCCGCTAGCGCGCCGCTGCCACCCGGCATCGAAATCCGCGAAGAGTTCGCCGACACCGCCTACTGGAACCCGACTTTCACAACCGACGCGAACGGTCGCGGCGCCGTGACCATTCGACTACCCGACAACCTGACGACCTGGACTTTCAGGGGCGTCGGCGTGACGGCGGACACGAAAGTCGGCGAAGCGACGGTCGACGTCGTCGCGACTAAGCCGCTGCTGATCCGGCCCGTCGCGCCGCGCTTCTTCGTCGTCGGCGACCGCGCCATCCTCGCCGCGAACGTCAGCAACAATACGGACGCGACGCTCGCCGTCGACGTCAGTCTTACCGCCGAAGGCGTCACTTTCAACTCGGACGCCGCGCGCACGGTCACTATCCCGCCGCGCAGCGAAGCGAAAGTCGAGTGGGACGTGACGGTTGACGACGTCGAGAATGTGCAGTTGATCTTCGCCGCCGTGAGCGGCGACCTGAGTGATGCCAGCAAGCCGCGCTTGACGACCGGGCCGGACGGATCGCTGCTCGTGTTCCGCTACACCGCGCCGGACATCGTCGGCACTGGCGGGCAGATCGAGGGCAGCGGCCAGCGCACGGAGGTCGTCGCGCTCCCGCCGAAGTACGACGATCGGCAGGGTGACCTGTCCGTCCGGCTCGACGCCTCGCTCGCGGCGGCGACCGTCGAAGGTCTCGACTACCTCGAGCACTTCCCGTACGAATGCACCGAGCAGACAGTCAGCCGCTTTCTGCCCAACGTCCTGACCTATCGCGCGTTGAAGGAGTTGGGCGTCGACGATCCAGAGCTTGAAGCCAAACTGCCCGGCCTCGTGCAGGCAGGTCTCGACAGGCTGTACGCGCAGCAGCACGACGACGGCGGCTGGGGTTGGTGGCCCGAAGACAAACCAAGCAACGTTCATCTCACGGCCTACGTCGTGTACGGGCTGATGCAGGCGCGCGAGGCAGGCTTTGACGTAAGCGTCGACGTGATCGATCGCGGGCAGCAGTTCCTGATCGGGAGTCTGAGGGATCTGAAGGAACTCGACTCGTTCCGCGAGGCTAATCAGCAGGCATTCGTCTTGTTCGTCCTGGCAGAGGGTGACCGCGCGCCGGCCGGCCGCCTGGACGACACGTTCGAGGCGCGCGAGGAATTGAGCCATTACGCGCGCGCCTTCCTGGCGATGGCGATCGGGAAGTCCAATCCGAATGACGCGCGCTTGCGGACGCTGCTCTCCGACCTGAACAGCAGCGCGATCCTCAGCGCGACCGGCGCCCACTGGGAAGAGAAGGACTACGACTGGTGGGCGATGAATACCGACACGCGCTCGACGGCGATCATCCTGGCGGCGCTGGCGCGGCTCGATCCGGACAACGCGCTGAACCCGAACGTCGTGCGCTGGCTGATGGTCGCCCGCCAGGAAGGCATCTGGGAGACGACGCAGGAGACAGCCTGGGCGCTGATCGGCCTGACCGACTGGATGGCGCTGACCGGCGAGCTGAATCCGAACTACGACTACGCTGCCTTCCTCAACGAGGGAGCGCTCGCCGAAGGCCGCTTCACGCCGGAGAACGTGCGTGAGACCGTCCAGTTGAAAGTCGCCATCGCCGACCTGCTACGAGATGCCGGCAACCGGCTGACGATCGCGCGCGGCGACGGCGACGGCCGGCTGTACTACACCGCGCACCTGAAAGTGTATCTGCCGGTCGAGGAGATCGACCCGGTCGATCGCGGCATCGTCGTCTCGCGGCGCTACACGCTCGCCTCGTGCGAGGAAGCCAACCGCAGCGAGTGCCCCGAAGTGACCGAGGCAAAAGTCGGCGATGTGATCCGCGTCGATCTGACGATCGTCGCCAAGCACGACCTGTACTACCTGGTCGTCGAAGACCCGTTGCCCGCCGGGGCGGAGGCGATCGATCGCGGTCTGGCGACGACGAGCCTGCTCGAACGAGGGCCGATCCTCTCACCCGTGGAATTCGGCGGCATCGCCCGCCCTTACTACGACGCTTACTGGTGGTGGTGGAACTGGTACAGCCGCAGCGAGCTGCGCGACGAGAAAGTCGTCCTGTTCGCCGACTACCTGGCGAAGGGCACGTACGAGTACTCGTACACGATGCGCGCGACGCTGCCCGGCGAGTACAAGGTCATCCCGACCGTGGCGCAGGAATTCTACTTCCCGGAGGTGTTCGGGCGGAGTGACGGACGACTGTTGACCATTGAGAAGTAGCCCGAGCGTTCGGCGCGGATCTGCCCCTCTCGCTTTGCTACGGAAGTGCTTCACACAGATTTGCCCCAGACTCTGGCGCAATGAATTGCCGTTCGGCGCAGGTACTTGCAACCTGCGTCGATATTTAATGCCCGCTTGACACCTGGTTCGACTGAAGTATTATATTGCCGGGAACAGGGATGAGAGTCAAACGCATCGTCTGGCTGCCAGAAATTGAGGACAAACTCGCGGCTAAGCACAGTGTTATCGTCTCTGAAGTAGAAGAGGTACTGTTCGGCAGCCCGCACTTCCGCTTTGTTGAGAAGGGAAATCGAGTGGATGAAGACCTATATGCTGCATACGGTCAGACCGAAGAGGGTCGTTACCTCATCGTGTTTTTCATTCTTAAGCAGAGCCAGGAAGCCTTGATTCTCAGCGCTCGCGATATGGATGACAAGGAATACAGACGCTATGCCAGAAGAAAGAGTTAGCAGTATCTCCAAGGCGCGCACACTCAAGGAAATCGCCGAATTCTGGGATACCCACAGTTTGGCGGACTACGACGATCAGACCTATGAAGTTGAAATGACGTTCGAGCCGTCGGCGCGGCGTCCGGCGGTGATCATCGAACCCGAGTTGATGGAGGACTTGCGTCGCATTGCCAGTGAACGCAAGGTGAGCACGCAGACGCTAGTCAACTTGTGGCTGCGCCAGCGCGTTGACCAGCTCCGGACACAGTCGGCAGGTCCAAGTTAGGTCCCGCCATTAGCTTTCTTCCCACACTCGTGCAGAGTGCGGCACGCCACCTTTTCGCTAGAATTGACGCGCAAGCGCAAAGCTTATCCCCACTCGCTGGCCGTGATGTTGGTCGATGGCTTAGCCATCCGCAACGAGGCCGATTACGAAGATGCCGGCACGTCCGAACGACGTGCCTATCAGATTCTGCGATGGGCGCGTGAGTTTGTCGAACGAGTAGAGGAAGTGGTGAGCCATGAACGCAGACCTGCATAGCCAGATTCAGGCGATGGCCGAGTTTGTCCGCGATCTTGCCCCAGAAGCTAGGGTCGAACACGCGAACGTGATCTACGAGGACGAGCACGCCAATCTCAAGGTCTATCCGCCACTAACATGGGATGAAGATCGATGCCTGGCGTTACAGCATCGCATTGCCGAGAAGGTGATGGATGTGCACGTGGACTCGGGATTTCTGATACTGGTGTACGTCTACACGCCGGAACAGCAAATTGCGCAGGCCCGCCAAAGGCGAGACCGAGCCGAGCAAGAGCTGGTGTTGGCTCAACGAAGACATGCCGAAGCCGACCGCGTCTTAAGGGAGGCGGCAGCATTAGGGATGCTGGATTCCACTGCCGAGTAGCTCGAAGCACAGACTTCCTACTTGCTGCGCTGCATCACGGACAATGGGTAGTGATCCACAGCGGTATCGTAGAAGATTCCGATCCCGATCAGCGCGCGCTGGTCAAGCGCATCTACCGTCACATGATACAACGGTCAATTTACTTCGTCGAAGTGTGCGAGACGCCTCGCGTCTATGAAGCACCCTTCGCCGAGTCGATCCACTGATGCCGAGCTACGATACCTCCTTTCTACGTCGGCACATCGCGCCGTCTTGACGTAGAGGAATGAAGACCTCCGAAGTCTGTACGAGACTTCGGAGGTCTTTTGCCGTTTGAAGAGCAGTCGACCTCTCTCTACACACTCCGGCATGTGAGTCATCCGAGCGTTCGGCGCGGGTCTGCCCTTCTCCGCTCCGCTGCGGGGTGCTTCGCAAAGACCCGCGCCGCGTTTTTATGCCCAATCGTATGAAGCGCCAAAACGAATTCGTACCAATTCTAACCGTTATCGAGAGTGAGAAGCATTGATTTCGTGACCAAGTTGTAGTAACTTGAACAGCACATGCGACAATCCAACGATGCGCAGGGGGGCGTGATGAAACGGTCGAGGATCGTGCTGCTCGTTCTTCTGGCAGCCAGCTTTCTGGCGGCCCTGCTAGCTAACCGGACGCCGGCGCTTCGAGCGTCAGAACCTGACACGGAATCCGGCCAGCACACTGTATTTTTGCCGTTGGTTTCGCGATCCGCAGTGTTCCAGGCGCAAGGCCCCATCGACGGCTCGCTGGCGCAGTGCCCGGACTTCGTCCTCGACATCGGTCTCATCGACATCGACATCCCCGATCCCGCCTGGGTATGGGTCAATCCGGCCAGGAAACTCCGCTTCGTGACGGGAGTCGCCACTCATAGCGAGATTACCCATACCGACTTCCCGGCCAGCCACGATTCGCACGACCAAAATACCGACATTCTGGTCGATCCGGGTCAAGAGGACGTCCTATCCGATGTTGGCAAGGACAACCCCGACGACCCACGCTCGCCGGATACACTGGAGCTTGAGTGGGAGATCGGCACCTTCCCCGCAGAAAGGGGCAAGAATGCGCTCGAGCGCACCTTCCCCAAATGGGCCTGGCCGAACGTGGGGGATCGTGTCTGGGCAGATGGACACTGGATCTTCGACTGCGGACATCCCACAGAGATCAACGGCGTCGGGCACATGCGCACGGAGATCCACCCGGCGCGGGCCATCGCCTCGATGCGCGACCAGGTTCGGGCACTGCCCGGCACGGGCACGACGCCGGTGCCGGTCACGGCCGTCGACCTGTATATCCACGGTCGCGCCGGCATGGTCATGGATATTCTCGAGTGTGGCGCGGAAGTCATGATCGGAGGAGGAACCTGCTCCACCGATCCGTACCCCCATCGCGGCACCCCTATCGACGAGGATTTCGAGTTCGACGTTCGCTTGCCGCCCAAGCCCGTCCCGAGCGCGGTCCTCGCTACATTCGTCGAAAACGGACCGGGCAATACCGTCGACATTGCGCCCACGTTGGCGCCGATGCCCGCGGCCGATCCGACCACGGTGCATGTGACGATTCCTCTCGCCGGCAGCGGCGTCACTCCCGACGACGTGTATGCTCGCAAGATCTACGTCGGCTGGGTCTTTCCGCCCGATCCGCCGCTGCGACACTTCAAACTGACTCTGAACAAGATGGACCTCCACGAGGATCATGAAACGGATCCCGGCGACTGCGAGTGCACTTTCTTCTGGATGAACGTCGATCGGTCGCCGGAGAACGAATGGATCCGTCTCGTGGACTATGCCGAAGGCAACATGAACGACTACGACGACGACGGCGGACTCGGCGACGGGGAAATGGATTTCTCAGGTGCCGTGTTCGATTTCTACGTGCGCGATGGGCAGACGTTCAATGTTCGGGCGCACGGATACGATCAAGACTGCCTGGATGACTATTTCGGCGATCACGACTTCGACATCGACACTTTCCTGGACTGCTATTTTCTGTCGGGGATCACACTCAATGCCGGGGATAACGACGACTACGCTGTCCTCAGCGCGTCGTTCGGCCCTCCGGACTATGGCGTCGGGGCGCAAGATCGCACCGCCAGCGGAGAGTACGAACTGGAGTTCACCATCGAAGAGATCCCTCTCGCTGCCGGAGAGGACGCGGCCGATCTGCGCGTGACCAAGATGTGCAAGCCTGACGATGCGGTCGTGGCCGGCAGGCCGTTCACCTGCACTGTCTTCGTGGACAACCTCGGCCCGGGCCTCCCGCGCAACGTCGTCGTGCGCGACACGCTGCTGACCGACGTGGCGCCCGCCCACTACACGATGAGCACACCGGCCTTCACGTTCGCCGACGGCCTGGCAGGCGCTTCGGTCCCGTGCGACGTGACGCCTCCCAATCAGTTCACCTGCGATCTGGGCACCGTGCCCATCGGCGGCCGGGCCGTCATCTCGGTGACGATCGCCTCGAATGAAGGCGGCGACTTCAACAACGAGGCACAGGTAGCCACCGACTCGACCGACCCGAACCTTGGCAACAATCAGGCTATCGACGGCCTGACGGTTGTCCCGGTCTCAGACCTCGCCATCAGCAAGACGGGCGCGCCCGACCCGGTCGTCGCCGGCGAACTGCTCACTTACACGCTGCGGGTGACGAATGACGGACCGTCCACGGCTGTGAACGTGCTCGTGGAAGACGGGCTGCCG
>DASSFZ010000003.1:0-7465 GCA_035693785.1 Anaerolineae bacterium | reverse complement strand
GAAGACGTTGTCTAGCCACGGATTGAAGGAGCCGGCGGCGACGTACACCAAGGTCACGTCGCGCGGATCGAGAGGATGGTTGTTGGCATACTGCTCGACCCACAGCGGCGTGAGCGCTTCCCAAGGCGCAAGCAGGAACGCGTCTTCGCGTTTTCCCTCGAATCGCGCGTACACTTTTTCGACCCAATCTTGCCCTGCCGTGTAGTCGCGCAGCGTCAGGCGCGGCGCCTGCAGCAGCGCCGTCACCGCCACCAGGCCGATCAGGGCGAAGGCCGCGATCAAGGCGGCGATGTTCCTGAAAGCCTGTCCGAAAAACCACCGTTCCGGCCGCAGTGCAACTGCGGCCGCCGCAATCCAACTGCGGCGAGAACGAGCGGCAGCGCGTCTCAACCAGAGCGTGAAAGCGTCGCCCAGAACGACCGACAGTATTGCTTCCGTTCCGGCGCCAATCAGGATCGCTATCAGCATGAACGGCAGCATCAAGTATGCCATCACGTCCTGAATCGTATTCATGACGAAGGCGTACAGCACGACGAGGAACAGTGTGGCAAGCAGGCAGAACGGCCGGTTCCGGCGGAGCAGGCTGATCCAGCCAGCGGCGGCCAGCAGGATGCTGATCGACGGGAATTGCAGTCGCAGCAGGTTGGCGAACACCGCCAGCCGCTCGGGCTGATCGGCCAGGCCAAACGCGAACAGGTTGACGCGCAGGCCCTCGGCGGTCGCGAAGTGCACGAACGACTCCCACGAGTCGATGTCGCTTGCGCCGAAGGGCGTCGTCGGACTGCGCAGCGGGTAGTACAGAAATACGCTCAGCCCAAGGGCTGCGAAAGCTGCCATGTTGAGCAGCGTGCGTCCCTGGCGCAGGATGCCCGGGCGCGCAGCGAGAATGAACGCGCCGTAGGCGGGAAACCCGAAGACCAGCAGGGGATGCTGCGTCATGCTCAATCCGGCGACGAGCGAGAAGGCATACAGCCACCGATCGTCATCCGATGCCTGCCAGCGCGCGAGCAGAAAGATGCTGGTCGTCGCCAGCAGGAGCGTGACGATGTGGGCGTTCGCATGGATGCTGTGTTGCCAAACATCGGAAGCGAAAGCGAAAGACAGCGCGGCGAATGTAGCCGCGAGAAAGCTTACAGCCCGGCTCAGCTTCCTATCCGCTTGCCGGCGGAGGATGGTGAGGACGGTCGCATAAATCAGCGTGACGCTGGCTGCGCCGGCAGTTGCGGCCAGCAGATGCGTGCGGTATACAACGCTCCCAATCGGGACCAGGCGCTGCCACAGCGCGGCGAGCAGCGTGTAGAACGCGTAGCCAGGTGGGTGCGCGATGCCCAGGATCCACGGGATGAAGGTGTACTCGCTGGGATCACCGGGCACCTGAACCAACGCGAGCGTGGACAGGTAGGCGATGAAAGAGGCGAGGAAGACGAATGCGCCGCCCAGGAGCAGCGAATGTCGCCTGGAAACTTGTGAGATGCTAGTCAGCTGAGCCATGCGCCGGTTGAGTCATGCGTCCTTGAACGCTTCCCAGTCTAAAGCTAGTTGACGCACGACGGCGCGGAGTGTTCCAAGTTTCAGATCTTTGTTGCCCCAATCCGGCAGGGGTGCAACGCGGTCATTTGCCGGATTGTGCCACTTACGATGTGAGCCGCCACCGCGCCGGGGCAATTCGCGGCAGCCCAGGGCTTCCAGTTTCTTGGCCGCTTCGCGTATTTCACGGCAATACGACGGCCGTTTCCAGCCAGAGAGGTGTATCGAGCGTGGCTTGCTGCAGAACCGCAGGAACGGGCCGGCCGAGGTCTTCGTATGCTTCGACCACCGCTGCCAGAGCATCGGCGACGTTGTCCAGCGCCTCGCGCACCGTGTCGCCCTCGGTGATCAATTCAGGCAGAAGCGGACAGGTGACGGTAAAGCCTCCTTCAGGCTGAGGGTCGAGGATGAGCGGCAACTTGTAGAGGGTTTCCATGGCGCTAATGTCCGAATGGTTGTACTTTATCAGATTATAGCACATTGGCGCTACCGAGAAACCTGAGGGCCGGCTGCACGTCCATCACTTGCCTGGTGCGTCGAGCCGCGCTGCCGCTGCTTCGACGAATGCTCTGAACAGCGGGTGTGGCCGGTTGGGGCGGCTTTTGAACTCGGGGTGAAACTGCGAGCCGACCATGAACGGATGATCGGCCAGCTCGACGATCTCCACGAGGCGCCCGTCCGGCGACAGTCCCGACAGGGCCATTCCGTTCTTCGTCATCACGTCGCGGTAGGCGTTGTTGAATTCGAAGCGATGTCGATGCCGCTCCTGGACGGCTGCCGACCGGTACGCGTTCGCCGCGCGCGTGCCGGGCACCAGCGCGCAAGGATACGCGCCCAGCCGCATCGTGCCGCCCATGTCTGCGATGTCGCGCTGCTCGGGCAGCAGGTCGATGATCGGGAACGACGTGCTGTGGTCGAATTCGGTGCTGTTCGGCTCGTCGCTGCCGTCGATAGAGCGCGCCAGATCGATGCACATCACTTGCATGCCCAGGCACAGTCCCAGGTAGGGCACCTTGTTCTCACGGGCGTGGCGCGCGGCGATGATTTTTCCCTCGATGCCGCGATAGCCGAACCCACCCGGCACGACGATGCCGTGCACTTTCGCCAGTCGATCCAGCCCACGGCCTTTCTCCAGGTCTTCCGACAAGATCCAATCGATCTGTACGTCGACGTGGTGCGCTACGCCGGCGTGGACCAGCGCCTCGCGCACGCTCATGTAGGCGTCTTGCAGCTCGACGTACTTGCCGACGATGGCAATGGGCAGCGGCTCGCGCGGCACGCGCATGGCCTCGACGAGGGCGCGCCACTCCGTCAGGTCTGGCGTGGCGCGTGCGCTGAGGCGCAGACGATCGATGAGAAGATCGCCCAGGTCTGCATCTTCGAGCAGGAGTGGCACCGCGTACAGCACGTCGGTCGTCACCAGCGGGACCACGCCGCGCACGTCCACGTCGCAGAACAGCGCGATCTTGTCGCGGATGGCGTCGTTGACAGGGTAATCGGAACGGGTCACGATCACGTCAGGGGTGATGCCGATGCCGCGCAGCTCGTGCACGGAGTGCTGTGTCGGCTTGGTTTTAAGCTCGCCCGTCGCGCCGATGCGAGGCAGCCACGTGACGTGGATGTACAGGACGTTGTCGCGGCCGACGTCTTTGCGCATTTGCCGGATGGCTTCGAGGAAAGGCAGGCTTTCGATGTCGCCCACTGTGCCGCCGATTTCGACGATCACCACGTCGTGCTCGCCGGCGCGCGCTGCCTGCCCGATGCGGCGCTTGATCTCGTTCGTGATGTGCGGGATGACCTGGATCGTCCCACCCAGAAAGTCGCCGCGCCGCTCCTTGGAGATCACCTCGGCGTACACCTGGCCGGTCGTGACGTTGCTGGCCCGAGTGAGGTTCTCGTCGATGAAGCGCTCGTAATGACCTAGGTCGAGATCGGTCTCCGCGCCGTCTTCCGTGACGAAGACCTCACCGTGCTGGTAGGGTGACATGGTGCCCGGATCGACGTTGATGTACGGGTCGAGCTTCTGCATCGTCACGCTGACGCCCCGGCTTTTCAGAACGCGCCCGATCGCCGCGGCCGTCACGCCCTTTCCGACGCTGCTCACCACCCCCCCGGTGCAGAAAATGTACTTGGGCATGGCTTCACCTCCTCGCTTATTAAAGAGATTAGAGATTAGAGATTGGGGTGAGTGCCGTGCAGAATCTCCAATCTCCAATCACCAATCTCTATGGCAAAAACGGCGGTGGGGAGGGTCACTTTGAGGGCGACCCTCCCCACCGAATCTTTGCCTGTTCAGGTTGCGACACCGTGCGGGCATCGCTCTCCTTTAGACCAGCTTAGCCAGGTCTTCGGCGGCCCGCTTCATGTCCAGGAAAATCAGGCCGAGTTTGGCCCTGGCGCGAGCCAGCACCGTCAGCACGGCGTCCTGGCCGACCGACATGAGAATCACGTAGCCGTCGTTCCCGTGGATGTAGACCTCGTCGAGGATGCCGCGACCCAGCTCGCCGGCGATGCGCTCGCCGAGCGACAGCATGGCGGCCGACATCGCGGAGACACGGTCTTCCTCAACCCCGGCCGGGAGTGACGAGGCCATGATCAGGCCGTCCACTGATACGATGGCAGACGCCTCGATGTCTGGCGTACCTGCTTGCAGGTCCCGCAGGCGCTCTACCATCTGATCAGTGCGTGACTTTGCCATACGGCGATGCTCCTTGTGCTGGGATGGGCCTCGAAGCAGCGAGCGATTGCCTGACGTTATGACGCGCAAACTATACCACAAGTCATAGGGCTTGTAAAGCAAAGGCATCACTGCAACCCCTACACGTCACGTGTCACGCATCACGTGAAGCCCGATTTCTGATCCTGCCTGGCTCTGTCACGAAGCTCTTGTTTGAGGCTTTCTTGCGACTTGATGAATTCGGTGCGGTTGTAGTCGATGACGGTCTTAGCCTCGGCCCGAACGCGGCGGAATGCCTGGCGCACCTCCCCGAGCCGCTCCGGCGTGTCCGGCAGCTCGCCGTAGTGGGCGCGCACGTACGCGCCAGTGATGGTCTCTAAGTCTGGCTCGACGCCGGGGAACAGGCGCGCCAGCGTGGGCAGGTATTCGTACGGTGTGGCGCAGGCCGGGCGAGGCGCGCCGCACTCCTTGCCGAGCGCCGCCGTCTGAGCGTAAATGCGCCGAATCGTCATGGCCGCCAGCCATCGCGAAGGCCCCTGCCAGAACTGGCGCGCCAGGCGCTGCAGCCATTTGCCGGCCTGCGACTCGATCTCGGACGGACTGATGCGGGCTGCGCCATCTTCCGCGGCCAACAGGTGATAGCTCCGGCCTTGCAGCCGCTCGCGCCGTCGCGCCAGCTCGATCAGGAGGCGCGCGACGACGACAATCGCCAGGATGCCGATGATGGCCTGAAGCACCTGAGCCGCCTGCGCAATGTCGACTTTTCTCAGCTCGGTGAGCAACTCCTCGGAAAGCTCGAAGGTGGTCTGGCTGCCAGGTGTAGCCGTGCTTGGCCCCTGCCCGGTCACGATGCCGCCGAGCAATGCGATGATCACGATGCCGATGACCATTATCAGGCGAGCGGCCAGTGTGAGCGTATCCCAGACCAGATGGACAAGCGGCGGCACTATGCCGGCCCATAGCATCAAGCTGAGACCGACGAGGAAGACTGCCATGAGGCTCGTCGCCACAAACCAGCGCGCGCCGAATGGCGAGCGGCTCGCCAGGCGCTGGGCCATCAAGTCCTGGCTGCGCGCCAGCGCCAGGGCGATGAGCGCGAACGCGAAATAGCCCGCGATAAAGGGCGCGGCGGCGTCGGCGGTAGGGAGCGTATTGAACACCAGAAACAGCAGCCAGACGATGACCCCGGCTCGGAACGTGGCCTGCATAGACTCCATCGTGAACCAGCGCCAGGCGTTGCTCAGGCCGAGCCACCAGGCCAGGATCGACAGCCCGACGAGCGTGATCTCGGCGACGGCAATCACCTCTGCATGGACGATGCGTTCGCCCAGGCCGGACAAGACTTCGCCGATCGGCTTGCCGGGATGCAGCATCATAGACAGGCCAATCAGGATCGTGGCCGAAAGCCCGGCAAGCGACAACAGGACCCTCAGAACCGCCGGCGCCGACCTCACATCCATTGCCCGGACGAGCGACGTCGAAGCGATGATGCTGAAGGCGGTGAAGAAGACGAGCGCGATGGGATTCAGCTCGGCAAGGGGAAAAGCGATCGATCGAACCCATGGGACGATCAAGCAGGCCTGAGCCGCCGCGAGAACCGCTAGAAACGCAGCATGGCGCGGGCCGGCCGGCGCCTCGGAAGCGCGCAAGATCTTTTCACGGATCGAAGACCCCGTGTTTGCGCTTGCCGCATCAGCCACGTGTCCCATCTGTTTCTCCTTGCATGGGTACATGATACGCCTGCACATTCTTCACCCATGGCGGCTCGTCGTCGGTGGAGATCAGCACCACGCGCCGGCCTGCATCGCGGAGCTGAGAGACAGCGCCGAGAATCGCCGCCGTCGTCAGCGGCGTGACCACGACGAGCGTCGCCCCCCAGCGCACGCGCGGCGATTCGCGCAACAGGAAGGAGTCGAACGGTGTGACGATATAGTGGGTGACGGCCGCCAGCGCTTCGAGCACATGCCGGAGCTGATCGGGCGCGCGGTTGGGCGGTACGTGGATCGACTGTCCGGTCAGCGGCGCGCCGCAGTTCGCTGCCACGCCGATCGCGTAGCCGCGCTCGGCGCCTTCGTACGCGATCGAGGCGCACAGCTCGATCGCGTGCTCGAGCCGTTCCGGGTCGACGCCTTGCCAGGCGTGCGGGAAGGTGGCGACGTTCAGGCAAATCATGACCGACGTGCTCACCGTGTGCTCGTACACGCGCGTCTGGAGCGCGCCTTGGCGCGCCGTGGCTTTCCAGTGGATGTGGCGCATCGAGTCGCCGGGCTGGTAGTCGCGCACGCCCATCGTGCGCGATGGATCTTCGAAGATGCGCTGATGCGCGCGCTTCTCGCCGAACAGGTCTTTGGCCGGTATGCCCAGCTCGGCGAGCGGGACGATCTTCGGATACACGACCAGCCAGGCGCGCCGATCCTCTGTGCGCATCGTTTCGAACAGGCTGAACGGATCGCCGCTGTGTAGCACCGCCGGCCCGATCGCGTAGAATCCGCGCTGTCCGGACGAAAGGCGCAGCCGGACGCGCGACTGCCCGCCGCCTCGCAGAACGAACGAGTGGACGATGCCGCTGGATAGTGTCGCCTGCGGCGGCTCGTCCGGCGACGTGGCATCCTGGACGTGAATGTGCTCCGGCAGCGAATCCTGCGCGATCAGCCACGGCACGGGCAGACGCTTGTCGTTGTGCGCCTCGATGGTCATGTCGACGGGTTCGTCAGGGAAAACGTGCGTGTAGGAGAAGCGGCGCGCGTAGCGCACCCGATTCAGCACGCGTCGCTGCCACCAGCGGCCTGCGCCGATCAGAACGTACATGAAGATGGGCAGCGCGAACAGCGCCGGCTGGCTGATCAGGAAGCCGATCGCGACGATCGCGCCAAGCAAGATGAGCCAGGGTCGATCGAACATCTGATCTCCAACGTCCAACTTCAAACCTCAAACCTCAAACCTCCAACTTCCAACTTCCAATCTCCAATCTCTAATCTCCAATTACCAATCTCTACTTCTCCACCGGCACCGGCACATTCTCGACGACGCCCGCGACGACGTCCTCGGGCCGCCGCCCGCGCAGGCGCATCTGCGGGCTGAGGATGATCCGATGCGTCAGAACGTACGGAACCAGGCGCTTGACGTCGTCAGGGAGCACGAACGATCGATCCTGAATCGCCGCGTAGGCCTGGGCTGCATTGTACAGCGCGAGCGTGCCGCGCGGGCTGGCACCCAGCTCTACCTCTTCGCGGTCGCGCGTCGCGCGCACCAGGTCGACGA
>DASSFZ010000002.1:0-7068 GCA_035693785.1 Anaerolineae bacterium | reverse complement strand
ATCGGCCGCAGTTCTACATTCGGACGATGGACGTGACGGGCGAGATTGCGTTGCCGGCCGGGGTGGAGATGGTGATGCCGGGGGACAACGTGAACATGACGGTGAAGCTGATCATGCCGGTGGCCTTGGAGGCGGGCAGCCACTTCGCGATCCGCGAGGGGGGCTTGACCGTCGGCGCCGGCGTCATCACCAAGGTGTACGAATAGGCTCAGACGAGGGACGTTGACGTCACATGGCGAAAAAAGATGTGCGCTTGCAGGTAACGCTGGCCTGCACCGAGTGCAAGAATCGCAATTACATCACCGAGAAGAACCGCCGGAACACCACCGCGCGGATCGAGCTGAAAAAGTACTGCCCGCGCTGCCGCAAGCATCAACTGCATCGCGAGACGAAATAGCGTATGGCTATCGCTTATCGCATATCGCTTGACCCACCTTCTCAATGCGGTGTAGTGCGATAAGCCATCAGCGATAAGCGATAGGCCGCTGTAGGCCAGTAGCTCAATTGGCAGAGCACCGCTCTCCAAAAGCGGGGGTTCCGGGTTCAAGTCCTGGCTGGCCTGTATCGAGCATCGTTTCGAGACACCGCGCAGTCTTGGCGGTGTCTTGAAATGTCAGGTTGAGTTCGAGGAGTCTGGCACGTGAGCAAAGCCGCTGCTGAAGTCAAACAGGAAAACCGGTTGGTGCGATACTTCAAGGAGACCCGCGCCGAGCTGCGTAAGGTGCACTGGCCTACGCGCAGGGAGGCGCTCAATCTCACGACGATCGTCCTGGCCGCGACGGTGGCCATGGCCATTTTGCTGGGCGTCCTCGACTATTTCTTCACCTGGCTCGCAGGCGGGATCTTCGCATCCACCGTCGATCCGATCAGGGTCATCTTTCTGGCTGTGCTGAGCCTGGTGGGTATCGTGGTGCTGGCGATCGGGCTGCGGCGCCAGTGATCGGGCTGTCATCGTAGATGCGGTGTAAGGAAGTAGCGTAATGGAAGAGCAAGAGCGCTTCGAAGAACAATCTGCCGGCATGCCGGACAATCCCGAGCCTGGGGTGCCTGTCTCCCCTCTCCCGTCGCCGGCGACGGGAGAGGGGCCGGGGGTGAGGGCTGCGGAGGATACGGCTGGCGCTCCGATGCAGCCGGCTGGCGAATCAGAAGCCTCCGAGCTGGACAAGGAGCTGCCCGACCTCGACTTGATGGTGAGCGAGCCGGAGGCCGGCGAGGCGGAAGAGGAGGCCGAGGAGCAACCCGTCGTCGACATCCGGGCCATCTTGCGCCAGGCACGGGAGACGGCCGTCGTCGAAGAGGTTCCTCGCGAAGAACCGGAGCCTCCGGCGGCGCCTTCCGACGAGCGCGCCTGGTACGTCATTCATTGCTATTCGGGTTACGAGAAGAAGGTCAAGCACAACCTGGAGCAGCGCATTGAGACGATGGGCATGGCCGATCAGATCTTCCAGGTGGTCGTCCCGACTGAGGAAGAGATCGAGGTCAAGGAAGGCAAGCGCCGCACCGTCGAGCGCCGCGTGTTCCCCGGCTATATCCTCGTCCAGATGCTGATGAACGACGATTCGTGGTATGTCGTGCGCAACACGCCGGGTGTGACCGGCTTCGTGGGCATGGGCAACAAACCGACACCGCTGCGCCAGGAGGAAGTGACGAACATCCTGAAGCGCATGGAGGCCGAAGCGCCCAAGGTGAAGGTGACCTTCAAGCCGGGCCAGAAGGTGCGCATCATCGACGGCCCGTTCAACGATTTCATGGGCGTCGTCGACGAGATTGACATGGACAAGGCCAAGGCGCGCGTGATGGTGTCGTTCTTCGGCCGCGACACGCCGGTCGAGCTGGATTTCCTACAGGTCGAGAAAGTATAGCGCCTTCGGTTCCTCGCCGTTCCCTGGCGACGGCCAAGCGCTCAGGGAACCCCCGCAGACAGCTGGCGAGGGCAGGCTGAGGGAACTTGAGGAGAAAAGAATGGCAAAGAAAGTCAAGGCAATCGTTCGACTCAATATCCAGGCCGGGAAAGCTAACCCGTCGCCGCCGATCGGCCCGGCGCTCGCCCAGCACGGCATCAACCTGATGGCATTCTGCAAAGAGTACAACGCGCGCACGGCAAGTATGGCCGGCCAGATCATCCCGGCCGAGCTGACGATCTTTAGCGACTCCTCGTTCACCTTCGTGCTGCGCACGCCGCCGACGGCCGATATGCTTCGCCGCGCGGCAGGTGTCGAGAAGGGATCGAGCGCGCCAAACAAGGACAAAGTGGCGACGATCAGTCGCAAGCAACTGCGTGAAATTGCCGAAGCCAAGCTGAAGGACTTGAACACGGCGGACGTCGAGATGGCGATGCAGCAGGTCGCAGGCACGGCGCGCAGCATGGGGATCGACATCAAAGACTAGCACAAACCACACTTCTCCAAGAAACCTGGTTTGTGAGTGAGAGCGTGGGAGGGCCGGACTGGCGTCGGCCCGATCGCACCACAAGGAGCAATGACAGTGAAGCGTCACGGCAAGAAATATCTGGCAGCAGCACAAAAAGTCGACGATCAGAAGCTGTACACGCCCTCCGAGGCGATGGCGCTCGTGAAGGAGACGTCGATTACGAAGTTCGATAGCACGGTGGAAGTCCACATGCGCCTGGGCGTCGATCCGCGTCACGCCGACCAGCAGGTGCGCGGCGTCGTGCTCATGCCGGCCGGTGTGGGCAAGACGGTGCGGGTGACCGTCTTCGCGCAGGGCGAGGCAGCCAGGATCGCCGAAGACGCCGGCGCCGATACCGTCATCGGCGACGACGAGGGCCTGAAGAAGATCCAGGATGGCTGGACGGACTGGGACATCTCGTTGGCGATGCCCGACATGATGGGCAAGGTCGGGCGTCTGGGCAAGATCCTCGGCGTACGCGGCCTGATGCCCAACCCCAAGGCCGGCACGATCGCGGCGAAGGCGGACGACCTGCCGCGCATGATCAAAGAAGCCAAGGCAGGCCGCGTCGAGTTTCGCATCGATAAGACGGCGAACATCCACGTCATCATCGGCAAAGCCTCGTTCGGCGCCGAGCAGTTGATGACGAACTTCGCCGCACTGATGGACGCCCTGCAGAAGGCCAAGCCGTCCGCGGCGAAGGGCACGTACCTGAAGCGCGTCGTCGTCACGTCGACGATGGGGCCGGGCATCAAGGTCGACCCGAACCTGGCGCTGTCGCTCCAGGCGTCGGTGTAGTTCGACAACCGAATAGCGCCGCAGTCAGCCGGAGACAGCAGGCGCCGCGAAGGTGAGCGGCTTAATGATGGTAGCCTGCCGAGGCAAGATTCTCGTGGCACGCATTGTGCGGGCAATGTGCCCGCTCGCGTCACAGTCTTTGCCTCGTGTGAGTCGCTTGGCGACCCCACGGCTGCGGCAAAGACTTTTTGTTGTCCACACTAATGTCCGTGTAATCCGTGCGAAATCCGCGTCGTGCTGGACAGCGAACGCGAAAGGAGGTGAAGAAGAGTGCCGTTAACGAAAGAGCGCAAGTCGGAGCTGGTGGCCGAATACGCCGAGTGGCTGCGCCGGAGCAGCGCGGTGGTCGTCGCCGAGTTCCCGGGCGTCGGCGCGAAGGACCTGTATAACCTGCGCGTGAAGCTGCGCGAGTCTAACAGCCAGTTGCACGTCGTGAAGCTTACGCTGTTTGTGCGCGCGCTGGCCGAGGCCGGCCTGCCGATCCCGGAAGATATGCTGACCGGGCCGCTGGTCATGGCCTTCGCGCACGAAGATGCGCCAGCTGCGGCGAAGGCGATGACGGAGTTCGCGAGCAGCATCGAGTCGTTCCAGGTGAAAGGCGGGCTGCTCGGCGACCGGATCATCGACGCGGCGGGCGTGAAGATGCTCGCCGACCTGCCGCCGAGGCCGGTCGTGCTGGCCGGGTTAGTCGGCACGCTGCAAGGCCCGATGAGCCAGCTCGTCAGCGTGCTGCAAGCGCCGCTGCGCGAAATCGCGCAGGTGCTGAAGGCGCGGTCAGAGCAGGCACCAGCCGCCACCTGAACACCCGGACCTGACGGGAGTTCCTTTGGCCCGCCCTCGCCGGCTGTCTGCGGGGGCCTGCCCTCGCCGGCTGTGTGCGGGGGTTCCCTGAGCTTCGTTTGCTCGTCGGAACTGAAGGAAACGAAGGAAATGTAAATCAAAGAAAAGAGGGATTCGATATGTCTGAGAAACTTGAGAAGCTGGTTGCCGAGCTAGACTCGCTGAGCCTGGTGGAAGCGGCCGAGCTGTCGAAAATGCTGCAGGATAAGTGGGGTGTGAGCGCCGCCGCCCCGGTGATGATGGGCGCGATGTCGGCGGCGGGCGCGGCGCCCGCTGCCGCGGCCCCGGTCGAAGAGAAGACCGAGTTCGACGTGATCATCAAGGACGCCGGCCCGAAGAAGATCGAGGTCATCAAGACCGTCCGCCAGTTGACCAGCCTCGGCCTGAAGGAAGCCAAGGACTTGGTGGATACGGCTCCGCAGCCGGTGCTGACCGCCGTGGCGAAGGAAGCCGCTAACGACGCCAAGTCCAAGCTCGAAGCGGCGGGCGCGGTCGTCGAAGTCAAGTAAGCGCCGTCTCGTCCGTGCATGCGATGTCCGAACCTCCCGCAGGCGCGCAGCCTGCGGGAGGTTTTGCTTGACCCCGCCTTCAGCCGCGTGTATGCTTACGTAGCAACGGTATCCCCATGCCGTTCGCAGCTGCGACGGAGGATCCGAAAAAGAAAGAGTCGCCCATGGACGAAACATTTCTGGTGTTGGGTGGTGGAGGGATGGTCGGCACGCAGGTGGTGCGACAAATCGCGCGCCATCTTGCGCCGCGACGCATCATCGTCGCCTCGTTGTACCAGCAAGAAGTGCGTGAGACGATTTCCCGCCTCGAGCGTGAGTTTCCTTCCGTGCACTTCGTCGGCTTCTGGGGCGACGTGTTCCTGCGCGCCGAGTGGAACTCGCACGATCGTCGCCGCCAGACGACGCGCGCGCGGATGCTCGATTCGGCGGAGCGCCGCGCAGGGATGTACGACGATTTGTTAGGCGACCCAGACGCGGCGTACGCCCGCTCGCAGCTCGTGCGGCTGATCCTGGAGCACAGGCCCGACGTGGTCGTGGACAGCATCAACACGGCGACGGCGATCAGTTATCAGGACGTGCACGCCGCTTCGATTGTCGCGAAGAAGCGGTTTGACGCGCTAATGTCTGACGTCGAGCAAGGCGACATAGGCCGGGCGGTCGGGGCAGGCGTTTCTGCCCGGCGTGCGCTGGAGACGCTGCTCATCTCGCAGTCGGTGCCGCAACTGGTGCGGCACGTGCTGTTGATCCACCGGGCCATGTCCGAGGCCGGGACGCGTCTGTATCTCAAGGTGGGGACGACCGGCACGGGCGGCATGGGCTTGAACATTCCGTACACGCACTCGGAAGACAAACCCTCGGCCAAGCTGATGACGAAGACGGCTATCGCCTTCGCCCACACCGGTTTGATGTTCCTCATGGCGCGCACGCCCGGCGTCCCGGTCGTCAAAGAAGTCAAGCCCGGCGCGATGATCGGCTATGCCGACATCACGCGCCGGACGATCCGCGAGCGCGGCAAGCCGGTGACCGTCTTTGCCAGTCACACGGAGCCGCTGGGCGACACGCTCTCGCTGCGCCAGCCCGAGTCGAGCTACGAGCGTTGCGGCCCGCTGACCATGGTCGTGGTCGACACGGGTGAGAACGGCCTGTTCACCAAGGGCGAGTTCGAGGCGATCACCCACATGCGGCAGATGGAATTCATCACGCCGGAAGAGATCGCGCTGCAGGTGGTCCTGGAAATCAAAGGCAGCAACACCGGCTACGACGTCATCGCCGCGATCGACAGCGCGGTGATGAACCCGACCTACCGTGCCGGCTACCTGCGCTACTTCGCGCTCGAAGAGATCGCGCGCCTGGAGCGAGAGACGCAGTCGCACTCGGTGGCGCTCGGCCAGCTCGGACCGCCCGAGCTGGGCAAGCTGCTGTGGGAATCTCATCTCCTCAAGCTGAGATTCGGCACACTCAGCGCGGTGCTCGAGCAGACGATCGACGCGCTGGCTGCCGAGGTGTTCGACCTGCTGCAATCCGACACGAAACTGCGCGACACTATCACCGCCGTCGGCTTGCCCATCCTCACGCCGGACGGCCACGCCCTGATACGCGGCCCCTTCATCCGCATCCCGGAAATGCCAGGGACAAACACTGTGGCGTTGACGCCGGAGCGCGTCGAACAATGGGCCGCCAAGGGTTGGGTCGATCTGCGCCCACGCAACTTCGAGCGCTGGCAGGAGCGCTTCCGGCGCATGCGGCGCGAGGCGCAGCGGCTGCGCGGGCGCGGCTCGGCGGCCATCACGCGCGAGGCTTATCTTTCGGACGACATCTCGATCGGCGCCGTCGTCGGCTGGATTTTCAACAACGAGGCAGGCGCATATCGGATCAAGTGAAACCTGCGCCGGAAGTGAAATGTAAAACGCAAAACGTAAGAGGACGGTATCACATCTTACGCCTTGACAAATTCGCTCATCTGCCGATAATAGCGGCCAATAGTTGAAAGGCTGTGACGGAGAAGAGTACGCGGCCCAGCGCCGACAGGGAGTCGGGATCGCAGACTGGAAGTCCCGACCGGATCGAAGCTGCCGAAGTTCGCTCCCGAGCCGAGGGGTGAAGCCCAATTACCAATTACTGATCACTAATCTCGAAAAGTAGTAATTGGAGATTAGTAATTGGAGATGGGGGTGCGTAGCCTCTTCCGCAGGCCCAGCGTTAACCGGGCAGCCAATCGCCCGGCGATACGCTATACGCGATATGCGATACGCGATAAGCCAGAAGGCCGTTGGCGCAACGAGTGGGCTTGCGTAATGCGAGCCAATCGGGGTGGTACCACGGGAGACTGACGCTCTCGTCCCTATGCGGACGGGGGCGTTTTTGTTTCGTGTTCCGTGTTCCGTATGGCTCCGACACGCTATACGCGATACGCGGCACGCAACACGCAACAAGCAAGGAGACGCCATGCTCGATCAATTCGACACGATTGAAAAGGAAGCTCTGGCGGCATTGCAGGCCACCTCCGATCAGG
>DASSFZ010000001.1:0-6147 GCA_035693785.1 Anaerolineae bacterium | reverse complement strand
ACCAGGGGACAGGAACGTGATAACCGCCGCGGCTTCATGTACTTCCGGAGCGAAGGTCGCGGCCGCGCGCGGCTCGTCGTGGTTTTCCATAAAGCGGGCCACCTTGTTCTGATAATCGGGCTCCGCGTGGAAATGCTCCCGCACCGGTCGGGCGTGCTCCTCGCGCAGGCGGTCGTACAGCCGTTTGTCGTAGGCGTAATTGAACCCCTGTTGCTGCATCGTCCATTCCAGGTCCCAGTAGACCTCGGCCATGAACTGGAAGTTTGGATGTTTCCGCCGCACGGACTCGGTTGCCTTCGGCCAGAAGAGGTCAGCCCGGATGCCCCACGTCCGTTCGAACACGTCGGGCAAGACCAGCATGGCCATGTCGCAGCGCACGCCATCGCATTGCCCGGCGATGCTCTCCAGCTCGCCGATCATTGCTTGCTGCAATTCCGGGTTGCCGTAGTTGAGCTGCAGCGTGTCGGGCCAGCCCTCAAAGTACGGGTCGCGGCCGTAGGCGAGCACCAGCGGGTCGTTTTGTGTTTGCGCGCGGCAATAGTTCTGCGGTGCGCGCGCCAAATCACTCTCGCTGCCATGGACAAAGTAGTCCGGATGCGCGTCGATCCACGGATGATCCGGGGCCATGTGGTTGGGAACAAAGTCGAGCAGCAGCTTCAGTCCGCGTTGTTGGAGCCGCTGGCGCACACGGGCGAGCGCCGCCGCGCCGCTCGCGCGTTTGCGCCAGCGGCTGCAACAACGCGGACTGAAGCTGATGCTCGACTTCGTGCCCAACCACATGGCGCCGGATCATCCGTGGGCCGAACAGCATCCGGACTACTTTGTCCATGGCAGCGAAGATGACCTGGCGCGCGCGCCGCAAAACTACTGCCGTATGCAGACGAAAAACCGCTCGCTGGTGCTTGCCTACGGCCGCGATCCGTATTTTGACGGCTGGCCCGACACGCTGCAGCTCAACTACGGCAACCCGGAATTGCAGCAGGCGATGATCGGCGAGTTGGAGCGCATCGCCGGACAATGCGACGGCGTGCGCTGCGACATGGCCATGCTGGTACTGCCCGAGGTGTTCGAGCGCACTTGGGGCATCCGCGCCGAGCTTTTCTGGCCGAGGGCAACCAAGTCCGTGCGGCGCAAGCATCCAAACTTTCTGTTCATGGCCGAAGTCTACTGGGACATGGAATGGACGATGCAGCAGCAAGGGTTCGATTACGCTTACGACAAGCGTCTCTATGATCGGCTGCGTGAAGGCCACGCGCGGCCGGTGCGCGAGCATTTTCACGCCGGATTGGATTATCAAAATAAGCTCGTGCGCTTTCTCGAGAACCACGATGAGCCGCGCGCGGCCGCAACTTTCTCGCCGGAAGTTTATGAAGCCGCGGCCGTAATCACTTTCCTATCCCCTGGGTTACGATTTTTTCATCAGGGACAATTCGAGGCGCGCAAGAAGCGGATTTCACCGCATCTGGTGCGCGGGCCGGAAGAGCCGATCGATGAGCGGGTGAAGAAATTCTATGACCGGCTGCTTGCCGTGCTGCGCCACGACGTCGTGCGCAACGGCGACTGGCAGCTGCTCGAATGCGTTCCTGCCTGGGACGGCAACTGGACCTGGGATTGTTTCTTAGTTTATGCCTGGCAAGGCGCTGGCGACGAGCGGCTGGTGGTGACGGTGAACTATGCGCCGAACCAGAGCCAGTGCCACGTGCGGCTGCCGTTTGCCGATCTCGGCAACAGCCGATGGCGGCTCAAGGATTTGCTCGGTGACGCCTCGTACGATTGGGACGGCAACGATCTGCAAGGGCGCGGTTTATATCTCGAGGAGCATCCCTGGAGCGCGCGGGTTTTTGCGCTGATAAGGGGATGAGGGAACAGTGTCGAGTTAGAATGGTAGTTGAAAAAGTCGAAGTCATGTGGGCAGAGAAGTACCGAGGAGACGGCGAGAAATGGCCACTAAGATTGTCGATGTCATCGAGCAAGAACGCTTGAAACAGGCGCGCGAGGCGGGCATCCCGTGGAAGAAATGGGGTCCCTACTTGAGCGAGCGGCAGTGGGGCACTGTGCGCGAGGATTACAGCGAGAACGGCGACGCCTGGAATTTCTTCACGCACGATCATGCGCGCTCGCGCGCATACCGCTGGGGCGAGGACGGTATCGCCGGCATTTCCGACGACAAGCAGCGGGTGTGCTTCGCGCTGGCCCTGTGGAACGGCAAGGATCCAATCCTCAAGGAGCGGCTCTTTGGCCTCACCAACAGCGAAGGCAATCACGGCGAGGACGTGAAAGAGTACTACTTCTATCTCGACAGCACGCCGTCCCACTCGTACATGAAGTATCTCTACAAGTACCCCCAGGCGGCGTATCCCTACGCCGACTTGGTGGAGACCAACTGCCGGCGCAACCGCAACGAGATGGAGTATGAGCTTCTGGACACCGGCGTCTTCAATGAAGACCGCTACTTCGACGTGTTCGTGGAGTATGCCAAAGCCGGTCCGGAAGATATCCTCATACGGATTACGGCAGCCAACCGGGGACCGGAGGCGGCCGAACTGCACGTCTTGCCGACGCTGTGGTTCCGCAACGACTGGTCGTCGTGGATTGCCGAATCCAACCGAGCAGCCGAGAAACCAAACCTCAAGCAGATCAAGGCAGCGTCGGGCACGAGCGCGGTCGCCGCAACCCATTCTCAGTTGGGTGAGTTTGCCCTTTTTTGCGAAGGGGAGGCGCCGCTGCTCTTCACCGAGAACTCAACCAACCATGCTCAACTCCACTTGAACTATCCGGACGAGGGCCCGTACCTCAAGGACGGCATCAACAACTACGTGGTTCACGGGCAGCAGAATGCGGTGAACCCCGAGCGGCACGGCACCAAGGTGGCGGCGCACCACCGGCTAAAGGTCGCCTCTGGCGAGTCCGCGACGGTGCGATTGCGATTAACCGCTCATGCGGTCGCTGAGCCGAGCGCCTTCCCTTTCGGCCGATCCTTCGACGATACGTTTGCCGCACGGCTGCGGGAAGCGGATGAATTTTATAAATCGGTCACCCCGCCGTCGGTCTCGCCGGACGCGGCCAACGTGATGCGCCAGGCCATCGCCGGAATGCTGTGGTCTAAGCAGTACTATTACTTCGACGCCGATGCGTGGCTCGAGGAGCATCGCGCACACCCGCTGCACCGCGAGAGTCGCGACTTTCGGAATCGAGACTGGTTCCACATGATTAACAGCGACATCATCTCGATGCCTGACAAGTGGGAGTACCCCTGGTACGCCGCCTGGGATCTCGCATTCCACACGCTACCGATCGCGATCGTGGATCCCGATTTTGCAAAGGAGCAACTCGAACTAATGCTCCGTCGGCTCTACCTCCATCCGAGTGGACAGCTCCCCGCCTACGAGTGGAACTTCAGTGACGTCAACCCGCCGGTGCACGCCTTTGCGACTCTGTTCCTCTACCGCACCGAGCAGATGCTGCGCGGCGAAGCCGATGTCGATTTCCTGAAGTCGGCGTTTAACAAGCTTATGATGAACTTCACCTGGTGGGTAAACCGCAAGGACCGTTTCGGCAAGAATGTCTTCGAAGGCGGCTTTCTCGGCCTCGACAATATCGGCGTCTTCGACCGCAGCGCGCCGCTGCCCACCGGAGGCTATCTGGAGCAGGCAGACGGCACGGCCTGGATGGCACTATTCACTCAGAACATGGGTGAGATCGCCTTAGAACTCACGGCCTACGACTCCACTTACGAGGACATGGTCGCAAAGTTCGTAGAGCATTTCCTATACATAGCCGCGGCGATGAACAAGCCCGGACAGCAAGGCATGTGGGATGAGGAGGACGGCTTTTATTACGATCTGTTGCGGCTCCCTGACGGCAGCACGACGCGGCTCAAGGTGCGCTCAATGGTCGGGCTCCTGCCCCTTTGCGCCACGACAGTGGTCGAGGCGTGGCAGCGCGAGCGCGTGCCGCGCGTAGCGGCCGCGTATCAGGCACGCGTGCGCCAGATGCCGGAACTTCTGATGTCGGTCCATCCTACGGGGCCAGGTCACTATGGGGTCGCCGAGCGAGGAATCTTTGCCCTGGTCAATCCAGAGCGGCTGCGGAGGATCCTCTCCAAGATGCTCGACGAACGCGAGTTCCTGAGCCCCTACGGTATTCGATCAATTTCCAAATTCCACGAGCAGCATCCCTACGTGTTGCACGTGAACGGCGAGGAGTACCGGGTGGATTATCTGGCGGCGGAGTCGAACACGAGCATGTTTGGCGGCAACTCCAATTGGCGGGGACCTATCTGGTTTCCGGTAAATGCCCTGCTTATCCGGACGCTACTGAGCTTCTATCTCTACTACGGTGACAACTTCAAAATTGAGTGCCCGACCGGTTCAGGCAAATTAATGAATCTCTTCGAGGTAGCCAAGGAAATTTCGGACCGGCTCAGTGGTATTTTTCTGCGCGATGACAACGGCCGGCGGCCTGTCTACGGCGGCACGGAAAGGTTCCAGTCCGACCCGCACTGGCGGGACTACCTACTCTTCTACGAGTACTTCCACGGCGACAACGGTGCGGGGCTCGGCGCCAGCCACCAGACCGGCTGGACGGGCCTTGTGGCCAAAGCAATACAACTGTTCGGTTTCCTGGAGGGGGAACGGATGCTCGCCGCGGGAAAGCTTGTGGCGTTCAGCGCGGGCGCGGGCCACACAGGAGGGAATGTATGAGCATACATCCAGACATAGTAAGGAAGCATGTTGCCGTGAAACGACGGTCTTGCTCAATGGCTCTGTCGGGATTGGTGTATGCGCTCTTCCTGACGGGCTGCGTCTCTGCCACAGTGGCTCGCTACCCGAAAGCGGGGGCCGATACAAGCTGCATCACGCCGGCCGCGCAGCAGGATACCATCGTGGGCATCTCCTTATCGGGTGGCGGTAGCCGCGCGGCCCTTTTCGCACAGGCCGGTCTGGAGGCGTTGGCGAAGCTTCGAGCCCCGCAGGGGCGGTCGGTGCTGGAGCAAGCTTCATATCTATCCAGCGTCTCCGGTGGTGGCCTCGCGGCAGCCTACTACGCCCTGCACAAACCTGCGCGTGAGACGCCAGTCCTCGGGACGGACGGAACGATGACGGAGGCCTATCAGACCTTCTTCGCCGGTTTTCAAACTAAGCTGAACCAGGACTTCCAGAACGCCCTTATCTGGCGCCAGCTCAGCTCGTTCCGGTTTATCCTCAACTCGGCTCTCGCCGCGCGCTCGCTTCAAGAGATCATCGAGGAGCGCCTGCTGGGTCCGGGCACCTTCGCGGACCTGGCCGCGCGCGAGAAGCGGGGAGACAGCCCTCGGGTCATCTTCAACACCACGATCTACAACAACGGGCGGCAGTTCCTGTTCACCACACTGCCCCCGGATGCTGCGGAGTATGACTTTATCGCGGACCTAGACCGGTCCCTGACCAGGAGAGGAATCACACGCAGCTACCCGGAGGTCGTTATGAAACGCTGGGAGTCCCTGCTCCCGGTCTCCCCCCTCGAACTCCAGATCGATCCTTGTCCCTTGAAGGTGGCCGTTGCAGCAACCGCTTCAGCCTCTTTCCCGCCCCTGGTGGGCCCGATCACTTTCACGGTGGGCGATGACTTGAACTACTGGCACATCGGCGACGGCGGGCTCTACGAGAACCTCGGCCTCGAGACTCTGATGTTCACCTTCCTCAAGCAGCTCCAAGACAAGAAAGCTCGCCGCGCCCTCATCCTCTCGTTCAATAGCTCGTATCCCTTCTCAATTGGGTTCAGGGTTCTCGGCCAACGCAGCCAGCCCTGGACCTTCTTCAACTACGACTTTGCCCGGATCCCCGGTATCATGGAGGAACGCGCCACAGCCTATTGGTCCCTGTTCTACCGCAGTCTCCAGGCCGAGGGGGTCTTTCCCGACGACGGAACGCTCCGCATCATTTTTCTGAACCACGACCACGCGGAGTGGGATGACGACCTTAGCGATCTTCCAGAGGTTTGCCGCAATGAGCAACCTCCCCTGACCTCGCCGGAGGATGTACAGGAGCGCATCGCCGAGATCCCGACGAAGTTTGTGATTACGTCAGAATGCGACCGGCAATTGCTCCGCATCGCCGCAGCCAAGGTAGTCGAACAGAACCGTCAGGCGATCGAGGACTTCTTGGC